>JAGNQL010000043.1 GCA_017989135.1 Burkholderiales bacterium
ACTGTGCGTTCTTCTCGATCCCCAATCGACCCACCGGCCGCAACTGTTTTGCTGTCAAGCCAGCCCCCTTCAGCAATTGCTCCACGGCTGATCGTTCCTCGTGGGTCAACCTTGCCAGCGGATCGCTCTCTGTGCTCGATGGATCGGACGATCCACAGCCGAGTAGCGCAACGGAAATGATGACACACGCGACCGTAGTTATCCATGTAAGCATCGCTATGCCTCCTTCATTGAACGGGTGAAAAAGCAGTTCGCCAGAGCGCTTTTTTTGAATTGGCATCGAACGCAACGGTATAGCTTTGGTAACGTGCGCCTAGTTCGACATTGAATTCATACTGCGCGCCAAATTCAACATAGACGACGTTGTCGCGGTAACTCACCGCGCGAATGGTTTGCAACGGCAGGGCGTCGAAAGTCTGCTCAAAGATCGCACGGCCAGAATTGATGTCCAGTACTGCCACGCTCCAGCGGTCGCCCAGAATGTGGCGGTAGAGCGCGATCGTCTGCGCTGTCAAAACCGAGACACGGAAAAGACCGGCGTGAACCCACAGCCGCCCACCCGTGCTGACGTCGAGGCGACTGGTTTCGTGGCGCTTGCTGTCGGTGAGCAACCATGTGCGGCCGACGAGCAGGTAGGAAAGCTCGCTCGCGGGCGCGGGAAGGCGCTCATGGCGCAGCAAGCGGCCCGTAGTGGCGTCGAGAATCGCAAACTCCCAGTAGTAGTTCGCCGGCCGCACGCTGCCAGGTTCGTGTTGCGGTGGCGCGAAGAAACGATACGTCGCAAGCACCTGCGACCCTGCCGGTAACAACGTCGCATCGGTCACGAAGGACGTTTCATTGCGGTTGTACGGCGAGACCAGCGCGGGTATAGGCAGGGTCGTTTGCCAGCGGCGTCTGCCGGAGTTGGCGTCAATGGCTTCTATCTGGGTGCCGGTGCCCACAGGCTGATCTACGAATCGAAAGATCGACCCGGCGTTCGCTGTCGTTGGCATCGCCAATAACGGTGGTTTGGCGGGCCACGCGTCGGGCGCGGGCTGCACAGGAAGAGCATAGCCATAACGCTTCTCGTCGGGCAAGCCACTGGCGCAACCAGTAAGCAGCATCATTGCGACAAGGCCGCCCCACCCCGCTGCGCGAGCACCGATGCGGCCGATCACGACGCGCAGCGTGTTCAGAGTTAAAAAGTCCTTCGCAGTCATTCTTTGCGCTAGTTTCGTTAGTATCACCATCGGCAGCGCGACGCCGCGTCAGTACAGAGTTGTCCACTGCGCACCCAACCGTGTTGATCATGCCTTGCGACGTTGACCCATCCGCATCGCACACCGAGCAGCCGCACATCAAGGCCTGCTTCGATCACTCCAGCGGGAGGACTATGAAGCGTCGGCCGCAACCGCAAGGGCACCTGATTCGCGCCGCTGCTATCCGTGCGGTCCTTCGCGAGGGTTGCAGCAACCCATTTGCTGGATACCCAACCTTCGTCGGCGAAGATTTGGATGTCTCCAGAATGGGCCGCACCGATCTTGACCCAACCGGATTGCACCGCAACCGCGCTCACGGTGACCTTGGCGTCAGCGACCGGCGGTTTGAGGCGAGCCAGCACAGGCGACCGCGCATCCGGGCGGGCGCGCACATTGAGTCCCGCAGGATCGTCATCGGTCACCCAGGCGGCCACAGAACAGTTCGCTTCTTCTGCGTGCAACACGGGTGCCAGCAGAGCAAGTGCCATTGCCCCGATAAGGTGACGCAAGCCATACGGACTGTCGCCATCACTTCGGAGATGATGCCGCCAGCCGAAGTAACGCCGCATGACCATGCGAAGTCTCACTCCTGCGGTGGCTGGATCAGCCAGTACTCGACGCAGGGAATGGAAGGCGGTGCGTGGCGTATTTTTCAGGTCGAGCGTTACGCGCGAACGAACGCCGGCGCATGGCAACTGGAAGGAATGCATTGTCTGGGCGCGGGTCAGATTTTGACGGTCTTTAATTCTGCACGCGCAGTGTTGTACCTGGGCGAGCTTCGCTCGCGCCGCAGGCACTGGAGGTCGCGCAGATGGATCGACCCAGTGTCGCCGCTCCGGTGTCGCCTCGATAATCGTTTGTAGCGTGCCGCGCCTCTGGTGCTGCCAGTTCCACACGATGCGATTGGCCGCGTCCGCCCCATACGTCGCGTCGGTGGCACCGTTGACGCTAGTCATGGCGTGGCTCGGTCGTTGGGGTTGGCGCATTCGCACCTTCAGCAGTCGCAGCGGGCATGGACGCGGGCTTGCGCCGAAACAACCGGGTGAGACCGGCCTGCCCCAATCCGATCAGCACCAGTAGCAGCGCTGCGATACCGCCGAAAATCAACTCGCAGAGTTCAGCCGCTCCGGCGGCGTAACCCCACCCGCTATGTGAGCGCATCACCAGCGCGGTTGTCATCGTGGCAACACTCAGTGAACCGATGCCCCAAGACTTGATAGGAGAAGCGGTCTTGCGGTTCGCCTTGAACAGGGCCATTGCAACCAGCGCGACGATCACGCCGATGCCAAAGGTAAACGCGGCTGTCGCGAACGTTACCAATACTGCCAACACAATCATCGCCAGCGCCCCTCCGTTGAATGCCAATGCTCAGTTCACGTTCAACCCGGTCGTCACGAGCAAATCGAATGCGTGTACCCGGCAACCATCCAAGTTGTTGTCTAGAGCGTAGCAACACGCATGGCAGCCAACAAGACAGTTTCGGCAAGTAGTTGCGCAAAACGTCCACGACGCTCGCGCATTTTGATGCCAGAATCGGCGTCAAATTGCGAACATAAGAGGGGAGAGTCTTGCAGCGATACGCGAAATGGCTACGTTCGTGCGTCACTTTGGTTTCGTCAATCGCGTTCACGCCCTACGCTGTGATCGCATCGCCACCGGCGGTGACTGCGCGGGCCCAGTTCGATGACGTGGTCGCGCTGCGCAAGGCCGTAGTTGAAGCGATTGCCGCGTCAGGGTGCGGCTTCGCCGGGCGCCGTGAATACTGCATGACGGATTCCGGCGTAATCGACGCGACCATTCAACGGCTTGTCGAAAAATACTTCGCAGGCCGCGTCCCTGTCGAGCGTGAGCGCCGCGCCGAACTCGTTGCCTACGCGCAGACCGAGATGATTGCCGCCATGCGATCTCCCGGCGGTTTGAAGTGGCTGGAGGTTCGCACGCGAGAGCGATTTGAACACCCCACCATCACCACGTACTCTGGTCGCGTGCTCGTGGATGTGGGCTTTGTTCCCGGTACCCTTTCGGTGGGGCCGCGCGCGCGCATTGCGCTGGCAAACTCTTCACACGTGGAGCGCGGGCAGTGGCGAAGCGCTGAAGTAGCCGCGCATTTAGCGCGCTACGCGGCCGACTTCCCGTATGTGCCCGTCATTGACGTCGTGGCGCTGATTGCTGATTCGCACAACACGCACTGGACTTACCGCTTTGAGCGCGCGGCAGGACGCATTCTCGTGTTCAACGACACAATGCCGACTGGCGCCTATGTGACAGAAGGACACGTGGACGCAGCGCTCGCAGACTACGTAGCAGGCAGACGCAGCCTTGCGACGGATCAGTTGCGCTGGTTGCGCGCGGCGCAGGTTGTTCGATAGAGGTGCGCTGAAACGGGTCAACGCGGTGCAATGTGGTGGATTGATGCAGTTGACGCGATCAGGACGAATGCGACCAGGAAGGACAGAGTAAGCATGGCAAGCAACGACAACAGCCCTCGGCCCAGTAAAAAGGCACTCATCTGCGCTAGCGTTTTCGGCCTCGTTGCCATCGTCCTGCCCTGGATCTCGTTTGATGTCGCGCTTAACGTGCTATTGCTTGGGACAGCAATGGTCTTGCCGTGGGCCGCGTGGGACAGCGTGCGGCTCGCGCGCCATCCCGTCGCGCACTACACGTTGCTGGTTTCGCGCTGCTAGCCGCCATTGAACTCATCGTCGCCGTCGCAAGTGCTGCCCAACTCGCCGCCAATATGGGTTGGCTACCGCCAGTCGGTTAGCGACGTTGTGGCCCGGTCAATCCGGCGCGGGCTACGGCGTGATGGAATACACGCTGTTGATGTCGGTGAACACGACGTGATCGCCGCGCACCGAAAGCTTGCCGGATGGAATTTCTCCAACGTCGATCGTCTCGACATTGCCGCCGGCTTTCGACACGCGGCGCAACGCATAAACAGTGATTTGCCCTGAATACGTTGAACGGGTTTCCTGAAAGAAGTACGCCGCCGATTCAGACAGGGCGAAATCCATGTTCGAATGCACGTCGCTCGCCAGACGTATCGGCGACCCACCCGCTTTGGCGAGCTTGAACAGCCCCCACTTTCCAGCCGACTGCTCGCCGTAGAAATAGAGGTGATCCCGGTCGGCAGCAAGATGAATCGCCTTGCGCGCGCCAGCCACTATCAACGTGGGCGAAGCGCCGTCCTTATTCGCGCGATAGAGCCCCTCCGGCGTCGTGAAGTAGAGCGATGTCGCGTCAACCACCAGGCCGCTAAGTCCCGCGTAGCCGCTCAGCAGCGTCGTCGCCGTGCCGCCACGCTTCGGGGCGCGCACAATTCGTCCGCTCTCTGGCTGTCGTGAGGATGTTGTGACGTACGCAAACGTCTCATCAAGCGCTATTGCAGCCGGTCGCGCAGGAAGGGACGCGAGTACGATTGGGTTGCCCCCGCCCGTCGGCACTGCCCGAAGCGACGTCGCGCGATCAGGCAGTGCGGTTCCGCTTGTTGTACCCGTCGCGTTGCCGCCGCCGATTCCGCCCCAGTACACCCAGACACCGTCGCTCGCGATAACACCTGTCGTCACCCCGCCGCCTGCCGCCAGCGTCTCCACTTTGCCACCCGCCAGCGCAATTCGTTTGACGGCGTTGTCGCCCCGTTCAAAGCCGCCAGTAACAACATACGCGTTTTGACCGTCCGACACCACGCCCTGCGGATGATCAAGACCCGTTGCGAGCCGAACCGAACGCAGCCAACGCAATTCGCTCAGGGGTTCGGGCCGAGCACTCTGCGATTGAGCCATGGCACATGTACAGATGGTACCGACGCCGCAGGCGAAGGCAATGAGTGAGTGAATCAGCGGTCGGCAAGCAGAAACACCGCGCGCCGGGAAAATTTGATCAACCTTGAACATCGAATCTACCCCGCCAAAGTCTCGGCCGGGCTCTTGCCGTATTGCGCTTTGTAGGCACGGCTAAAGCGGCTGACGTTTTCAAAACCCCAGTACTCCGCAACTTCGGCAACCGTAATTTTTTGACTACGCGGCTGCAGCATGTACTTATGAGCGGCTGACAGGCGCGCCGCAAGTATGAACGCGAGCGGAGACTGCGTCCGGTGACGCATGAATGCCAACTGCAGGTTGCGCACGCTCACCCCGGCGTGTCGAGCCACGTCAGCGACCGCGATACGCTCGCGCAAATGCGCATTGATGTAGCTCTCGGCGCGAAACACGTGCGAAGGGTCGTAACTTGTTACACCGATGAGCGGTCGATTAGGCTCCTTAACGCCGGTGTCTTCGAGCAGCGCCTCGTGCATCTCAACATCCGCAGCCTTGGCTGACGGCGGCGACGCGATGGGTGCGACTGATGGAGTCCGTCGCGCGTCGCGGCGAATGTATTCACGCAGGTGAAACAGCGCCTTATTAGGCTGTCCCAATTGTTCGTAAACCAATGAAAGGTCATAGTGAAGCGAAAGGACAATATCGCGTGTATTCGCATCCTTGGCGATGGCCAGCGCTTCCTGTAGCGTGTTTTCTGCTTCCTGATTCCGACCAAGAATTCGAAGCGACCAACCAACCATCTGCAACGCACTGGTCAGCAGATACTTGTGACCGCTACGACGGCAAAATTTAACCAGTGCCTCGTGTTTCGCAAGGGCAGTTTCGGTGCGCCCCGCCAGATTTTCAAACGTCGCGCTGTTCGATTGCATCATGACGTAGTCGAGCTCACTGCCTGCGTCCAGTGCATGCTGTGCCGCCTCGACGCAGGTCGCAATCCCTGCCTCCGCATAGCGCTGCACGAGCGGATCAGCGCACGGGTCCAGCACTGTGATCGAGTCGCCTTCGGAGTAACTGGGGTGATGCGATACGGCCAGCGCCTGATAAACGGCACCGGCCGCATTGAGTGCATTGCCAAGAATACGGGGTTGTTGCGCGAGCCGCGCTACGCGCACGGCCTCGACAACATGACCGCGCGCCACGCTAAGTTGCCGGGCCGCAAGCGTGCCGTATGTGAGACCGATCAAGGTACGTGCGAGCCCACGTTGCGTCAACGCTTCGCTACTCTTCTGCGCGCGCTGCCATAACGGAATCGCGCGCTCAAAGAAGCGAATGCATACGGGCAGATCGCGCTGCCGTAGCGCCACTTTCCCCTGCATTTCCACGCTCTCCGCCTGGCAGAGCAAGTCGTCACACGACACGGCGAGCCGCTCCGCCTCCACGGCGCGCTGCTTCGCCGCCTCCATTTCGCCGGTGAGTTCTAGAGCACGCGATGCCAAAACAGCCGCGCGGCACTCGGTTGCCGCCGTTTTCGCCAGGCGTGCTTGATGTTTGTCGAGCAGGCGCATGGCTTCGTCGGGTCTGTCCTCGGCCAACGACCGCGCCGCATCGGCAAGGATGGCGTCAATCTGGTTCTGTTCAAAGCTTCGAATTTCTGCCATTGACGAATCGTTGCTGTGAAGTGGCATCCACTCCGAAGCCATGACCATAACAGGGCAAAACAAAAAGCGAAAGCGCATTGCGCGTTTCGTCCAAACCTTCGCCTTTTGACTGTTGCGAGCGAATTGCTGCCCCTACGATTCATCGCGTCCATCGATGCAAATTTATCAACTTGGGGAAATGCCCGTATGTACCGAATGTATGCCACCGCCAAAATTGTTGTTCGACGCGCCAACGCATTAATCACACGCGGCGCGATAGCGTTCGCAGTCATCGCGCCGTGGTCGCTCTCGTCCGCAGCCACCATCACCGTCAACACCAACAGCGCCGCCCCGGTTGCCGGTCAATGTGCATTGGTCGACGCGATTGAGGCGGCCAATTTCAACAATTCGGTTAATGGCTGCGCAGCGGGGACAGCGGGGGCGGACACTATCGTATTCACCAACAACGTAACCGTCATTAACTTCCAGGCACCTTTGCCCGGCACCATTGACGCACTTCGCATACATGAAGCGCTCACCATCGACGGTAGCGGCGGAGGGTACAACGGAGGCGGCACCGTCCGCATTCAGCGCGATCCTGCCGCTGCGAGCAACTTCCGACTATTCAACGCATTTGATATTGGCTACCTGACCACCTACACCAATAACCCGACCGGCCCCGCAGTGTCGTACAGAAATCTTGAGGTAGCGAGCGGCCGCGTCACGGAGGTACTCGCTTTACCACTCGACCCGGCACACACCAAAGGTGGGTGTATCGCCAACTTTGGAACGTTGTCGCTTCAGGACGTCACCGTCAGGGACTGCGGCGCGAACCCGGCAAGCGGAAGTACTGGCATCGGGGGAGGAATCTACGCTGCCGACGACGTCTCCGGCACTCGTGTAAATCTGTTGTCGAACGCAAGCAACAACAAAGGTGGCGGTCTGTTTGCCACCAAGAACGTAACGCTAAGTCGCGTATCGGTTCGCGACAACGCAGTTTACGGCACCAATGTCCAGGGCGGCGGCCTATCTGTCCTTGGCACCCTCACGCTATCCGATGCTGCAATCGAAGATAACGTGGCCGAAGCGACCGCGAGTGGCGCGCTTGGCGGCGGCATGTGGGCCGGGGTCCTCGCCATGTCGAACACCACAGTGCGCAACAACAGGGTGGTGGCGCTTGAAAGCGGCTTCGGTGGCGGGCTGTACTTGTTCTCGCCCAACGCGACCTCGACGGTTGATCGCACGTGGATTGCATCCAATTCCGTGCAGGCAGCCAATGCGATTGGAGGTGGCCTCATGGTCGACGGTACAAGCGCAACGACTCGCGTCACCAACAGCACCATCAATGACAACACGGTGACGAGCACCCGCACGGCGACCGACGTGGCCAAGGGGTACGGGCGTGGCGGCGGTCTTTATGTCGCAGGTGACATCGTGATCGCCCATAGCACGATCAGCGGCAACGCAGTGCCAGGCGGACTAGGTGGAGGTGTGTTTCATTGGGGAACCAGAACCGCCGCAGGCGATGGCAACAAAATCTACAACAGTACGATCAGCGGCAATAGCGGTCTCAAGGGAGGCGGCGTCTACATCTGTGATTCCAACGGTGGCTCCGTGAGTTTAGATTTTGAGGTCGCCTGTACAGATGCTTCAGCAATGGCGGTCACGATTGAAAGCAGCATCGTTTACGGCAATCCTGGCTTTGACCTCTATTCCCCGCTGGCCACACCGACTTCGGGCGCAAACAACATTTACAACACCAGCCACAATGTCGTAGTTACGGGCAGCCAAACCTGCAACCCTCAACTCGCCCCGTTGGCCGACAACAATGCCGGCACAATTTTCCCTTCATCCACCGGAGTGATTCCAACACGCGCGATCAGCCCGACGTCCTGCGCGGTTGATCAGGGCAACAATGTATACGGCGCAACTACCGATCAACGCGGTGCACCATTCGCTCGGGTACGCGGTGCCGCCGCCGACGTAGGGGCATTTGAGGCGGCTCCCCGTCCCACGGTGACCCTCAACAGCGTGATCGTCGGCACCCCGCCCGACGCGGGGCTTTTCAACCTGAGCGTGACCGGCGGCAACCCGGCGGGAGGCACCAATCCCGCCAACAACGTAGGCAACGGCGGCACCACGGGCGCCGTTTCGGTGGATGAGGCGACCGACATCACGATCATTGAATCTGCTGGAACCGGTACGGTTGCTGCCAACTACTACAACACCTTTGTATGTAGCAACTTTCAGGGGCCCGCCGTGGGGACGCTCTGGAGCTTCCTCATTCCGGCCGCCAATGGCAATGCCGCCGAAAACGTCACATGCACGTTCTCTAATCGCGTTAAAGTGACCGTGAGCGTCGGCCTGACCGGTACCGGCAGCGGAGGGGTCGGAAGCAATCTTCGCGGAGTCAACACCAACCGGTTGATCGATTGCGGTGCCACGTGCAGCGAAACCTTCGGTGCGGGTATCCCAATCACCCTCACGGCGACACCACTGGCGGGATCGTACTTTGCGGGCTGGTCAGGCGGCGGATGTACGGGCACCGGTGATTGCGTTGTCACACCGCTTGCCGCGACTACAGTCACAGCGCAATTTAACGTGCTCCCACGCCTCACCGTCACCCGAAGCGGCGCGGGCATAGGCAACGTGCGCTCCGATATCGCGGGCATTGATTGCGGCGCAAGCTGCACGGCCAACTTCACGGTCGGGACCACGGTGACTTTGACAGCTACGTCACTGCCCGGCTCCAACTTTGTGGGTTGGTCAGGCGGAGCATGCACAGGTCTCGGACCCTGCACCGTGCAAATGAACGCAGCGCAAAACGTCACCGCACAGTTTGACCCGGTTCAGATTCCGACGCTCGGAGCGTTCGGGCGCGTTGCGCTACCCCTGCTCCTGGCACTTGCCGCGTTCGCATTCAGCAACGTGCGACGCCGCGCGTAGTTACGCGCCATTTGACAACCAGAATCGCCGCAACCCCAAAATCATTGCGGCACCACAGCTTTAATCTACAAGAGGCATAACCATGAAGTGGTTGCAACGAGCGATATCGATAGGAATATGTAGTAGCGCCGCGTTGGCGGCGAGTGTGTACGCTGCCACCATCACGGTGAACAACACAGGCGACGGCAGCGTCGCAGGGCAATGCACCCTCCGCGACGCGATTGACGCGGCCAACACCAACGGTCCCGTGTCCGGATGCGCGGCGGGCAGCGCGGGCGCGGACACAATCGTCTTCAGCTTGCCCAGCAACAGTGTCATCATGATGGGTAACAATAGCTTCGACTACTGGATCACAGAGTCGCTGACTATCGACGGTGCTGGTGCCCCAGGACTGGTGATCGATGGCAATCGTAACAATCGCACCAAACGCATCATTCGCGCGGACACGGGGAATAACATTGCGCAGAGCATCGCGCTGAGTATCAGCAACGTTACATTGCGCAACGCGGGCATCGGGGCGGGCGAACCCACGACATTGGGCGGTGGCGCAATTTATGGCAAAGCACTGCAAAGCCTGACGCTGAACACAGTTGTCATCGACGGCACCGATGCGGCGGCGGGTGCGGGCGGGTGCATCAGCGTTCACGACACGCCCACCGTGACGCTCACCTTCACCTCGCTGCAAAACTGCACCGCTCGCGATGGTGCCGGTCTCAGTGTGCGCAATCCGAATGCGCCGACGCTCGTGAATACCATCAATATTTCCGGCTCACGGTTCACCGACAACTCGGCACCGTTTCGGGGAGGCGCCATCGCTCTTCAAGGCCTGCAGGGAACAATCCTGACCGTTGCCGAAAGTTACTTCGCTCGCAACGCCAGCCGCTACACGGGTGCGGCGCTGTCTGCGGAGATCACAGGCGCCGCAGTATTCACGATTACAGACAGCACCTTCGAAAACAACACAACCGTCGGCAGCCAGTCCACCGGCGGCACCCTCTCCATCAGCGGCGACGGCGCATTGACCACAACGATCCATCGAAGTACCGTCAACGGCAACCTCGGTGATACCCAAGGCGGCGCGCTTATCCTCGCCGCGGGCACGTTCACCATAAATCAGAGCACGCTCAGCGGCAACCGCATCAACGGTGGCGTCGGCGGCGGTGGCGGGATTTCCATCTTCAACGGAACGCTCCATCTCAACAACAGCACACTTACCGGCAACGCAGCACCGAGCGAAAACTTTCATCGCGGCGGAGGTGCCCTGTACATCGGCGACGGCGGCATCGCGCACATTCGGAGCAGCATTCTCGCCAACAGTATCAATGGTGCGTTCATGCCAGTGAATCCCGCCTATGACATCACGCGTTACAGCGGCACACCTAGCACCAATGCACTCAACGTCAGCAATAGCCTCGTGAGGAACATTGAGCCGGGAGCGATCACGGGCACCGACGTAGCCAATCTGTTTAACGCCGACCCACTGCTTGGACCGCTAACCACCAATGGTGGCCTGACGCAGACCCACGCGCTGCTCGCCAATAGCCCCGCGCTCAACACGGGCAGCAACCCACTCGGATTCACTACCGACCAACGCGCATTTAACTACCCGCGCGTTAACGGCGCTGCCGCTGACATGGGCGCAGTCGAAATGCCCACCCGTCCCACGATCACCGTGAAGACGATGATCGTCGGCACGCCACCCGGCAGCGGCCTCTTCGTGCTCTCAGTGACGGGCGCCAATGCAACGGGCGGCAGCAACCCCACAGGAGCGGTCGGCAACAACGGCAGTACCGGAGCGGTGACCGTTGACGAGGGCGCCACCTTCACCGTGACGCAGACCGCCGCCGCGGGTGAACTACTCACCAACTACACGACCTCTTTTACGTGCATCGACGCCTTCAATAACAGTTGGTACGCATTGACCAACGGCGTCAACAGCGTGACGATGTCCACCCCCCTCAGCGGTGTGCAAGGTGCACGAACGATCACCTGCACGTTCACCAACACCGCAAAACCAACGCTCACCGTCAGCAGAGTCGGAACCGGTAGCGGAACTGTGAGCAGCAGCCCGGCAGGTATCAATTGCGGCGCCGCCTGCTCGTACGTAATCACGGCGGGAACCCCGGTGACGCTTACGGCCAACGCGTCGCCCGGCTCTACGTTCATCGGGTGGGTCGGCGGTGGATGTAGCAGTACGAACGCATGCGTCGTCACTGTTGCAAGTGCTGTCGCGGTTTCTGCGCGATTCGAACTTACCAACCAGCCACCCGCAGTGGCCGTGCCCGCTCTGAGTGCTGTTAGTCACGCATTGCTACTGCTGCTCCTCGTCGGCGCAGGTCTGGCTGGTTTTGCCACATCCCGCAGACATAAGTTCTAGCTTTTCATTCGATTGAAAAAGAGGCCGTTCAATCTGAACGGCTTGCTTAGCGGGCATCTCGCTACACGTTGTCTAAATGCGTTTGTCTCCACAAAAGCGAGCGCTGTGGAGACCGTAAAAGCTATCGCCAACAACAAACACTGCCACCGGCGATTGGCTGCGCGAACCTCAAATCATTGCCAAACAGCTCTACGCGAGTATCTCGTTCGAAATGGCGTCTAAGCCTGCCACTCAACGCGATCTCCGCCAACCTGCTTGGCCTCTCGCTGCAATGCTTCGGCACGAGCAAAAAATGTCTCGGCGCGTTCACCTGTGCGCAATGCGCTGAGGCCGACGCTCACAGTCACTGTCGCGTATTGTGCGTCCGCCATGGACGAACCTGCCAACCTCGCACGCACGTACGCACATGCCTCTATGGCCTGCGCCAACGACGACTCCGGCAGCAAAAGCGCAAATTCGTGTTCCCCAATGCGCGCAACGTAGTCACTGCTCAAGCGGCCGCGACGCAATATCTCCGCTAGCAGTACCGGGAGTTCGTGGCTCGTCCATTCTGTTGCAGTCGAAACCATCGCCTCCAGGTCGTCGACAGCGATAAGCGCAACAACGAGCGGTCTCTGAAAGCGGTCTGCCCGCGCGACCTCAACAGCCAAAGCCTCCTTGAACGCTCTGCGATTCAATAGCCCAGTCAACACGTCTTTACGCAGGGCGCCGTCCAGCTCCGCCGCCAATTTTTCTTTCTCAATGGTTACGTCATGCAATTCACGTTGCGTCTTGCTCAAGCGCACCGCCACCTCGCGCAAGGTCTCGGCCTCGCACGTCGCCTGTACGGCTTCCCGCCTCGCTCGTTCGGCCGCGAGCCGAGCGGCAGCGGTAGAGGCCTGCAACATGGCCTGCTCACGTCGAAGCTGTTCTTCCAAGACGTTCGCGCGAGTTAGCTCTTCAAAAGCCCTGCGGAAGTCTCCAGCCGCAGCGTGCATGTCGCTCATCGCAGTCAACAGCTCTTTCTGTTCGCGTCGCGCCCCCGCGGCCACCGCCATACGGAGCGCTTCAGCGTAACAACCGTTCGCGTCAGCGTAGCGTGTCTCTAGCGTCGCTATCTGTCCACGCAGCAGCCGCACTTCAATTTGTCCAAAGTGGTCGCCCGCGTCAATGATTGGCTGCGCGCGCGCCAAAGTCTCCGTCGCCCGTACGGCATTTTTTTCGGCGAGGTCGATGCGCACCAGATTCAGCAGAGCCGCTCCCGCCGCACGGTGGTGCCGTGCGTGCGCAAGTTTGATCGCCTCTTCTAGCAACTCGCGACCTCGCTTCAGATTTCCGGCAAGCTCACACACGTGGCCAAAATTTACCCGCACGCGGGCTTGCTCAATAGGATTTTTTTGCTCGTCTACTAATGCCAACGCCTCAGTCAAAACCGTTGTGGCGCCGACCAAATCTCGCCGACGAGTCCAAATAACGCCGAGGTTGTTAAGGCAACGCGCTAGCCCCGGTCGATCATCAAGCAGCGCAAAACTATCTCGCGCGCGCTCAATCATCTGCAAAGCGGCGACGTCGTCGCCCGCGAAGTCGTACACCCACGCCAGTCGCCGCTCCAAACACGCGACGATCCATCGCTCATCGCGTGTTTCGGCCACTTCTAGCGCCTCCAACAGCGGAGCGATTGCGAGCGCGTAACGGCCCGACACAATGAGCTCTGCGTCCAATAGTTGTTCAGCGTCTCTAAATTCGTCTGCGCTTCCCGATTTAGCGACCGTGGCTACGGCCGCGAGAACCGGTGACAACGCCCGACCGGGACGTTCAAGCGCGGACGCGTGTGCGCGGCGTAAAGCCTCTGAAGTGTGAGTCCGTGCGTTCATGTCGGCATTTACGCGCCGAGGGACAAAACAAGCAAAGCAAAATGCGCAAAACACTTCGCGAATCGTCCATCTCGTGCAATTCGCGACGGGTTCGCTTGGGACGCGTCAACCCCGGCGCGCGGCGGCAGCGACGAACAACCGAATGAGAAGCTCCGCGGTCACGTGCCCGTCCGCGAGCGGAACGGAGCCGCGGCGGGTGCTTTTCCAAACCACCGCTTGCACGAGTCGGTTGTAAATGTTTGCTTGTCCGCGGCGTCAGTAATTAAGCAAGCGAATGGAAAAAGCACGCGCCAGAGTTTCAACTTTCATCCCGAAGTACATAAGCCTCGGCGTTACAGTCGAACGAGCCTTTTACCGCGTCACAACGCGGCGCAGAGCCTCATCCGAAAGCGCAGGAGCGGCTACTTTATGCGCTGGCAGGTCAGAGAATAAGACGTGTTATGCCGAGCCGTGCCAGAGTTGACCACCGACGTGTAGAACGTGTAATCGCCTTCAGTCGATTCGCTACGGTCTTCGCGCAACGAAAGCTGCGCAGTAAAGTCCACCGAGTTAAAAACGCCCACGTCATTGAAGTATGCGATCTTCACGGTCGACACGCCTTGCTTCTTGGTCGTAGTGGCGTCAAAAAACTTGAAGCGCGTAAACGTCGAAAAGTCGTCCGAGAACGGCGTTACCGTATCGACCACGAAACTGTTTTGATATGACTCGCGCAGCACGCCGTTCAATGTGTAATTGACCGTTACGGTGCAGCCAACGGGATCGTTCTGTGCCGCGTGCGATACGGCGGGTGCGAATAGACCGACGGCAGACAAGGTCGCGAACGCGATTTTTTTGATACTCGACATGTGATGCTCCTGAGTGTGTAAAGAAGAGAGACAGATTCAGCGCACGTTGCGCCGCACGTTCTCACAGAGCTACCGCCACGAATAAAAATACATATCGCAATAGAAATAAGCGTGTCGCAGCAAAACGCAACGCCTAGGCGCGCGCACTCAAGAAAAGGCCCATCGCCAACAGCACGGGCGTCAACAAATTCACGATCACGTTGAGTCGCATTGCGGGTAATAGCGCGGACAGATCATTGGCGTTGTCGCGCGCACCACGCCAAGCGCCGAACGCAAGTGGCACAGTGAGCATCGCCAACAGGCTCATTGCGGGTAATAAGGCCAACAGCACGCCAGCGACCAGAACCATGTAGGCGCACACCATCAGGGTGCAGTACAAGACGCTGCTGGCCCGACGACCATGCGTAATCGGATAGTTTTTTCGGCCCACCGCGCGGTCGGCTTCGACGTCGGGAAACTGGTTCAACAGCAGCAAATCACTCACGAGAAATGCAGGACACAACGACGCCAAAAATGCTGTCCATGAGTATTCTCCCGTCAATGCGAAATGTGTTCCCATCACCATGAACACGCCGATCCCCAAACCCGGCGCGATGAGGCACATCAACGCGTTGTGCGCCCACCACGGCGTGTACGTCACGACGAGTATCAAGCCCATCGCCCCAATGGGCAGCAGTCCCCAGCCGCGCAAATTCATGATGTACAGCCCGATCACGGCGGCAACGATCAGCGTGGCGCACGCCATCCACAGCGTCGCCCGCGCCAAAGCCGGCTGCGCGGGAAGCGTCCCGCTGCCACCGCTAAATGGTGTGCGCACCGTCATCGCGTCGAGTCCGCTTTTGAAATCGAAGTACTCGTTGAATGCGTTGACACTCGCGTGACTTGCCAGCGCGCCAACGAGCACGAGGAACGCCAGCCACGGATTAACCTGCCCGGTTTCCCAGTACGCGGTACCGACACCAACCGCGACGCACGCGGGAGTCAGCAACAAAAACGGAAGCCGCAAAGGGCCGAGGAGGAGCGATATGCGCAAGCGATACTTTCGGAATCGTGTCGTTGCTATTTTCTAGCAGCAATCGCGGATGGCGCAGCACAAGGCAGTGGGTTTTGCGTTGGGTCAACGCGCCGAGTCACCAAGCAACGACTGGTACACGGTCAAATCTGTACCCGTGAAACAACAAAAGGTCACGTCATCAATTAGCCGCGGCTCGGCCAGAAACGCTCGAACCGTGTCCACTGCAATACGCGCAGCGGCCGACACTGGATACCCGTAGATACCGGTACTGATACATGGAAACGCGATGGAGCGCGCACCAGCCGCTTCCGCCACGTCGAGCGAACGGCGGTAGCACGATGCCAACAGTTCTGCTTCGCCGTAGCCACCGCCACGCCATACCGGCCCCACCGTGTGCACAATGAACTTCGCAGGCAAACGGTAGCCCTTGGTCAATTTTGCTTCGCCGACCTTGCAGCCACCAAGCAAACGGCACTCATGCACAAGGTCCGGCCCAGCCGCACGATGGATCGCACCGTCCACTCCGCCGCCGCCAAGCAAAGATGAATTCGCGGCGTTGACGATTGCGTCGACTTGGAGTTTGGTTATGTCGGATTGGACGGGGTGAATATTCACATTTGTACGGAGAAAATTGCGAGCAAACTCGCTATCGATGAATTAAATGACTGGCTTAAGGCCCTCCCGGTTGAATCTCCCGTCCTTCGGGCTTTCAGCGACCGTAAATTCGATTTCGAGAATGCCCTCGACAGGCCGATTTCGTATCGCATACGCGGTATCCGCAGAACTCAAAAATGCCTCCTTGTCGATCCCCAACAAGATGTGGTTCTCCGCGAAAAGGAGGCGCGACTTCTTCTCGACGGCGTGTCCGAATGGGCTAAGCACGCGAACTTGATCGCGCCGTAGGTTTATTTGGCTGTCGCAATGAAATACCGTGTGGTCTAGTTCCGCCAAGACTTCACGTGCGTACACTGTCGCGTTGAAGTCGGGCTCTAGGCAATCGGTGTATCTAAGGTCGTAGCATCGCTTCAGGAATGAAAGAAATTCCGGATTTAATTTGGCGAAAAGGTCTGGTACTTTGTCGCGCATCAAATTGAGGTGGCTGGCTTGAAGGTGCCCTTTGAGGCTATTCCCGAACACATGACCAAACGCTTTGAAGTACTTTTCAATTGCCGTACTTGCCAAAACTGCTCCTTGCAAAGGCAGTGCATTTATTAACAACGTACGAGCGGCAACGTAATCAATGTAACCAAGATTGAGAAACTCTAGGAGCCTGCCAGTACGTTCCGGTTCAGAAGTCTCGCCTCGTGGGCGTCGCAAAACAGTCATAGTCTTTTGGTTCGTAGGTTGCCGTTTGCGCACTCCGAGAGAGTCAGCCAACCGCAGTTTGATTCGAACAAGTGCGCCATTAGCGACTAGCAGCGTAACCCAGTCGAATCAAAGGCGCGTATCTGATAAATCGTCATTAATTGGCGGCACACGCCTAGTGCCAAGAGTGTCTTCGGCCGTTTGCCAGCAACGGTCAGATCAACGTTTTCCGCGAGTTTGCAAGAACACCCGCAATTTTGTGATCATCGCGCCGCGCGTCAAGTGTTGCATAAACACCCTCACGACGCCAATATCGGCGTGCAAGATTGAGTGCCCTGCACTAGTAACATCCTGCTATCCAAACCCAACGCAAGAAAGCCATGCCAAACTTCCCCGACGCCCGTGAAACTCGTTCTCCTGCTGACCGTGAGGCGGAGCTCTTTGCTCGCCTTGGTAAGCAGATTGCGCATGCGAAAAACGCGACGGCCGCGTTCGCAAAGTCGTTGGCGAACGTTGACCCTTCGAGCGTGACTTCGCGCGCTGAGTTGGCGAAATTGCCGGTTATTCGTAAGAGCGAATTGTTGGAACAGCAACAAACTTCGCGCGCGGCGAAGGGCGATCCGTTCGGCGGCTTCGCGGCGATGGGCTGGGGCGCGCATGCCAACAAGGCAGCGCGCGTGTTCGCGTCGCCCGGTCCGATTTATGAACCGGAAGGCCACGGCGCAGCGGCGTATGCGCGCACCGCGCGTGGGCTGTACGCTGCGGGGTTTCGAGCGGGCGATTTGGTGCACAACACGTTTAGTTATCACATGACGCCCGGCGGGTGGATCATGGATGCGGGCGCAGTGGCGCTGGGTTGTACGGTGTTTCCAGCGGGTGTCGGCAACACTGAGCAGCAGATCGCGGCGATGCTCGATTTGCAGCCGACCGCGTACACCGGCACGCCGTCGTTCCTGCGCATCTTGCTTGAAAAGGCAGACGAACTCGGCACGCCGATCACGAGTTTGAAGCGCGCGTCGGTGTCGGGCGAATACTTCCCGCCGCAGCTTCGCGAAATGCTCAAAGCGCGCGGCATCATCGGTACGCAAACCTACGCGACGGCGGACTTAGGGCTCGTCGCATACGAAGCGCCAGACGCGAACGGCGCGGTGTCGGGCATGGTGATCGACGAAGATTTGATCGTTGAAATCGTGCGTCCCGGTACGGGCGATCCGGTGCCCGAGGGCGAAGTGGGTGAGATCGTGGTGACGACGTTTAATCCCGACTATCCGCTGATTCGTTTTGG
>JAGNQL010000044.1 GCA_017989135.1 Burkholderiales bacterium
AAAGGTCTTGACGGTAAATCTGACGGTATAGACGACCTTGGGCGATGTAAAGCAATCGTCCGATACAGTTCAACGCGATGCGAAGAAGTCCAGGTTTTCACGCGGATTGACAACTGAGTGGGAGTGAAAGGAACGCTGTCTCGGGTCAATTGACGCCAAGACCCAGCAACGGCTGCCCAAACGTGAACTCAACCAAGTTCCCGCCGGGCTCGCGCACGATCACGAAGTAACCGACGCTGCCGCCCACATCCTTTGGGCCCTCGACCAGTGTTCCATTGGCTCGCGCTTGCTCCGCGATGAGCGTCACTTCGTCTCGCGTTTCGCATTGAAAGCCGAAGTGATCAAGAGGGTTCGTGCAGTCGCCGGGCCCGATTACGACGACAAACTCTGGGTTCGTTGCGGAGCTTGGCGGATAGCCCATCCAAACGGTGTTTCCGCCCTCAGTTCTGCGATCACGGAGGACATGCAGTTTGCAAACGTCGGCGAAGAATCGTAGCGAACCCTCAAGGTCGTTTGACGTGACGGTGATGTGTGTCCAACGCATGGGAAGTGCCCTTCGTTCAGTCCAAATGCCAATTCACCCACAGCAATCCCGCCACGCGCGAAAACTCGCGCACGTTGCGCGTGACGAGCGTTGCTTGGTGGCGCAGCGCGGTTGCTGCGATGAGTGTGTCGTGCGGACCGATGGGCGTGCCAGCGGCTTCTAGTTCCGCGCGGATGCGTGCGGCGTGGGCGGCACATTCGCTGTCGAACGGCAATATGTGCATCGGCCGCAAAAGAGTAGCGAGTGCGGCGAGGCGCGGCGCGGCGGCCTCTGGTGCAAGGCGAAGCAAACCGTAACGCAACTCGTATTCAACGATAGCGGGCACACCGATCTGCGCGGGTGGCAAGGCCTGCAGGCGCGGAACGACCTGCGGGTCGCCGCGAAAGTAAAAGCTGATCGTGTTGCTGTCGAGCACCCACATAGCCGCGCTCAGAACGGCATGCGCGGCGCGTCCGCGACTTGTGCGCCGGAGCTTTCCTCGCGCAAGGGGAAATCAGCAAAACGCCCGGCCAAACCCAGGCAGTCTTGCGGCCATTCGTGCGCGGCGTATTTGCGGATGATGTCCGCGACCCAGCGACTTTTCGAGACTCCATTGGCGCGCGCCGCGTTATCCACCAAGGCTTGGGTGGCGTCGTCTAAATACAGGGTGATTTGTGACATGGCGGTCGCTCCGTTGACGAGTCTACAAAATCGTACGAAGCAAGTATAAGTGGAAGTATGTGTGGTTTAATCACGCTTCCTTATCGACTATTTGAGGCGAATGACCGGCCTGCGGTCGTTTGAGCCACGAAAATGCATAAGTCGATAAATGCAATAAATCTCATAAAAGCGCCGCCAGGCGGTCGCTGGAGCTATAAAGCTGATAACACGATGCATGAGCCCACCATGCCAATCCGCATAAAGCGTTTGCATATCAATAAAATGTGTACTATATTGCAGTAATGCAGGAGAGAGGTGCGGCAATATGTTGCAGTTCGCATCCACCGAAGGCGCAAACTCCCATGAACGCTCAGGTCACCACCACTGCACCGTTTTTTTGAAGCCGTCTGGAGAGTCGCTGTCGCATTTCACGCGCCGGCGCGCCGAAGGAGCAAGCGCTTAGCCATTGTTGGTTGGGCGTGAATCTCTCAGGTATCGAGGACAGGGGGAGCGGCAAGGCTTGGACGAGGCAAGTGAGCTACGTTTTTCCGTAGCGCACAGCGCAGCGCCCGAGCTTGCTCACTCTTCAAAGGCACTCAAATGCATGTACTTATCCTCGGTAGCGGGCTGCTCGGTGTCAGCTCCGCGTATTACCTGTCGCAGCTCGGTCACGACGTCACTGTCGTCGATCGCCAAGCCAATCCCGCCGCAGAAACCAGCTTCGCCAATGGCGGCCAAATCTCAGTGAGCCACGCCGAGCCGTGGGCCAACCCGAGTGCGCCGCTCAAAGTGCTGCAATGGCTCGGCAAAGAAGACGCGCCGCTCTTGTTTCGCATCCGCGCAGATATGCGGCAGTGGCTCTGGGGCTTGCAGTTCATGCGCGAATGCACGCCTGCGCGCACGCGACACAACATCGAGCAAATCGTGCGGCTCGGCACATACAGCCGCGACACTTTGCAGGAATTGCGCCGCAGCACGGGCTTGCAATACGACCAACGCACGCAAGGCATCTTGCATTTCTACACGTCACAAAAAGAATTCGATGCCTCGCTTGCGCCCGCCGAACAGATGCGCGCGCTGGGGTGCGAGCGGCAGGTCATCAGCGCGGACGAAGCTGTGAAACTCGAACCCGCGCTGCGCCATATTCGTCCGCAACTCGCGGGCGCGACCTACACCGCTGAAGACGAATCTGGCGACGCCAATCGCTTCGCGCGCGAACTCGTGAAGCTCTGCGAGGCGGCTGGCGTGAAGTTTTTGATGAGCCACACGGTGACCGCGCTGCGCGAAGCAGCCGGTCAGATTGAGCACGTTGAGGCGACCGATAGCGAAGGCCGTTTTCAGCGTTTGCGCGCCGATGCGTATGTGCTGGCAATGGGGTCGCTGAGCCCGATTTACGCTGCGCCGGTGGGCATTCGTTTGCCGATTTATCCCGCCAAAGGCTACTCGGTCACCATGCCGGTGAAAGACGCGGCAATGGCGCATCAAGTGAGCCTCACCGACGACGAATACAAGCTCGTATTCTCGCGCTTAACTGGCCCCGGCGGTGATCGTTTGCGCATCGCAGGCACAGCCGAACTCAACGGCTACGACCGCGACCTTAATCGCGTGCGTTGCGAAGCGATCGTGCGCCGCGTCGAGCAACTCTTCCCCGGCGCGGGCGACGCTACGCAGGCGAGCTTTTGGACGGGCTTACGCCCAGCCACGCCGAGCAACGTGCCGATCATCGGCAAGAGCAAATTGCCCAATCTGTTCTTCAACACCGGCCACGGAACGCTCGGCTGGACGCACGCGTGCGGCTCGGGCAAGAGCATCGCGCGCATCGTGAGCGGCTTGGCACCCGAAGTTGATTTCGCGTTTTGCTGATTGGCCGTCGCTACCTATTTTCAACGCCCGCTACATGGTCAACAGCGGCGCAAATCTTCCCGACCCGTTACTCGTATTTCTGAAAAAACACACCTAAGGAGCAACCATGAAACCCTGGATTAAAACCGCGCTGACTGCCAGCGCCGCATTGGCCGCCATCGCGCTGTCGCCACTGACAACCGCACAAAACTTCCCGAGCAAACCGGTCACGATGATCGTCGCGTTCCCAGCCGGCGGCGGCTCCGACGTGATCGGTCGCTTGGTCGCAAAGGGAATGGCTGACTCGCTCGGACAACACGTCATCGTCGAAAACGTAGTCGGCGTCGGCGGCTCGTTGGGCGTGATGCGTGCAGCGAACGCAACGCCCGATGGCCACACCATTTTGGCGGGCTCGCCACTCGAATTGATCTACACGCCGCTGGGTGTTGCGGCTGCCAAGAACAAACCCGAGGACATGCGCATGGCCGCGCTCGTCGGACACACGCCGATTGCGATTGTGGTGCGGAAAGACCTGCCGGTGAACACGTTGGAAGAGTTTGTCGCGTACGCCAAGAAAGCCGATATGCCGTTGAGCTTCGGTTCCACGGGAGTGGGCTCGCTCTACCACTTGATGTCAGAAAAGGCACTGCACAGTGCGGGCGCGAAGGGTTTGCACGTTCCGTACAACGGTCTAGCGCCGTACCTGAAAGACCTGATGGGTGGCTCGATTGACTTCGCCGTCGCACCGTTGGTCGGCCCCGTGCTTGGCGCGATTGATGGTGGCCAAATCAAAGCGCCCGCGATCGCTTCGACCCAATCGATTCCGCGTTTGCCGAAACTGGTGCCGGCGCGCAATACGAAGGGTTTTGAAGACTTCGTGTTCAGTATTTGGATCGGCGTACAAGCCAGCGCGAAAACGCCTGACGCGCAGGTCAGCGCGATCCACAAAGCCGCGTACGCCGCGTTGACCAACGCCGACACCCGCAAAACGATCGAAGGCTCCGGCACGGTGATCGCCGAGCCGATGAGCCTTGCGCAGCTCGACGCCTTCTACAAAAAAGAAGCCACGACCGGTGCGGCGATTGCTAAGTCGATCAACTTGCAAGCGCAGTAGTTCACGGTATTTCAACTGCGCTAGAGACCAACGGGCGAACGCCGCGCCGCCATACGCAAGGCCATGGTTCGCCCCGCCCACGCGGCAGGCACGTACGCGAAAAGCAGGTCAACGGCGGTAAACCACAGCGGTGACGGCAGCATGAATACGTTCGCGATGCCGCCCGCGAGAAACAGCGCGCCAACGACGTAAGACGGAATCGCCGACCTGGCTGGCGCGAGCCATGCCGCTACGAATGCGCCTGCCAACGTACCTAACGCGTGCGCTAAGAACGGAAAGAGAAAGTGCTTTGGCTCGAAGAGGTGCATCGCCGCTTTCAGCCCTTCCATCGTGGTCACATTCGCGCCTGCGGGCGGTGCGATGACTTTGCCGCTCATCATGATGAACGCCATGTTGACCACACTACCGACGACCAGACCGACAACGACGGCTAGAAGAAAACGAAAGATTTTCACCAAGTGACCCCGACTGGTTTGATGAGTAGACGAACTCTACGCCGCATCGGTGGTGCTACGCAAGTGGTCGCGCCGAACCGGCTCGAAGAGAGGTGAAATTGGCGTGGTTCCGCACAGCGATGCACCGCTTGCGCTAAATTGCACGCTGCGCACCTGACGCGCTGGAGGGGAACGAATTGCCGGAAAACGCTGCGTCGCACGCGCCAACGCTCATGGAGAGGCGGTCGCGTTTGGGCGAATTTTTGCGCGGATTGCTGCCCGTGCAGCAACACGTCAGTGCGGGCGAGCGCATGCGTGCGATCGTCGGCGCGTCGCTCGGCATTTTGCTCACGGCTTTGGTGTGTAAGGCCGCTGCCGCGTTCATTCCATCGGCTGCTGCGCCGTGGCTTTTCGCAGCGCTCGGTGCCAGCGCGGTGCTCGTGTTTGCGGTGCCGTCGAGCCCGTTGGCGCAGCCTTGGTCCGTTGTTGCCGGCCAATTTGTTTCGTCGCTCTCGGGTATCACCTGCGCCGTCTGGCTAGGCGATTCTGCGTGGGCGGGTGGCGCCGCGGTGGGGCTGGCGATCGCTTCCATGTTCGCGCTGCGGTGCCTGCATCCGCCCGGAGGCGGCACGGCGCTTTTGATGGTGCTCGCGCACATCAATCGTTTTGAGTTTGCGTTGTTTCCGGTGCTCGCCAATGTGCTCGTGCTCGTCACCGTGGGCATGCTCTACAACGCGCTGACCGGGCGGCGCTACCCGCACACAAGCCCGCCCGCCACCGTGACAGACTCACCGCAACCTTCGCGCTTCACCGGCGCCGATCTCGACGCCGCCATGGCGCATTTCAATCAAGTGCTCACCGTTGACCGCGCCGATCTCGGCGAGCTATTGCACCACGCTGAGTTGGCCGCCTACGAGCGAAACCTCGGCACGTTGCGCTGCAATGACATCATGTCCGCCACCCCCATCACCGCCGAGTTCGGGACGCCGCTCGACGAGGCGTGGGCGCTCATGCGTGAGCGCGGCATCAAGGCGCTGCCGGTCGTCGACAAAGCGCGGCACATCGTTGGCATCATTACGCTGGCGGACTTTATGCGCCATGCCGGGCTCGATACGCGTGAAGGCATCGGCGAGCGCGTGCGGGCGCTGGTGCAACGCGACCCCACGCAGTCGACAGAAAAGCCAGAAGTCGTCGGCCAAATCATGACGCGCCGCGTCCGCGTTGCGGGCCATCACAGTCTCGTGATCGATCTCGTACCGCTGTTTTCCGAAGGCGGCCATCACCACATCCCCATCATCGACGAAGACAAGCACCTCGTCGGCATCATCACACAATCGGATTTGGTCAGCGCGTTGTATCGCGTGGTGCGGCGGCCGGGGTGAGGTGGCGATCAGGCCTGTTTTGAATGGGCGTCCCGAGCAAGGAGTTCGCTCGGAAACCACCGTAACTGATCAAGAAAGCTCAGTAGTCGCGGTATCGATTCCGGCGCGTCAACGACGCGATGCCACTGCTGATTGGACATTTGCGTGTCCATGTATCTGAATTCCAACTGGTTCGCCGACAGCACGGAAATTTTCAGAAACGGCCCGGTTTGATCATAAGTTACGCGCGTCTGCGTGATGCACAAATCCCACATCGACATCCAGCCGTGCAAGCCGGTCGCCAAATCGCTGTCGCGGATGTATTCGCTGACCGCCAGAAGCGCGCGAGAAGCGGGAAGCGACTGCTCGGTCTCTTTGTATCGAGCAACGATGTTTGGCCACGGTTGGTTCATGCGGGTCAGTGCTGGTGCTGGTAGGCGTGCCGCACTATAACGTTACGCGAGTCGTTGCTGCATACGAGGAGTCATCCTCGGCGCTGCCGGGGAACCAGTACGTTGATCGAACCGTCACGTCGCGACGTGAGCCCGAGCGTCACGTTTCTGCGTTCCCGTTTCGCGAAATGACGCCGATAATGGGTGATATGGCTTTTTGGCCTTAACCACCGCCAGGTGGTCGTTATAGCTTGAAAAGTTACAAAGTCAACAATGGCATTTGTGCGCCCGAAACGACCGCCGGGCAGTCGCTCGCGCCATAAAGCTGTATCCGAGCTACCGCTGCAATCGTAGCTTCGGCTGATACGGCGCCTCGAGGCGCAGCAGTACATCGTAGTAGGTGCGTACCGCTTCTACGTATTCGACCGGCATGCCGCAGCGGCAGGGGCCTTGCTTGAACTGGGCGGCGATTTCGGGTTTGATTAAGAGCGGCAAATGGCGGCGCACGTCGGGCCACATGTCCGGGTTCTTCTTGGCGCGTTGGGTGAGGATGCGCGCGTTTTCGACGTGACCGAGGCCGATGTTGTACGCCGCGAGCGCGAGCCACGTTTTGTCGGGCTCTTGAATGCGCGATGAAAGTCCGTCGCGCTTGAGTTCGTGCAAATACCGCGCGCCACCGAGGATGGACGATCGCGGGTCTAGCCGGTCCACGTTGTAGCGCTTTGCCGTGTCTTCAGTGAACTGCATCAGGCCGCGCACGCCGGTTTCTGAGGTGGCGTCGGCTTCCCAATGCGATTCTTGGTACGCCACCGCCGCGAGGAGTCGCCATTCGATTCCGTAGCTCTCCTGCGCTTGCTGAAACCACGCCCGATAGCGCGGCAGCATGGTGTTCACGCGCTCTGTGAATATCTCAATGTCGGCCGAACGCACTTTCATCGGAAAGCCGAAATATCGATCCAGCACCCGCGTGATTTGTCCGTCGCGCACGATGCGCGTGAGGAAGGCGTTGGCGTCGTCGCGGAGCTTGCTTTCGCCATACGCAAAAAGCCAGACGCGCGGCTGCGCGGGCTGCGCGACAAAGGCGCGCTGCGCGTCGTAATGAAAATGGCGGCTCGCGGCGTAGGTGTCTTCCTCCACCATGGCGTAGTCCACTTCACCATCGCCCACGGCGGCGATCAGCGACTCGTCGTCGTGTTTGTCGTCGGCGACGAACGTGATGTTCGGGTTGCGTTTTCGCAGGTCGTTCATGCGCGGCGACGAAAAAATGCGCGAACTTACCGACACGCGCTTAGGGAGCAATTCCCCGAACGAGCGCGGCGTGTTCTTCTGTGGCGAACTCAGCACAATCCAGCTGCTTTCTTGGTAGCGCGCCTTCGTCGGCAGCTCCGTGGCGCTCAACCCATCGGCCGTGGTGCCCATCGCTACGACGTCCACCTCGCCGCGAAGCAGCGCTTTTCGTGCCTCGTCTGGCGTAGCAAACGTACGAACCGCGAGTGGCCGATGTTGCGTTTGCGCGAACGCGCGGGTCAAGTCGTATTCGAGCCCCGCCGCTTCTCCGTTGGGATCGGTGTAATAAATGGTCGGATGCACCATTAACGCCACACGCAGCGGCTTGGCTTGCGTCGGATCCGTCCCTGCGGTTGCTGCAACGGGCGTGTTGCCGTCGCCCCAACTCAAAAAACGAATCGGAAGCACGAGCAGCAACGCCGCGATAAGTACGGCAAGCAACAGACGAATGGCGCGAAACGACGTCAAACCTTGGACCGACGAGAGGAGGGGAGACGAGTATACGGGCGCAATTGAGTCACCCCGTATAATCGTAAGTGGTGGGTCGCCCCGCATGTCTAATTCGTGAATCTGGTCAGGTCCGGAAGGAAGCAGCCACAGCGAGCCAAGCAGTGCCGGGGGAACGGCTCACCACTTTTGCGTCTATACGGTAGCTATCGCTTTGTCGCTGGCCCCTTGCCGTACTAACGTACTGTCTGCGGGGCCGCTTCGCGCGCTAGCCACCGTCTAAACGCAAAAGTGTCCTTCCTGCCGTTCGTGGTGAGCTTGTCGAACCATGAACGCGCGTATCCCGTCTGCGAACGCTGACACTTGGTTCGGTGACCTCTCCGAACACGTTTGGAGCCTGAAGCTAAGTGTCCGCCCCTTCCCTCGCTCTCGCCCGAAAATACCGTCCGCGTAACTTCTCCGAACTCATGGGTCAGGAGCATGTGGTGCGGGCGCTTACACATGCGCTAACGACTGGCCGGCTGCATCAGGCGTATCTGTTGACCGGCACTCGCGGCGTGGGCAAGACGACGATCGCGCGCATCCTTGCGAAGACTCTGAATTGCGAGACCGGCGTTACCGCCACGCCCTGCGGCGTATGCCAAACCTGCGTCGACATCGACGCCGGACGATTCCCTGATCTGTTGGAGCTGGATGCGGCGTCCAACACCGGCGTCGACAACATGCGCGAGATCATCGACAACGCGCGCTACGCCCCGACCGCTGGACGGTACAAGGTCTACCTCATCGACGAGGTGCACATGCTCTCGAAGAGCGCGTTCAACTCGATGCTGAAAACGCTCGAAGAACCGCCGGAGCATGTGAAGTTCGTGCTCGCTACGACTGATCCGCAAAAAATCCCCGTCACCGTGCTCTCGCGCTGCTTGCAGTTCGCGCTGAAGCAATTTCCGCCGGAGCGCGTGGCCGAACAGTTGCACAAGGTGCTGACCGCCGAGCAGGTGCCGTTTGATGCGCCGGCGCTGCGCTTGATTGGCGAAGCGGCTCAAGGGTCAATGCGCGATGCGCTCTCGATCACCGACCAAGCCATTGCGTTCGGTCACGGCAAAGTCGAAGAGCAGCAAGTGCGGCAGATGCTCGGCAGCGTAGACCGTGATTTCGTCTGGCGCGTGCTCGATGCAATCGTGGCGCGCGATGCGACCGCGCTTTCCGCAGAAGTGGATCGCTGCTTCGAGCAAGCGCTCGCCGCGGACGACGCGCTTGCGCAACTCGCGCGTGCGTTGCACCGCGTGGCGCTCGCGCAGCCGGTACCCGCGAGCGTCGACGCCGACGATCCCGACCACGGTCACATCACGCGTCTCGCCAAAGCGTTGACCGCCGAAGAACTTCAGCTGTATTACCAAATCGCGTTGCACGGACGCGACGACTTGCGCCTTGCGCCCGACGAGCAAACCGCGTTGATGATGACGTTTTTGCGCTTGCTAGCGTTCGCACCGAGCAACGGCAGCGAGCCAGTGCGCGAGGCGGGGCCGGTGACAACACGCGCGCCGCAGAGCACGACCGCGGCGTCCACACGCCCGTCACAAGCAGCCGCTGCGCCACCGCCCGCTGGTCCCAGCATTGCGCCAACCAGAGCAACACCGGCCAGCGCCCCGCCAGCGAGCGCGGCGCAAGACATACCTTCCGACGCCAGCCCATCACGCGAATTCGACGGCGACTGGTTGCGTCTGGTCACCGCGCTGCCTCTCGCCGCGATGGCGCGCGAATTGGCGAGACACAGCGCTTTGATCACGTGGGACAAAAATCTCATCAAACTCGCGCTGCCGCAAGACAAGCGCCCGCTAGCCACACAGAAAGAGCGCCTCGCGGGCACGTTGTCGGAATACTTCGGGCGACCGATCAAACTCGACATCGAATTAACCGACGGCGCGGGCGAATCGGTGGCCACGCGCGACCATCAAATCAAAACAGAAAAACAGGCTGCGGCGGAAGTGGCGTTTATGGCTGACCCCGCTGTGCAAGTGCTGCTCTCGGAAGGCGGCGGACGCATCCGCGCGGGTAGCATTCAGCCAAATGAGTGAGCAGTGTGTTTGTGAACGTGAACAGTGAACAGTGAGCGGTGAACAGTGAGAAGTGCAGCCTTCGAAGATGGACGAATGCTTCCGGGTTCACCGACTGCTCACTACTCACCGTTCACTATTCACTTTTTAAGGAAAGAAAATGCTAGGTAAAGGTGGAATGGCGGGCCTCATGCAGCAGGCTCAGCGCATGCAAGAGAACCTCAAGAAGGCGCAAGAAGAAATCGCCGCGATGGAAGTTGAGGGGCAGGCCGGTGCGGGCATGGTCAAGATCACTATGACCGGCAAACACGACTGCAAGCGTGTGCAAATTGACGCGGGCGTGATGGACGACAAAGACATGCTCGAAGACCTGATCACCGCCGCGATCAACGATTGCGCGCGCAAGATCGAACAAACCAGCAGCGCCAAAATGGGCGCGCTCGGCGCAGGCATGAACCTGCCGCCGGGGATGAAGCTGCCGTTTTAGTGGTGGCCAACGGCGCACGGCTGGTAGGGTGGGCAACTCGTTGCCCACGCGTACCGGTCGCGGCGAATTTTGATCGTTTGATGTTGTGCAAACCGCGTGGGCAACAAGTTGCCAACCCTACGGTTGAAACATGACGCCCGTCTCGTTCAAAGCCCTCATCGACGCGCTGAAACAACTGCCCGGCATCGGGCCGCGTGCGGCGCAACGCATTGCGTTTGAGTTGGTGCAGCACAAGCGCGACGCCGCCCTCGGGCTCGCAAAAGCGCTTGAAGGCGCGCTCGAAAAACTCGGGCACTGCGAACGCTGCAACACGCTCTCGGAAGAACCGCTGTGTAGCTTGTGTTCCTCCAAGCGTCGCGACCCGTCGATCCTGTGCGTGATCGAAACGCCATCGGATCAAATCACGCTCGAACAATCCGGCGCGTTCAGCGGCCTCTACTTCGTGCTCATGGGACGCCTCTCGCCGCTCGACGGCGTCGGCCCTGCGCAGATTCACCTAGAAAAACTCGTCAACCGCGCAGTCGACGGCACAGTCAAAGAAGTGATCCTCGCCACCAACTTCACCAACGAAGGCGAAGTTACTGCGCACGTCATCACTGAACTTTTAGAAGCGCAAGGCGTGAAGGTTTCGCGCCTGGCGCGCGGGATTCCGATTGGGAGTGAGCTGGAGTATGTGGATGCGGCGACGGTGGCGCAGGCTGTGCGGGAGCGGCGGTGAAGTTGAAGCGGGTGCTGATCGGAGTTGGCGTCGTGTTTGGCGTGTTGATCTTTGCTAGCGGGTTGTTTGTGATTTTGCTGCTCTACCCCGAATGGCGCATGCCGTCCCAAAAGGGACCGGAAGGCATTTCTCTGCGCACGATCGCTGGATGTAGTGAGGCACTTAAATGGGACCAGTCAAGCCGTGTTGAGAGCGTTTCGAAAACTGAGAATGCCCTGAAGGTTGTTGTCCTCGCGAATGCAACATGTGGTGCCGTATACCCAGTCCGCCCAAGTGCGGATATCAAGAACAACGCCATCGAGCTTTCGTGGGGCTGGTGGAGCGATCCGATAGGGATGTTTGCTAAATGCGAATGCACGCGACACATTGAGTTCACAATCCCCAGCATCGGCGGCGCGGCGCCGCCCGTCACAATTGCCGCTCGGATCCAGAGGGTGAACTAGTTTCGTAGCCCGGAGAAGCGAAGCGCGTCCGGGTTTCGTGTTCCCGCCATCGGCGCATCGTTAACGCGGGTCGTTCAACAAATGCCTTGACGCGCTGCGCTTCTCAAGGCTACGCCTTCACACCCTTTGCGCGGCCTTGGCTTTTGCCTTCCACAACTGCCACGGCCGATCAACTACGGTTTCGTTGATGGCCATTGAGCCCGCGGCTTCTCCGGGGGTTAGGTAGCTCACTTCACCGTCGCCCACAACGGCGGCCAAGCGCATCGCTTCGGTTTGCAACTTGGCGTTCATCTCGGCCCAGATGGCGCGGGCGACGACTAACTTTAGAGACTTGGCGACGGTGATGGAGCCGTGGCCGCGCATCAATGCGAAATCGTTCTTGCCAAGCGAATCGGCCAGGGCTTTTCCAAGCGCATTGCTGCGCACGAGCATGTCGTTGTTTTCTCCTGCTGTGTCACGAATGTCGAACACGGGCGTGGAGAAACCTAAAAAGCCGCTCATGTGACACACCGGCCGCAACGTGGCGCGCGTGACGCCGAACGGGATAATCGCGGGGGAGTGGCTGTGCACGATAGCGACCACGTCCGGGCGTGCTTTGTAAATTTCGCTGTGGATGAACCGTTCAAGGTATGAACGGCGGCCCTGCGTGTCGTGCACATTGCCTTCGAAGTCCAGCTCAAGAATATCGTCGGCAGTGACGACCGCCGGCGCGAGGCCAGCCGCGAGCAGAAAGCGGTCGTCACGCGTGTCGTGGCGCACGCTGACGTGCCCGAAACCGTCAACCACGGCCTCGTTGTAGAGAATGTGGTTGGCGCTGACTAGGTCGTCAATCAGCGCGCGGCTCGCGGTGCAGCCGCTCATGCGTTAGTCCGCCTTGATGTTGATGGTTTTGATGATTTTGGCGAAGCGCTCGGCTTCGTCTTGCAGCACTTTGGCCAACTCGTCGCTCGTGCTGCCGATGACTTCGACGCCGGCGTTCAGGAGCGTTTCAGCGACCGGGGCCGAGCGCGCCGCTGCGGCCGCGTCTGCCGAGAGTTGCCGCAGCACAGCGGGTGGCGTGCCGTTGGGCGCCATGATGATGGTCGTCGGCGCGAAGTCGAAGCCGGGGATGGCCGATTCAGCGAGCGTTGGAATCGTGGGAGCACCCGAGAAGCGTTTGTTCGAGTTTTGGACGAGGAGCTTCAACCGGTTGTCTTTGACGAAACCGACGGTCGCGGGCAATGCGCTGAACAGCACCTGTACTTGGCCGCCGACGAGCGCGGGCACGGCTTGGCCCATGCCCTTGAACGGCACGTGCACCATCGTCAAACCGAGCGACGCGGACATCGCCTCCGCTGTGAGGTGGTGCGTGCTGCCGATACCGGAAGACGCGTAGTTCACTTTGCCGGGGTTTGCTTTCACGTACGCAACAAATTCCGCGAATGTGTTGGCCGGGAGGCTCGGGTGTGCGGTGAGAAAGAGCGGCGCTTTGGCGAGCGCCGAGACCGGCAGAAAGTCCTTCTTCGCGTCGTATTCCAGCTTGGCGTAGAGCGCCGGGTTGATAGTGAACATCGAGCCGTCGGTGACAAGCAAGGTGTAGCCATCAGCGGGCGCAGCTTTCACTGTCTGGGCTGCGACCGCGCCGTTGCCGCCGGGACGGTTGTCGATGACGACTTGCTGATTCCATTTTTCGGTGAGGGCTTTGGCCATCACGCGCGCTACCGTGTCCGGGAAACCGCCAGCTGGGTAAGGCACGACGAGCTTGACGGGCTTGCTGGGAAAGGCTTGGGCGCTTGCTGCACTCGATGTGAGGGCGGGCGTGACGACTAGCGCGCCTAACGCTACGCTGGTCAAAAGCCTGCGCAAAATTCGGACGGTCGTGAAGGTGTTGCGATGGTGAAACATGTGAAATCTCCTATGCGCTGACGATAGCATTCGCCGCACACCGCGTTGCCCGTGATTTCCCGCATTTGGAACAACGGATCGGCAATTTTGCAAGTCAACAGCTTTTCGCAAAAATACGTCGCTAACGACAGCCAGGCGGCGATTTACGCATTTAATTGTCGTAAGTCGATACCGCACGAAAAGCGGCTGAAATTGCCGCCCACTAGCCGCCGGAGGTAAAAAGTTGCTGGTGTATTGGGCGTCGGCGCTACACTCCGAACAAGGGGAGAAACATCATGCGAATTTTGCTGGTGGAGGATGACGCTGAACTGGGCAGTGGAGTGGCTGCAAGTCTCAAGCGCGAGCACTACGCGGTCGATTGGGTTACCGATGGGCCAGCGGCGGCAACGGCGCTGACCACGGCGCAATACGATCTGGTAATTCTGGATTTGGGTTTGCCGCGAATGTCGGGCTTACAGGTGTTGCGTCAGCTGCGCGCGCGCGGCGACGCTCATAAAGCGGTGCCGGTGCTCATCGCCACGGCGATGGATTCGGTCACCGATCGCGTCGAAGGCTTGGATGCTGGCGCGGACGATTACGTGGTGAAACCATTCGCGCTTGACGAACTGCACGCGCGCGTTCGTGCGCTCATTCGCCGACGTAATGCCGCGACAAGCAACATGCTTGTGCATGGACGTCTGACGTTTGATATTGCGTCGCGACAGGCCGCGTCGGATGGAACTCCGCTTGAGTTATCGGTGCGCGAAGCGGGCATTCTCGAAGTGCTCCTGCTGCGCGCGGGGCGCGCTGTGACCAAAGAGCAATTGATGGAAGGTCTCTGCGCGTGGGACAGTGATATTTCGCTCAACGCCATTGAGGTGTACGTGCATCGTCTGCGCAAGAAACTCGAACCCGCGGGCATTCAAGTTCGCACGTTTCGTGGGCTAGGTTATTGCATCGACAAAGCACCGCAGGTCAACACCAACGCGAGTGCTTCCACAACAACGGCAGCGGCCGCCCATCAGGTGCAATGAGTCTCGCCGCAAGGCTGCTGGAATGGCTGCTCGCGCCGCTGCTCTCCGTCTGGTTGGTGAGCTTGGGTATCTCGTTTATGAGTGCCCGCACGACTGTGGATACTGCGCTTGACGATGGACTGAGTGCGGCCGCATTGATGCTGGTCAGCGAGTGGGAGCAACGCGTGACGACGCGGCCCGACATCGTGTTTCCGTCGGACGCCACCAAGCGCTTGATGAACATCGCTAGCGAGTTTCCCGTTGCGTTTTTGATCGTAGATCGCGCCGGTACACCGACCGCTGGCGACGACGCATTGCAACCGTTTTTGCGCGAAACGATGGATGCCGAAACGCCGCTGCGCACCCCCGCGCTGACCGCGAAATTTCGCCACGTTGACGGCTTCAATAGCGTGATGGACGACGAAGTGATTCGCGTGGTTCGCTTGCGCTTTGTTGCGGGGGGGCAGGACTACACGCTAGCCGTTGCGCAGTCGCGTGAGCGTCAGGCCGCTCTGCTGCGCTCGGGAATGATTCACGAAGCCTTGGCGCAAACTGCGGTGCTGCTCGTTGCGTTTTATTTGTTGTGGTACGGCCTCACCTACGTCGCGCAACCAATGCGCTCGTTGCAAGAACACCTTGATTCGCGGACGGCTGACGACTGGCGGCCGATTCCCGAGCAGTTGGCGCCGCATGAAATTGCACCGTTAATTGCATCGACTAATTCGCTGATTGAGCGCCTGCAAACTTCACTCGGTGCGCAGAAGCGCTTTATTGCCAACGCTGCGCATCAACTACGCACGCCGCTGGCCGCGCTTCGCGCGCAGAGCGAGCTGATTCAACGTTTGCCCGATAGCCCCGAGCGAGATGAGGCCATGACGCGCCTTACGTCCACCGGACGACGCGCTAATCGCCTCGCCAATCAGTTGCTTGCGCTGGCGCGAGCCGAGAGCGCGGGTACCACCAGCGCGCGAGAGCCGGTTGATCTCAATGCTCTGTGCGAAAGTGTGGCGCATGATGTGTTGCCACAAGCGCTTGATCGCGAAATCGACTTTGCGTTTGAGCCCAGCGCTGACGGCGCAACGATCATGGGCGACGCCACCTTGATCGGCGAAATGATCCGCAATTTGGTCGATAACGCGTTCAAGTATGCGCCCCGCCGCGGAAGTGTTTTATTAGCGGTGAAGAGTGCGCCAGCGCAAATCGTCGTCGAGGATAGCGGGCCTGGGATCGCACCACAGGACCGAGAGCGGGTGTTCGCGCCGTTTGCGCGTGTGGCGCAGCTCGACACAGTGTCAGGCGCGCCGATTGCGGGTACCGGACTTGGCCTCGCCATCGTCAGCGAAGTGGCGCAGGCGCATGATGGTCGTGTGAGCATTGAAACCTCGGTTTTAGGTGGTGCGCGAATGGTTGTCAGTTTCACGTAAGATGATTGTCAGAGCGCCGTAAGCCCACCTCTCTAACTTTCCTACCCTAGCGGCCTCACCGAGTTGGAAGGGGGCCGAAATCACCGAAGGGGAAAATTTATGGCTGAAGCCGCACTGGGCGCATCGCGCGCCATGACTGCTGAGGAAAAGAAGGTTATCTTCGCCTCCTCACTGGGCACCGTGTTTGAGTGGTATGACTTTTATCTATACGGCTCTTTAGCTGCCGTTATCGCGAAGCAGTTCTTCTCGGGTCTTGATCCGACATCCGCTTACATTTTCGCGTTGCTGGCTTTCGCAGCAGGCTTCTTGGTTCGCCCATTCGGCGCGCTGGTATTCGGTCGCCTCGGCGACATGATCGGACGTAAGTACACGTTCCTCGTCACCATTCTGATCATGGGTTCGGCCACATTCATCGTGGGTTGCCTTCCGAACTACGCCTCTATCGGCATCGCTGCACCAATTATCCTTGTCATCCTCCGGATGCTTCAAGGCTTGGCGCTCGGCGGTGAGTACGGCGGTGCGGCAACGTACGTTGCTGAGCATGCACCGCATGATCGTCGCGGCTTGTACACCAGCTGGATTCAGACGACGGCAACGCTCGGTCTGTTCCTTTCGCTGATCGTGATTCTGCTGACCCGTGAATTCACTGGCGCAGAGTTCGACACATGGGGCTGGCGTATTCCGTTCCTCGTCTCGATCTTCCTGCTCGCGATCTCTGTCTGGATCCGTTTGTCGATGAATGAGTCGCCAGCGTTCCAGAAGATGAAAGAAGAGGGCAAAGTATCGAAGGCTCCGCTGACCGAATCGTTCGGCCAATGGAAAAACTTGAAAGTTGTCATCCTCGCGCTGCTCGGCCTGACCGCTGGTCAAGCTGTGATTTGGTACACGGGCCAGTTCTACGCACTGTTCTTCTTGCAAAGCATCGCTAAGGTTGACGCAAAAACGGCCAACCTCCTCATCGCCGCTTCGCTCGTGATCGGTACGCCGTTCTTCATCTTCTTCGGCTGGTTGTCGGACAAAATTGGTCGCAAGATGATCATCATGGCGGGCTGCCTGATTGGCGCGTTGACATACTTCACGCTGTTCCCAATGCTGTTCCAAGCCGCGAACCCAGCGCTCGCAGCGGCTCAGGCCAAAGCTAAAGTGGCCGTAGCTTCTGACGCAGGCACATGTTCGTTCCAAGGTAGCCCGATTGCGCGCCCGATCGACTTCTTGTCGTCTTGCGACGTAGCTAAGCGCACACTGGCGACTGCGTTCGTTCCTTACACGAACGAGAAGGCAGCTGCTGGCGCTCCTGCGACGGTCAAGATTGGCGACAAGGTCATGACGGCGCCGACGCTGAAGCTCAACGACAAGAAAGACTCGTTTGACAAAGACAGCGCGGCTGCACTCAAGGCTTTCCAAACGGAAGTTGGCGAAGCAGTTAAAGCTGCTGGCCTCGCGACGAAGGCTGACGACAAAGCGATGAATATGCCGATGATTTTGGCCATTCTCGTGTTCCTCGTTATTCTCGTGACGATGGTTTACGGCCCAATCGCCGCGATGCTCGTGGAAATGTTCCCAACGCGCATTCGCTACACCTCAATGAGCTTGCCTTACCATATCGGTAACGGTTGGTTCGGTGGCCTGCTGCCTACCACTGCATTCGCAATGGTTGCTGCAACCGGCGACGTTTACTACGGCCTCTGGTACCCAGTGATCGTAGCCCTCGGCACCTTCGTTATCGGCATGATTTTTGTCCGTGAAACGAAAGACGTCGATATTTACGCAAAGGACTAAGTTATGTGGAAGCTCATCGTTGGATTCATCATCTTCGCAGCCCTAGGCATTTGGCTGCTGATGAAAGGTGGCGGCGACATTGACCTGAGTGGTGAAAAACACGACACAGGTACGCCTCATGCGGTGGAAGCCGACAAAGCCCCGAAGAAGTAACGGTGTGCTGAAACAAAAAGGCCGGGATCTCCCGGCCTTTTTTATGCGTGTCGCTTTACGGTAAAGTCAGCGGGGCGACGCCCGAGATACGGGCGAACGCCTAGGCGAGCGCGAGGTCGAACCGCAGGCGTACGCCAACTAACTCAATGACGTCACCTGCAGCGAGCTCACGCGCACCTACCAAAGCATCGCCATTGATGT
>JAGNQL010000204.1 GCA_017989135.1 Burkholderiales bacterium
ATACCCAACTTTGCGAATTTTGGTCGCAAAGCGGGCGGCAAATACGTCTTATCGGCTTGTTCGGTGCTCACTTTTCACAGTGTATCGGCAGCGGGCGCGCCCTTCGATGTATGTCGAATGGACAATTGCGTGACGTCGCCGAACACTGTAGAACAATGCTCTCAATTTCAATCGTCCCTTTTCTGAGAATCCTATGTCTCGTAAGCTCTTCGCTTCGCTGTTGTCAGCCCTTTCATTGTTCGCCGCGCAGGCCGCGGATTTGCCTGTCCTCGCCGAAACTAGGCCCGCGCACAAAGCCGTCGACATTGACGAGCAGCAGTCGTTTCTGTTCCGAGCCAAAGGCGCAGTGGACGCTAAGACGTTTATCGCTCATGTTTTCTGCGAAGTTGAAGGCGTGCGTTCTGTGGACACGGTTCGCGTGATTGGCGGCAATCGCAAGACGGAACTGCTTCGCGCGGCGGGCATCAGCAACGCAGAAAACTGGATTGCCTTCCGCTGTACGCAAAATTTCCCAAGCGGCGCGGATGTCACTATTCGCTGGGACTCCCCGACCGCGGCGAGCAAGCAGGCGGTGGACACGCTGCGCTTTAAGGTGCGTTCGGGCGATTGGCTAAAGCTCTCGTGCTCGCGCGAAAACAAGGCCGCGAATTGCAACCCGTTGTCTAGTGTTTATCTGTCGTACGACCGCGCCATTTCGCCGAAAGACGCTGCGCGGTTTCGCCTCCGCGATGATGCAGGAAAGCTTTACTCACCGAAGCCGACAGAAGACGAAGGTGACGGCGTTAGCTTCCACAAACTACCGCCAGAAACGCGATTTACGCTCGTGCTGCCTGCGAATCTAAAAGAAGACGGCACCGGCACCCCACTGACGCTCGTGAAGCCACTCACGTTGCGTACCGCCGCGTATCCGCCGCTGGTGAAATTCGCACGCAGCTTCGGCATCTTGGAGCGTCAAGCTGACCCGGCATTGCCGATTTCGGTGCGCAATCTTGAGGCGGGTGCGGGCGGCAGTACAGCGGCCACGATTCGCAAGCTGAGGGTCAACTCCGACCAGGAGATGATTCGCTGGTATGCGCGCACGCTGGGTTTTCAGCAAAGAGATCAATCGCGCGACGACGACGAGTCCGATTACAGCGATTTCGGTGATCGCCCGAAGGGTGAGGAGGACATGCGTGGCCGCTCCATGTTGAAGGGCGAATCAAAAGCGCAAGCGATGCCACTTCCGAAACCGGGTGGGCCAAAAGAATTTGAAGTCGTTGGCTTGCCGCTGCCCGAGCCCGGCTTGCATATCGTCGAAGCAGAGTCCACCGCGCTGGGCGCATCGCTCTTGGAGAAAAAGGGGGCGATGTTCGTGCGCACGTTGGCACTTGTTACGAATCTATCCGTGCATTCCAAATTGGGCTCGGGTGGCGCGTTTGTATGGGTAACGAAACTCGACGACGCCAGCGTCGTTGCCGACGCGGCTGTGCGGATTCGCGACTGCAAAGGCGTTGAGCTCGCGGCAGGAAAAACGGACAAGGACGGAACGGTGCGCCTCGCACCCAAGCGCGCGAAAAACGCCGACTCTTGCCCCATGTTTGTATTCGCGCAGAGCGGCGACGATTCTGCCTTTACGCGGACCGATTGGACCAAAGGCATCGAGCAGTGGCGCTTCAATTTGCCGTGGGATTACGAATACGACAGCGACAACACCGGCGCTGCGAAACAAGCGTTTCACACGATCCTCGCACGCAACTTGCTGCGGCCCGGTGAGACGGTGCACATGAAGCACTTCGCACGGGAACTCAAACGTTTCGGCACCGGTGCGCCAGACGCCGCAAAGCTTCCGAAGACGCTCTCGGTGGTCAACGAGGGCAGCAATCAGCGCAGCACGCTAAACCTTGAGTGGAGCGCGCGCGGCAACGCAGTCACAGAGCTTCGCTTGCCCGCAAACGCCAAGCGAGGACAGTATCGACTTGAAATTAACGGCCGCACGACAGGGCGCTTCACGGTCGCGGATTTCCGCTTGCCTGTGTACAAATCCGAAGTAAGTATTGCCGAGGCGAACATCGTCGGCGGTGACAAAGCCAACGTGGACGTGCGTCTGAGCTTCTTGTCGGGCGGGCCAGCCAGCGGAGATGTGGTGACCGTGCGCTCGCGCTTAGATGCGCGCACGTGGCCTGGCTTTGAGGCGTTGTCTGATTACTCTTTCAACCTGCCAACAGACGACGATGACAGCGGCAAACGCAAACGCCGTGACAGCAAACAGCCGGAAGGCGACGATCAGTCACTCGCGCTTTCGACGGCGGGTGCCGCGCGCGTAGCGTTGCCGACACCGACCGTTGATCGACCGCATTCGCTAGTCGCCGACGTTGAATACAAAGACCCGAACGGTGAGATATACACATCGCAAGCGCGCACGACCGTCTGGCCTGCTTCGGTGCTCGTGGGCATCAAAACAGCCGATTGGGCGATGGCGCGCGAGAAGCTTGCCTACGACATCATCACGACCGACGTCACCGGCAAAGCCGTCGGCGGTGTGAAGTTCAAAGTACGTGGCAAAAATCGGACGTGGGATGCGTACCGCAAGCGCAATATCGGCGGCTTTTACAGCTACGAATCCACAGAAAAGAAAAGCGATCTAGGCGTGTTGTGCGAAGGCACCTCGGACCGTAACGGGAAATTTAGCTGTACCAGCAGCGTGTCAGCGTCCGGCGAAATTCAATTGAGCGCTGAAGTTGCCGACAACGGTGGCCGCTCCGCGAAAGCCGGCACGTCGATGTGGGCGTCGAATGGCGACGATTGGATGTTCCGTTCGGAAAGCTCGGATCGCATTGATTTACTGCCGGAGAAGAAACGCTACGAACCGGGCGAAAAAGCTCGATTCCAAGTGCGCATGCCGTTCCGTGACGCAACCGTTCTAGTGACCGTGGAGCGCGATGGGGCGGTGTTGTCGAGCTTTGTGACCAAGCTTTCGGGCAAGTCCGCCGTGATCGAAGTGCCAGTGAAAGAGGAGTGGGCACCGAACGCGTATGTGTCGGCGCTCTTGGTGCGTGGTCGCGTCGGTGCTCCCGCGCCCACCGCGATGGTGGATTTGGCAAAGCCAGCGTTCAAACTCGGCATCGCAAACATTGACGTGAACTGGCAGCGCTACGGCCTCAACGTTGCGGTGACCGCCGACAAGCCCGAATATCAAACGCGCGAAAAGTCGCAAGTCAAGGTGAAGGTCACACGCGCGAACAACAACCGCGCGGGCGACAACGCGGAACTGGTTGTGTTCGCCATTGATGAAGCGTTGCTCGAGCTGCAAGGCAACAACACTTGGAAACTGTTAGAGGCGATGATGAAGCGTCGCGATTACGGCATCACTACTGCGACGGCGCAGATGCAAGTGATTGGCAAGCGTCATTTTGGTCGCAAAGCGCTGCCACCGGGCGGCTCCGGTGGCCGCGGCGCGGGCACGCGCGAGCTCTTCGACACATTAATTTTGTGGCAAGGCAATGTGATGACCGACGCCAATGGCGAAGCGACGGTTGAAGTACCGCTCAACGATTCGCTCACACGCTTCCGCATCGTGGCGATCGCGGACGCGTACGGAGAACGATTTGGTACGGGTGAAACGAGCATCCGCACAACGCGCGACTTGCAGCTCTTCTCCGGCTTGCCAGCCGTCACGCGTCACGGCGACGATTACCGTGCCGGTGTAACGCTGCGCAATTCAACGCAACGCGCGATGACGGCGGATGTGACCGCCGACATGAACGGCACCGCACTGCCCAAGCGTGAACAGCGCGTCGGCGCAGGCGAGAGCGTCGTGGTTACGTGGGACGTGAAAGCGCCGGCTGACGGCAGGGAGGCCGTGTGGAACTTTGCCGCTATAGAAAAAGGCAAACCGCGCGGCGATGCGCTGCGCATTAAGCAGCAATTGCAAACGCCGTTGCCGGTGCGCACTGTGGCCGACGCGTCGGCAGAAATCAAAGGCAAAGCCGCAATTACCTTGAAGCCTGACACCGCGACCAACAAGGGTGAAGTGACGGTATCGCTCGCGCGCACCTACGGCGCGGACACGAGCGGCATTCGCCACTACTTCGCTCGCTATCCGTTCGCCTGCCTTGAGCAGCGTATGACCAAAGCGATGGGAATGAAAGACGACGGCCTGTGGGAAATCATCGCAGGTTCGTTGCCGAACTATTTGTCGGGCTCGGGGCTCGCAAACTACTACCCCGGCGACACCAACGAAGGCAATCCGATTCTCACGGCGTTCGTGCTCGCGGGCGCGCATGAAGCGAAGTGGGAAATTCCGGAAGAGGCCCGCAACAGCATGCTCCGCGCGTTGGAGCGCTACGTCGCCGGCGAGCTCAAAACGCAGCGCGCGTGGCTACCAAACGACAGCTATTACTTGCTCTCTGAAAAGCTTATTGCGCTTGAAGCGCTTTCGCGTTACGACCGCGCGTCGAAGCGTTTGCTTGATACGGTCCGCATCGATCCGGCGAAGCTCACGGCAGCCTCGCTTGCGGACTGGTTGGATATTTTGAATCGCGCGAAAGACGTTCCGAATCGTGACGCGCAGCGCGCCGCTGCGATCAAGGAAATGCGCGACAACGTTCGCGTGTCCGGCAGCGTGGCGACGATCACCCGGAGCGATGACCGCTGGTATTTCATGCGTAGCGACGACTACACAATGGCGCGTATGTTCCGTGCGAGTCTAGATACGCGCGAGATGTCCGAATACAAATTGCCTCTCCTCAGAGGACTCAACAATCGCATGCAGCGCGGCGGCTATTTCTGGAGCACACAAGCGAACCTGTGGGCGGCTTTCGCGTTGGAGCGCTACAGCAAGCAAGC
>JAGNQL010000045.1 GCA_017989135.1 Burkholderiales bacterium
GCTTCGGCGCAGCAGCACGCAGCGCGGCGTCCCAGGCGAGCGCGGCCCACGGACGCATTGCGGCGGCAGACTCCATGGCGTCCGGTGGCACCGTGTAATAGCCCATCGTTCGCTCGATGCCGTCCTTAAATGTGTACGAAAAGATACGGCACTTCGCAGCGAGAAATTCATCGCGGGAAATCTCGTCCGCCTTCAACCAAAGTTGGTCAAACGCGATGATCGAAAAGGTTCTTCCATCAATCGAGAAACTAATGCCGCCGAACATGCGCTTTGCGGCGATACCGGCCGCGCCGGCTTGCGGCGCAAGACTCGAGAAAAGTTCGATGCAGTAGTCGCGAAACTCGTCCTTCGCGGCGCGTGTCGCTTCTGCTGTCTTTTTCATGTCCGCTCCGCGTAGACGAAAAATTCGTGATTGCCATCACTGCCGGTGATGCTGCTCGCGAAGTAATCGAGCACATTGAGCTTCGCGTCCGCGCATGCGGCACGAATGGTGTGCTCGACACTCGCAAACAGCGACGCATCGCGCACGATGCCACCACGCCCCACTTTATCAGCGCCCACCTCGAACTGCGGCTTCACGAGGGACAACACGTGTCCGCCTTCGCGCAGAAACGCAGGCCATTGCGGCAGCACTTTGGTCAGCGAAATGAACGATACGTCGGCGACGATGAGGTCGAAGTCTGCGTGGGCGCGACGGATGTCGCGAGTGGCGTTTCCTGACTCATCCGCGGGTTTCGCGGCTTCCGCCGCTCCCACAACAACATCGGACGGCATCATGCTTCGCGCGTTCACGCCCTCGATGCACGTCACGCGCGGATCGTCGCGCAGCCTCGGATGCAATTGGCTGTGGCCCACATCAACGCCCACGACGCTCGCCGCACCGCGTTGCAAAAGACAATCCGTAAAGCCGCCTGTCGATTGCCCAACATCGAGGCAATGCAAACCTGCGACATCCAGCCCGACTTTCGCGAGCGCGCCGTCAAGTTTCAAGCCACCACGTGAGACGAATTTTTCGAGTTCACTCGCTTCAACCTCAAGCGCGACGTCGTCGTCCAACGTGACGCCTGGCTTGGTTAGCGGCACGCGCGTGTGCTTGCGCCCGACGAGCGTGAACACATGCCCCGCCGCGATCAGCCGCTGCGCGGCAGTACGCGATGGCGCGAGGCCGCGTTCGACGAGAAGCAGGTCAGCGCGCATAGTTCCGCGTCAGATTTTCGGCTTTTTTCCGAACGGAATAACTACAGCCAACAGCCAAGAAATCAGGCCGTACAGCAAGCCGCCCAACACTGCCGCCCAGAAGCCGTTCACTTCAAAGCCACCGAGAAGTTTTCCCACCATCCAGAACAGCAAGCCATTCAAGACAAGGTAGAAAAATCCCAGCGTGAGCACAGAGATAGGCAACGTGAGAATCGCCAAGATCGGGCGAATCACGCTGTTGACGAATCCCAAGGCAAACGCGGCGATGAGTGCCGAGATGAAGTTGGTAACAGTGATAGACGGCAGCAGATACGCCACCGCCATGAGCGCCACAGCATTTAGCAGCCAAACGATCAGTAAGCGAGTCATGTGGTTCTCCAGTAGTGTGGGCGAAAATCCATCGAACTTAACCGGTTCGCAAGTGATTTTTTGACACAGATTTCACTGATGAGTTAGTTGATTTACACAGATTTTTACGAACTAGCCTCTGGCGAAACGTGTTCCATCAATCTGTGTGCATCTGTGTAAATCTGTGGCAAAAATTGTTCGCCTCGCTTAAGTTCGGTGCATTGGTGTGGGCAATTCACTGCCCACGCAGGTTCGTTCGCTTTAAAGGCTAGTAGCGGTAAGTATCCGCTTTGTACGGTCCGGCTTTGTTCACGCCGATATAGGCTGCTTGCTCGGTGGTGAGCTCGGTCAGCATCGCGCCGACTTTCTTCAGGTGCAGGCGCGCGACTTTTTCGTCGAGGTGCTTGGGCAATACGTAGACTTTTCCGGACTCATATTGGTCGGGCTTGGTGAAGAGTTCCATCTGCGCGATCGTCTGATTCGCGAACGACGAGCTCATCACAAAGCTTGGGTGACCCGTAGCGCAACCGAGGTTCACCAGGCGGCCTTTCGCCAGCAGTGTGATCTTCTTTCCGTCCGGGAAAATCACGTGATCGACCTGCGGCTTGATCTCGTCCCACTCGCATTTTTCGAGCGCGGCGACATCGATTTCATTGTCGAAGTGACCGATGTTGCACACAATCGCTTCGTCTTTCATCGCAGCCATGTGTTCGTAGCGAATCACGCTCTTGTTGCCAGTCGCGGAAACGAAAATGTCGCACTTGTCAGCGGCGTATTCCATGGTGACGACTTTGAAGCCCTCCATCGCAGCTTGCAACGCGTTGATCGGATCGATCTCGGTCACCCACACTTGAGCCGACAACGCACGCAGTGCTTGTGCCGAACCTTTGCCCACATCGCCATAGCCCGCGACACAAGCCACTTTGCCAGCGATCATCACGTCGGTTGCGCGTTTGATGGAATCCACCAACGATTCGCGGCAGCCGTACAAATTGTCGAATTTGCTCTTGGTGACGGAATCGTTCACGTTGATCGCGCGGAACAGCAACGTGCCCTTTGCCGACATTTCGTTTAAGCGATGCACGCCCGTCGTCGTCTCTTCGGTCACGCCAATAATCTGCGCGGCTTTTCGCGTGTACCACGTTGGATCTTCGGCGAGCTTGGCGCGGATCGACGCAAACAAGCAACGCTCTTCTTCGCTCGTGGGCGAAGCAATCAACGACGCGTCCTTTTCTGCTTTTTGGCCGAGGTGCATCAGGAGCGTGGCGTCACCGCCATCGTCAAGAATCATGTTCGGACCTTCGCCGTCGGTACCTTTGGCGCCGAAGTCGAAAATGCGGTGCGTGTAATCCCAGTAGTCGGCGAGCGATTCGCCTTTGACCGCGAACACCGGCGTGCCATTGTCTGCAATCGCAGCGGCCGCGTGATCTTGTGTCGAGTAAATATTGCATGAAGCCCAGCGCACTTTGGCGCCAAGCGATTCCAGCGTTTCGATCAAAACCGCAGTTTGGATCGTCATGTGCAGCGAGCCCGTGATGCGTGCGCCAGCCAGTGGCTGCGCTTTCGCGAATTCTTCGCGAATGGCCATCAGGCCGGGCATTTCGGTTTCCGCAATCTTGATTTCTTTGTGGCCCCAGGCCGCCAATGAAATATCCGCGATTACGTAGTCAGCGGTGGTCTTAAATTGGCCTTGATCGGCAACAGCGTTCATTCGTCACTCCTGATTAAGGGCGACGACGCGGACGAACCTAGGGGAAGCCAACCGGCCGGAAAGCCAGCGTCAGCCCGCGAGGTTCGTGACGTGTTCGTCACCAAAACTGCGAGCGCGGTTGGAAAAATCGTGTTCGAGCCTAGCCAGACTTCACGTACAAAACGTGCGCTGGTTGCAACGCTCCTCGAACAGCCTCGAATTTTAATACACGCGGCGCGTGCATCACAACTTGGTGCCGCTGGCCTTAATAATTGGCGCCCATTCGGTGATTTGGTTGGCAACCAGCGCCGCGTATTCCGCCTGCGTCATCTTCGAATAGACGATGCCATTCTCTTCAAGCTTTTTGAGCACGTTGGGCATGGCTAAGACCTCAGTAAGCGCCGCATACAGCTTATCGGTCACTTCTTTAGCCAAACCCGCTGGTCCGGAAATGCCGAAATAGTTGTCAACGCGCAGCTTCGCGTAGCCTGCCTCTGCCGTGGTCGGCACGTCCGGCAACAATGGTGAGCGCTGCGCCGACGTCACCGCGAGCCCTTTTATTTGGCCGCCTTTGACCAAAGGCACAAACGCGGTGATTACATCAATGCCGACGGGAATTTGCCCGCCCAACAGATCAGTCGTCATCGGCGCGCCGCCCTTGTAGGCGACATGTGTCATGTTGCCTTTGCTGAGCGTCTTGAAGAATTCGCCGCTGATGTGGCCAATGCTTGCCGGGCCGCCGCTGCCGAAGGGCGTTCCATTGGGCGTGTGCGCCAGTTTGGCAAGATCCGCCATTGAATTGATCCCCGCCTTGGGGCTCGCCATAAACAGAACGGGTGCCGAGCCGGCGTAGAACACATGTGTGAACTGCTTCACCGGATCGTATGGCAGCTTGTCGAGCACGAACGGACCAATAGATAGCGGTGTCGAGTTCGCCATCATCAGCGTGTAACCATCTGCTGGCGCTTGCACGGTGGCAAAGCCGCCCACGCTGCCGCCTGCTCCCGGACGGTTGTCTACGACCACCGGCTGACCCAATTTTTGCCCCAATGGCTCCGCAATGGTGCGCGCCACGATGTCGCTCGCACCGCCCGGCGCGAAAGTCACGATGAGTTTGATCGGTTTATCGGGGTATGCGGCGAACACGGCGGTCGGGGCGGCCAGCAAGCAGACCGCGCCCAGAAGATGACGAAAGCGAAATAAGCGATTCACGGTCAGGTTCCCTCGAAAGTTGAAATCAGACAATAGCATGCAAGAGGCCTGCCAGAACCGTGCTTTTGCCGGCGCTTCGTTTACGCTTGCGGCCTCATTCACGGTTGCATCCCATGCCTAATTTCTGGTCCTCTAGCGGTTTTGATCTGCTCACGCAACGCGATGGCGCATTGATCGTTACCGACAATTTTTTGCGTTCGTTCTTTTTGCGGCCAGAGATTGCGCCGATTGCGGAGTCTTGCGCGGCGGAGGTGAAGCTGCATGAAGCGCTGCTGGCTGATCCACGCCGCGTGGTGGCGAATGTCGAAATTCTGCAAATCGCTGATCCCGACGCACAGGCGAACTATCGCATTTTGTTGAAATTTCGTGATCGCTTGTTAGCTGCACCGACGCTGGAAGCCGCATACACCGGCCTTTTCAAGGGCGATGGCGTAGACGTACCGCCACTCTTCGTGTTTCAGCTCACGCAAATTTTTCTACGCCTTATTTTGGGCGCGGATGGCGACCCGCTTGAGGCACGCATGGCGGAATGCCTGTTCCGTGTGCAAAAAATTTCCGTAATGGAGGATGGCGCGGTCATGGCCGCCGATGATGAAACGGTTGAAGTATTCGCCGACACCGGTGGCTTTGGCTCGCTCGGCGAACTGCTCAAAAAGCAGAACACGCCAACACGCTCAATCGATCTTGACGTGCTCTCAACGGACAACGCGGCCATTTACTGGGAGCGCGACGAGCGCCATGACTTGGCGGTCAGCCTCAATCGAGGCCAGCCGGCACTAGATGCGTTAATGCGCGTTTTGGAAAAGTGGGTGAAGCACTTTTTGGCGGTGGAGGTGACCATCGCGCACCGCCGAGAAATTGACGACAAGCAATGGGTGTGGCATGTCGGGCTGGATGCGACGGCCTCCGGGGTGTTGAACGACCTTTACAACAACGAAACCGTGGACGAGGCGCGTATGAGCCGCCTACTGTGCTTGTTCGAGCTGCGCTTTGCCAATGCGGCCGACATGCGCCCGAACATTGCCGGGCGTTCGGTTTATCTCGCGATGGCGATGGATAGTGACGGAAAGCTAAAACTGAAACCTCAGAACCTTCTGTTGAACTTGCCCCTAAACCGTGCGTGAACTGTTGTTTTCATAGGCAAACGCGCCGCTTCTAGGGGCAACGCTCCAGAAATTGCTGCGCCGCACAAAAGCCCGGAAACAGGCATACAATCCGCGCTCTTATCGTTGAGAATGAACCATTCATGAGTTCACATGCCGCAGGCAGCCACCCCGACAAGCATTTGACCGGGGGGCGACTCGCAGCCCTCGCCCTCGGCGCCGTTGGCGTCGTGTATGGCGACATTGGCACCTCCCCGCTGTACACGCTCAAGGAAGTGTTCTTTAACAAGGCGCACAGCGTTGCGCTGACCGAGGCCAACGTTCTCGGCCTTCTCTCGCTCATCTTCTGGGTGCTCACGATCGTTGTGTCGATCAAGTACGCCATGGTGATTTTGCGTGCGGACAATCAGGGCGAAGGCGGCACGATGGTGCTCTTGGCGATGGCGTTGCGCACCGCGATTGGGCCGGACCACGCCGCGCGCCGCCGATGGCTGACGCTGCTCGGCATCTTCGGTGTGTCGCTGTTTTTCGGTGATTCGATTGTGACGCCCGCGGTGTCGGTGCTAGGCGCGATGGAGGGCCTCAAGGCGATTAACCCCGCGCTACAACCGGCAGTGGTGCCGGTGACAGTACTGATCTTGGTTGGTCTCTTTTACGTGCAGCGCACAGGCACCGGCAAGGTCAGCGCGTTTTTTGGCCCGATCATGGCGCTCTGGTTCTTGGTCTTGGGTGGATTGGGGATTTTTCACAGCGCGTCGAACCCCGGTGTGTTCAAAGCGCTCAGCCCGCTCTACGCCATTGACTTTCTTTTGCACAACCCAGGTTTGTTCCTCGTCGTGTTGGGCTCGGCAGTGCTGGCAGTGACCGGCGCGGAAGCGTTGTACGCGGATATGGGCCACTTTGGACGCAAGCCGATTCGCGTGGCGTGGTTCGCATTTGTGATGCCGCTGCTGGTCATCAATTACTTCGGCCAAGGCGCGCTGATTCTCAAGACTTGCGCCGGGAAGACGGCGTGTGAAATGCATCCGTTTTACGACCAGGTGCCGCATTCGTTCCTCATTCCGATGGTGATTTTGGCGGGCTTTGCCTCGGTCATCGCGTCGCAAGCGGTGATTTCCGGCGCGTTCTCGATTGCGCGTCAGGGCATTCAATTGGGCTTTTTGCCACGCATGCAGGTGATCCACACCTCGCACCGTTCGGAAGGGCAAATTTATCTGCCGGCGGTCAACTGGGCGCTGTTCGTGCTCGTACTGCTGGTCGTGATTTCGTTTCGCAGCACCGAGAATTTGGCGGCGGCGTACGGCTTGGCCGTGACCGGTGCGATGTTCATCGACACCATTTTGTTCGCCGTCGTAGCGTTTAGCTTGTGGAAGTGGAACAAGGCGCTCGCGACGTTGGCCGTTGTCGTTTTTGCAGCGGTGGACATCGCGCTGCTGGCGTCGACTGCGATCAAGATTCCTGATGGCGGTTGGTTCCCGCTGATGGTGGCGAGCATCATTTTGTTGTTGATGACAACATGGAAGCGTGGTCGCAGTTTGATGGCCGAGCAGCGTCGTCAGTCCGCGCTTCCGTTGGCGCCGATGATCGAAGCGCTGGCGCGTGACGCCGCGCGCGTGCAAGGCACGGCCGTCTTCATGACGTCTAACCCAGACGAAATGCCGGCCGCGATGCTGCACAACCTGAAACACAACAAAGTGTTGCACGAAAAAAACATCATCCTGCATGTGCACTTTGAGGACGTACCGTTGGTCACCCGCGCCAACCGCGTGCGCGTCGAAGAGATGGGCCACGGCTTTTACAAAATGGTCGTGAATTACGGATTCATGAACGCGCCGGACATTCCAAAAGCGCTCACGATTGCCGCCAAATCACACCAGCTAGACGTAGAAATGATGGACACGTCGTTCTTCGTTTCGCGCGAAGTACTGGTGCCAACGGCGTGCAAGCGAATTTCCGTGTGGCGACAGCGTTTGTTCAGCGTGATGTCGCGCAATGCACAATCGGCGACCGCGTATTTCCAAATTCCAACCAACCGAGTGCTCGAACTCGGCGCACAGATTAAGTTCTAATACAGCTTTTATGCACTAGCGACCGCCAGGCGGTCGTTTGAAGCGCATTTTTACCTCTATCGACATACGCACTAATTCGGCTGCAACGACCACCTAGCTGTCGTTGCAGCCGAAAAGTCATATCGCGTTGCGTCATTGCGGCACACACATCACCAGCCCCTCGTGTACCCATCCGGCGCTGACCATCGCTTGCGCGATCTTGTCGTCGGTGAGGTAGCGGTGATTGCTGTCGAAACTGCGACCAGCGGGGTTGTTGTAGAGCCGGTAGAGCGGAATCGTGGCTGTCGGACAACTGGCGGCTCTGCTTGGTGTGGCCGGGATCGGTCGGCTTGCGCGGAAGGCTAGCCCTTCGTCGTGTAGCGCGCTGATGCCCGGCAGCACCACTTTGCATTCATTCGCGTCGGCGCTGTAGAAATGCGTATTCGGGCCGGGGCTGACGCTGCCGTAGAAGCGACAGACCGAAACGTAGCCGCCGCTCTTGAAGCTGCGCCCGGTGCGCGTCCATTGTGGAACCTGATCGAGCAAGGCTTGTTCGTTCGCATTGGAGGCGTAGAAGAAGTGCCCGACTGGCGACGCCGGAGACACCGTGTAGTTCACGTATTCGACGATTTCGCCTTCGATGAACGGCGGCGGCAATTTGGCCAACTCGAAATTGTTCTGCGACGACGGAAAGCTCGGCCAGTCGGCGAGCATCGGCACCTTGCTTTGATCACTCGGGTTCCAGTTGCTTTCGCTGGCGACCAAGCCCAAACGATAGCCCCAGTAGTAGGTCATCCACGGCAAGCCGTTACGTTTGATGACCATCGGCGAGGCGTCATATTCCGAGCCATCCATCGCCTTGCGGCGCACCGGGGCGCCGTAGGTGATTGCGTCTTGGAAAGTCCACTTGGCAGCCGGCTTCGTGAAGTTGTCGCACTGATTCGGCGGCGGGTTTGAGGTAGACGCCGGCAGATAACCAGAATCAACATTTTGTTGCGTGCCACCGACCATCGACCTTGGGATACTGATTGGTATGACTAGGCACGGCCCAAATTCTGAATCTTCAAAGCGGAGCGAAGACGCGGGGTATCCATCCAGTCTCGGATCTACGGTGGATGAAGTTATCCGCATAACCCGCGTGACGGGCCAAGAATTTTGCCCGTCGTACGTTACTGATGGCGGATCAATTCCGCCGCCGGTAACGTGGATTTCAACGGCGTACGGATTAGGCAGTCCTATCGCTGTTGGCCCATACTGTGGGTAATACTGAGCCAATGTGGTCGAAGCGGGCGCGGCTGCACCGTGGCTCGACCATAACGCGAAGAGCCCAAACAGGGCGCTTCGTGCCATGTGTAAGGCAACGTTTGTTTTCATAATAGTCCTAATCAATTCAGGGGGCCGCGCAATGCGCTCCACACGGCGCATCGCACGAATCGGAGCTTAGAAGTGGTTAGTCTGGTAGGTAGACTATTTTCCGACCGGCGTACGTGAACGCCTCATCTCGCACCTTCTGCTCGATCGCAATGGGCGTCGTCAATTGATACTTGTCAGCGATGTACGCGGCGGCAGCGGCAACGTGTGGTGCGGCCATCGAGGTGCCAGAGAGCCAAGCCCAGCCTTGCATCGGAGCTGGTGGCGTAGAAGTTCCCGTGTATGTCCACGGATGAGACCAGACGTATGTCGAGGACTGACCGCCGGAATATGGCTGATAGGGGTTAAGCGGATCAGGTCCATAGTAGCTGGTGTCTCCGTGCGAACCACGCCCCCACGTCGAATAAATGCCTTGCCCTGGTGCCCAAATATCGACACAGTTACCATAGTTGGTTCCAAGTTCAGGGTCGGTAATACCGAGGGGTTCCGACGCATTTATCGGGGTAGCGAGCGTCCCGTTATTCCCTATTGCACCTACGACCAAGACACCATCAACCTGCGTGGTTTGCTGATTCAGTCCAATTTGATATGCACGCGATTCGCGTTTCGGTAGGGCATTCGTGTCTCCACATGCGTCCTGATTACCGTTCCCCGCCGACTGAACAAACACAGCACCCGGATAGAAAGTCCAGCCGCTAATTCCCACAGGCGTGACGAGTTCGACCACCTTTGACTGATTGGTCTGTTGACCCCCATTGGCGTCGAATCCCATACCGCCTGAGTTCGCGGACAAATTCACGATGGGTACATTCGGCGTGTAGAACGACCACTGTATGTTGCTCCACTTAATGTAGTCGAGCGCATGGCCAATGGCGGTCAAACTTGGCCCTCCCTGAGTGTCGCCACATGACGCAGTCACCAACGTCCCCGTGCCCATCGACACCATGTTGACGCCCGCATAAACACCCATGCGCGTTTGCCCGTTTCCCGCCGTTGCACCGATGATGCCTGCGACGTGAGTAGAGTGCGCGTAGCAGCCGACCGCTCGCACATCTCCGTACGTATTTGTGCAAGTCTCGTTGGCACCGACGTAAGCACTGCACACAAATCGATCCGACACACTCCCGAGATCATCATGAAACGCAACACCACTATCAATGATGTAAACCTTGCGTTGACTGCCGGGCAATACCGTTTTGCCATTCACCGCGACATGCCCCCAGTCGCGCAGTTCCGTCCACGGGGTGCCATTCCATGCGGGATACCAGGGCGGATTGGCGCTAAAAGGCTGAACCTCGTCCTCTGTAATCAACCGAACATTTGTGTCGCCACGCAACCGCTCAATCTGCTGACTGTTGAGAAACGCACTAACGCTTGCGCCGACCCAACTGGTCATGCCTGCGCGCTTGAAGCCGTAGCGTGCTTCGTAGTCTTGCACCAGATTCAATACTTGCGGGTGGTGGCGCGTCTTTTTCGGGTCGAACGATTCGGTGAGTTTGCCGGGGTAACTGTCCTGCGCGGTTTTCACGAAGTCAATGATGATGAGTTTGTTGCCGACCTTATCGGTGATGGGCTTGCTGGCCGCGTGATACGACGGCAAGGCGGGTTTAGCAGGGGGGGGGGTATCTGCGGCGTAGCCTGTGCTCGCCATGCTCACAAGCGCGAGGCAGAGCGCGGCCGTGGAGGTAGTTGCGAGCGTGTGAAGGCGCTGTAACCCATTGAGACGATGCGGAACGAGACGTTTCATAGCGATTTCCTTTTTGCGAGTGTTGCTGCGTTGAGGAGAAGTGAGCCTGTGTCGTAGTCCTATCACCCGGTCATTGTGATGCAGACGATCTTGATTTTGTGGTTGCGGCATGACCACAACATGACAACAGCATACGCCTGTCGTCGTCACCACACAACACGCTAAGGCAAGCGAAGCGCAGTTGAATCACGTTCGGCGGCTAAATCAGATGAATCTTGCGTTACGCGTTGCTTTGGCTTTTGCGCGGGAGCGACCGTCGTACGGTCGCTTAAGCGCATTTTTTCGTATAGTCGAAAGTATGCATAAATCGTCGCAAACGACCGCGGGTCGGTCGCCAGACGCATAAAGTTGTTAACAGTGAAGTTTCCGCTCACCGCGCGTATTGCGAAGGGTCTGAAAACGAGTCCGACGATCAAAGCCTCGCGACGCTGAGGGCGAACGGATGTCGTTAAGTCTCCCGGCCTTCGCCTACGCTGCCGCCCGCGCATCTTTCCGTCGCCAATACAGCGCGCAGCTGAGACCGCTGACGATGTGCCACATGCCCCAGAGGCTGGCGATGATGACCATGCCTAGGTCGGCGTTGAACTGCACGGCGATGATGCCCAGCGCGAGGCCGGAGTTTTGCATGCCGCCTTCGATCATCACGGCGCGGCGGTCGCGCTCGGAGACGCCCAGCGCGACGCTCGTAATCCAGCCGAAGAAGAGGCCGCTCGCATTGTGTGCGATAACGATGGCTAACGTTGGCAGCAAGCCCAACGTGAGTAACTGCCGCTCCTTGACCAGCCCAAGCACGATAAACGCGAGCAACGCGACGAGCGAAAAATTCGCCAGCGGCTTGTGAATTTTCGCGGCCAAGCCCGGCAGTCGGTGGGTGACGAAAAGCCCCAAAGCCATCGGCACCGCGAGCATCAACACGAGGCTGATCCAGATATCAGACGCGTCGATTTTCAGCGCGCGCAGCCACGTCGCGGTCACCGGATTGGTGGCGATCATCCAGCCGAAGTTAAACGGCGTCGCGACCAACGCGATGAGCGACGCCACTGCTGAGACGCTGACCGAGAGGGCCGTGTTGCCGCGCCCGAAATGCGTAATCACATTGCTCAAGCTTCCGCCAGGACAGGCGGCGACGAGGATCATCGCCGCCTCCACGTTGGGCGGCAAGTCGAGCGCCAGCGTAGCCAGCCACGTTCCGACCGGCAACAAAATGAACTGCGGAATCAACCCACAAATGACTGCGCGTGGCGTTTGCGCGACGCGCCGAAAATCGTCGACCTTGAGTTCAAGCGCAACGGAGAAGACCATCAGCGCGAGCACTGCGGTCAAGATGATTTGCTGCGTCGTCATTGTGAGTTTTCCCCTTACGTCAGGCTGCGCGCACCGATGATAAAGCGCATGATCGTGGTGACCAAGCACGCGAACGCGAAGCCATACGCGAGCGCAGCAAACCATTGCGGCGCGAGACACATGGCGGTGAACACGAGAATGGTCTCGACGCCCTCGGTGAGTCCGCCGAGGTAATAAATGCCTTTGCTTGGATACGCCAGATTCGTTTCGCCGCGCTTGGCGGCGATGGACGCGTATGCGAGGAAGGTCGACGCGGTTCCAATGAAACTCGCGAGTAGGACCGCCGCTGGCAATGCATTAACGGCCGGATTGGCCAGAGCAAAACCCAACGGAATCGCCGCATACACCAAGAAGTCACAGACGATATCGAGAAACGCGCCACGATCCGTCGACCCGGCAGCGCGCGCCATCGTCCCGTCCACGCCATCGAGAAACCGATTCGCTAGGAACAGTGCAAGCCCCACGCCGAAATGCCCGAGCGCGATCATCGGCGCGGCGGCCAACCCCACAGCCGCACCCACAAGTGTCACGCCGTTGGCGGTGCAACCCAAGCGCGCGAGGTTGTGCGCCACAGCGCGGTGTGGCGCAGCGAGCAGGGGAAGTAGATGGCGGTCGAACATGTGACGAGTGTAGCGGCGCGCATGCAAGGCCCCTGCTCTGCTAGATTCGAGTTATGAACTCCGCGCTTGCCCTTATCGTCATCGTGCTCGCTGCCAGCGTGTTGGCCGTGGGACTGTGTCGGCGTTTAGGGTTGCCGTCGCTCTTGGGCTATCTCGTCGTTGGAATGTTGCTAGGGCCGCAGGCGTTCAAGCTCATCCCGGACTCGTCGCAGGCGCGGGCGATTGCTGAATATGGCATCGTTTTCTTGATGTTCTCGATCGGACTGGAATTTTCGTTGCCGCAGTTTCGCGCCATGCGGCGCATGGTGCTGGGGCTTGGGTCGGCGCAGTACATCGCGTCGCTCTTGCTGTTCGCGATGATCGCGCTGGCGCTCTCGCAGTCGGTCGCGTCGGCCATCGTGCTCGGCGCCGCGCTGGCGATGTCGTCTACCGCCATTGGCATCAAGCTTTTGGCGGAGCGCAACGAGCTGAGTTCGCCGCTGGCGAGACCAGTGATTGGCGTATTGCTCTTTCAGGATTTGGCCGTGGTGCCTTTGCTCATTTTGCTACCCGCACTCGGCGTGGGCGGCGGCATGGGCGCAAGCGAAATTGGCTGGATACTTACGAAAGTGGTGGTACTGCTGGGTTTGTTGCTTGGCTTCGGTCAGCCTGTGCTGCGCGCGTGGTTTCGTATCGTCGCGCGGCGCAAAACCAGCGAACTATTCATGCTCAATGTGTTGCTCGTTACGCTCCTCTTAGCGTGGCTGTGTCACCTTGCTGGCTTGCCGCACGCACTGGGCGCATTCGTTGCCGGCATGCTCATTGCCGAGACGGAATACAAGATGCAGGTGGAGGACGATATTCGTCCGTTCCGTGATGTTTTGCTCGGTATGTTTTTCATCTCGGTCGGCATGCAGCTTGATGGCGGATTTGTCGTGACGCAGTTTGGTTGGGTGCTGCTGACGCTAATCGTGTTGTTGCTCGGCAAAGCCGTGGTGCTGCAACCGCTGGTTCGTAAGTTTGGCTTCAAAGCCGCTGACGCGAACGTTGCAACGTCGCTCCTTGCGCCTGCGGGCGAGTTTGGTTTCGTGCTGATCACTTTGGGTCTAACCACTGGGGCGCTCCCCACCCAACCCGCACAAGTCGCCATCGCGGCGATGTTGATCTCGATGCTGGCTGCGCCGTTTCTGCCGCGCCTTGCGGAGCGCATCAACCAGCGCATCACTGCGAACGATTTCTTGGCGCGTTCGGCCGACATTTTCAAAATCGCGACCGAGAGCATGGAGCGGCAAGATCACGTCATCATCTGCGGCTTCGGGCGCAGCGGCCAATATCTTTCGCGTTTGCTGGAGGCCGAGAACGTACGCTACGTGGCGCTCGATCACGACCCGGACCGTGTGCGCGAGGCGCAAGGCGGCGTGGGCAATGCGGCGGGGAACCACATCGTGTTCGGCGACGCCTGCCGACGTGAGGCGCTGATTGCAGCGGGCGTTGAGCGCGCGCGGGCGTTGGTAATTTCGTTTAGCGACGTGGATGCCGCACTCAAAATTCTCGGCACCGCAAAGGTGCTGCGCCCGGATTTGGCCATCGTGGTGCGCACCACGGACGAAGAATCCATTGACCGTCTGCTCGAAGCCGGTGCGACAGAAGTAGTGCCCGAAGTGCTCGAAGGCAGTTTGATGTTGGCCTCGCACTCGCTCTTGCTGCTTGGCACGCCGCTCTCAAAAGTGTTGCGGCGGATTCGCGCGGTGCGCGAGGAACGCTACAGCTTGTTTCAAGGCTTCTATCGGGGCGCAAGCGACGGCAACGAAAACGAAGACGACGCCCAGGTTCTGCACACGGTGCACCTTCCCGACACGGCAAACGCGGTGGGCCGCACTTGGGGCGAAGTCGCGGCGAATTTTCGCGGTGGTGCGGCGGAAATCAGTCATATCCGTCGCGGCAGCGTCCGCTTGCCACGGCCGGCTGATGACTTCGTGTTCGAGTCCGGTGATGCGTTAATTTTGCTCGGCACTCAAACAGGCGTGACCTCGCTAGAGTTGCACTTGACGCGATAATTTTTCACGAATCTTGATCGTCAATAAATGCTGCGCCGCAACAACAATTCGGCGAGACAGTCCAGCGCCTTGCACAATGATTAGGGCTTTCCCTAATGAAACTGAATAAACCTACGCACTCTTTTGAATTGCGTATGGTGGCATGCCGTTTGCGTATGCAACACATCTAAATCTCTGGTGTAATCGCTGCTGAACGGACATCGGCGCTTTCAAGCCATACGCTCACATTAATTCCGATAAAAAATCTAGGAGATATTGAATGTTTAAATCTGGAACGAAAGTCGTTCTCGGCACGTTGCTCGCCGTTGGCGCGTTGGCTGCTCTGCCCGCACATGCTGGTGCGACGCTCGACAAAATCAAGAAAGCTGGTCAGGTCGTTTGCGGCGTGAACACCGGTTTGGCTGGTTTCTCGCAAGCTGACTCCGCTGGTAACTGGACCGGCCTTGACGCTGACTACTGCAAAGCACTCGCCGCTGCCGTTTTGGGCGATGCCAATAAAGTGAAGTGGGTTCCTCTGAACGCACAGCAACGCTTCGCGGCATTGCAATCAGGCGAAGTTGATGTCCTCTCGCGTAACACCACGTTCTCGCTCACCCGCGATGCATCGCTGGGTCTGCACGCAACGGGCGTGACGTACTACGACGGTCAAGGCTTCATGGTCACGACCAAGTCGAAGATCAAAGACGCCAAGCAACTCAAAGGCCAAACCGTTTGCGTTCAATCCGGCACCACGACCGAGAAGAACCTGACGGACTTCTCCAAAGCCAACGGTCTGGGCATCAAGCCTGTAGTGTTCGAAAAAGTAGAAGCTGCAACCGGCGCGTACTTCGCAGGTCGTTGCATCGCCTACACGACAGACGCATCGGGCCTTGCTTCAGTTCGTAACAAAGAAGCTAAGAACCCTGACGAACATGTCATCCTCCCACAGCTGATCTCCAAAGAGCCGCTTGGCCCAATGGTTCGCCGTGGCGACGACGAATGGTTCGCGATCTCGAAATGGGTGATCCATGGTCTGCTCGAAGCCGAGGAATACGGCGTCACGCAAGCTAACGTTGACCAAATGAAGTCGAGCACCGATCCGGTCGTTCAGCGCATCCTCGGCACGTCGGAAGATACCGGCAAGCTGCTCGGCCTCGACAAAGAATGGATGGCACGTGCACTCAAAGCCGTTGGTAACTACGGCGAAATCTTCGAGCGCAATGTTGGTCCGAAGTCGGCGCTCAAGCTGCCACGTGGTGCTAATAACCAGTGGAATAAGGGCGGGCTCATGTACGCCTACCCGGTCCGCTAAGTCGGACGGCCTGCGCGGGCGCACTGCGGCGTTGCTTGTCGACTCGCGTACACAAGTACGCGTCGCCGACCAGCGCCTTGCATTGCATCCCGCTCGCGGCGTCTGAACATTGGTTCGTTTTTCGATTCCAACAGTCAACGCCGTATCTGCATAGTCCCCTCTCCTGCACGCGGGAGAGGGTTAGGGTGAGAGTGACTCGTTTGCGGATCAGTCTCCTCTCCCTAACAGGAACAACAGAAGTCCTGTCACCGGATAACGATATTTTTTAACGGGGAAATGCATGGCGGTTGCACCACGAACACCACCTAGCAAGCGAGATTGGTCTTGGCGTAGCCAAGCGTTTCGCGGCTTGCTTTATCAAATACTCGCGGTTGCGCTCATCGGCGGCGCAGTCTGGTTTCTGGCGCACAACACCGCCGAGAACATGCGCATACGGGGCATCAAGAGCGGCTTCGATTTTCTTTGGGCGCCGGCGGGTTTCGACATCGGCGAGTCCCTGTTTCCGTTTGATTCCAACAACCCCTATTGGAAGGCGTTCCTGATTGGCGTGAGCAACACATTGCGTGTTGCCGTTGTCGGCATCATCTTGACGACAATTCTCGGTACCTTAATTGGTGTCGGCCGCTTTTCCCGCAACGGTTTGCTGCGCGGCCTGTGTCAGGCGTACGTCGAATTCTTCCGTAACGTTCCGGTGCTGCTTCAACTTTTGATGTGGTACTTGCTTTTTACGGAACTGCTTCCCGACATCACGGACGCGAAGCACGTCGGTCCGTTTTTTCTAAGCAAAGGTGGTTTGTCGTTTCCCGAGCCATTGTGGGCCACTGGACATCTCACGGGTGTGATCGGATGGGGCCTCGGAGCGGTCGTTGCGTGGTTTTATCGTCGTTGGGCGCAAGCAAAATTCGAAGCGACGGGACAACTGCGAAGCATGTTCTGGGTGCCCGTCGTGATCGTGATCGCATGTGGTGCGCTAGGCTGGATCATAGGCGGTGCACCGTTTGATTTCAACATGCCCAAGAAGGGCGAGTTCGCGATTGAGAATGGCGGTTCGTTGACACCGGAATTCATGGCGGTGCTGTTGGGACTTGTGCTCTACACGGCTGCCTTCGTGGCCGAAGTCGTGCGCTCCGGCATCTCGTCGGTAGCGCGCGGGCAGAGTGAAGCAGCGCAAGCCCTCGGTCTGTCGAAGGGTCAGGAGATGCAAAAAGTGCTTCTCCCGCAAGCGCTGCGTGTGATCATCCCGCCCATGACGAGCCAGTTTTTGAACCTCACGAAGAACTCCTCGCTTGCAGTGGCCATTGGCTACCCTGACGTGGTGTCAATCGCGAACACCGCGCTCAACCAAACCGGCCGCGCGGTCGAGTGCATCGCGATCATCATGTTGGTGTATCTCACCACCTCGTTGTCCACCTCAATCTTCATGGGTTGGTACAACGCGAAATCAGCCATTCAGGAGCGCTAGACCATGGCTGAAACAATTGTCTTTCAATCGGCTCCAGCACGCCCTGCTCCAGTAAAAACCGAGGGCTTGGTGCCTTGGGCTAAGGCCAATTTGTTCGCGAACTGGCAGAGCACCGTCACAACCGTCATCGTGCTTGGCGTGTTGTTGTATGCAATCCCCAACTTTATCCAGTGGGCCTTCCTTACCGCCACGACGGTACCAAACGCGGATGCTTGTCGTGCGCCGGGCGTCGGCGCGTGTTGGGGCGTGGTGACCGAGAAGTATCGTCTGATCATCTTCGGTCGCTATCCAATGGATGAACAATGGCGTCCGCTGGTGGCCACGTTGTTGCTCCTTGCCTTACTCGTCGCCAGCTGCACGCGCGCGTTCTGGAACAAGTGGATCATCGTGCTGTGGGTTGTCGTTATCGGGACCTTCTTCGCGTTGATGTACGGCAACGTGTTCGGCCTCACCAAAGTGACGACCGATCGTTGGGGCGGCCTGCCGTTGACGATCATGTTGTCGTCGCTGTCGATGGTCATGTCGTTTCCCATTGCAATTGCAGTTGCGCTTGGCCGCCGCTCGGCGCTTCCCGCGATTCGCACTTTCTGCACCATCTACGTTGAACTCATCCGCGGTGTGCCGCTGATTTCTGTGTTGTTCATGGCGTCGTTCATGTTCCCGTTGTTCATGCCGCAAGGCGTAACGG
>JAGNQL010000205.1 GCA_017989135.1 Burkholderiales bacterium
TCCGTGCACTTGCGCGATGATCGGTTGCGGCATTGAAGCCAAGGTGAGCATTACCTTTGAGCACTGCTCGAACAAGCTCTGGTGCCATTGCAGCTCGTTAACGTGGGACTGCATTTCGCGCAAATCGTGGCCAGCGCAAAACGCGCGACCATTTCCTTTCAATATGACCACACGTACGCTCGGGTCATTAGCGATCGCATCAAGCTCGGCTTGGAGCGCTTCAAGCAACGCGCTGGAGAGTGCGTTGAACTGGTCTGGGCGGTTCAGCACTAAAGTTGCGACACCGTCGATCGACGAATTTGTCGCATCTCGTTTGACCAAAGGTTCTTCTAAACTAGGGTTCATTGTTGAAAGCGGTAGTCTCGGATCTACCGTTGAAAGGTTCAGGTTTGCGGCTATGGGGCATCGTTTATCCAAGATTACAACGAAAACAGGTGACAGCGGCACGACGGGGCTCGGCGACGGCTCCCGGGTTGCCAAGACGCATCCGCGCGTCGCGGCCATGGGCGACATCGACGAGCTGAATTCCTTTGTCGGCTTGCTCTTGACGGAATCCATTCCGGCGGCCCTGCGCGAGGCGCTCACGAACGTGCAGCACGACCTGTTCGACCTGGGCGGCGAGATGTCCATTCCCGGCTACACCGCCATCACCGATGCACACGTGGAGCGGCTAGAGGCACTGACCGAATCGCTTAACGCCGACCTTTCGATGCTCAAAGACTTCATCTTGCCCGGCGGCTCGCGTGCTGCGGCTTACGCTCATTTGGTGCGCACCATTTGTCGCCGCGCTGAGCGTGCTCTGATCGCTTTGTCGACGGAAGAAGAGGTGTCATTGGCGGCGCGCGTTTACCTCAACCGCCTCAGTGACATGGCGTTCGTGCTCGCCCGCGTGCTAAACCGTGATCTGGGCCATAGTGACGTGCTGTGGCAGAAGGGGCGAAGCGCGGCCGCAAGTGGCGCTGCTGGGGCAGCTGCTACGACGTAGCGCCGATTCGCGAATTACGTCGTCTCGTCCTCTCGCGACGTGCGCTCGTCTGTTTTTTTTGAAAGTTAATGTATGACTACACCGAATCCGTTGCTTGAAAACTGGCAGACGCCTTATGGGCTGCCCCCGTTTGACCTAGTACGCGCGGAAGATTTCTCGATGGCGTTTGACGTGGCGCTGCAATCTCATCGAGCGGAAATCGACGCGTTAGCCGGCTCGATGTTTGTCCCCACATTTGAGAACACCTTGGTCGCCTTCGACCGCAGCGGTCGCCTCTTGGCGCGAGTTCGCGAGTTGTTTTTCAATTTAACGGCAGCGGAGACTTCGCCGACATTGCAGAAAGTTGAGCTGGAAATTGCGCCGAAACTTTCGGCGCACAACAGCGCGATTTACATGAACGACGCGTTGTTTGGTCGTATCGATCTCTTGCACGCACGCATGGGTTCACTTGGCATCACGCCGGAAGCCCAACGGCTCCTCGATCGGGTGCATCTTGATTTCGTCCGAGCAGGCGCGAAGCTGCCGCCTGCGTCGAAAACGCGCTACGCCGAAGTGATGGCAAAGCTTGCAGAACTCACCACGCAGTTCTCGCAAAACGTTCTCGCCGATGAGTCACGCTACCAACTGCTGCTTCGCGACGAGCGCGACCTAGCGGGTTTGCCTGAATCATTGCGCAATGCGGCGAAAGAAGCTGCCGTTGCACGCGGTGTGAATGACGCCTACGCGATCACGTTGTCGCGTTCGCTAATCGTGCCGTTCCTAACCTTCTCAGAGCGCCGCGATTTGCGCGAGCAGGTGCAAAAGGCGTGGGCGTCGCGCGGCGAACATGACGGCGCAAACGACAATCGCGCGCTAGCCGTAGAAATTCTCAAGTTGCGGCAAGAGCAAGCCGCGTTACACGGCTACGCGACGTTTGCGGACTATGCGCTGGTGGATCGCATGGCTGGCACGCCGTCAGCGGTGCAAGGCTTGCTCGGCAAAGTGTGGGAGCCGGCAAAACAGCGCGCCGCAGCCGAAGAAGACGCAATCGTCGCCACCGCGCGCGCAAGCGGATTCACCCACAGCATCGAAACGTGGGACTGGCGCTATTTCGCGGAAAAAGTGCGGCAGACGCGTTACAACCTCGATGACGCCGAGACCAAACCGTACTTCGAACTCAACGCCATGATGCGCGCGATGTTTGATTGCGCGGGCAGACTTTTCGGCCTCAAATTTGAGGAGAAGCAGGGCATTCCGATGTACCACGCAGACGTGCGTACGTTTGAAGTACACAACGCGGCTGGTGCGTTGGTCGGGATCTTTTTGTCGGACAACTATGCGCGCTCAACCAAGAGCGGCGGCGCGTGGATGAGCGCGTATCGCTGGCAGGCGCAGATGGACGACGGCCCGGTCATTCCGATCATCGCGAACCACAACAATTTCGCTAAAGCACCCGCAGGCGAGCCGACGTTGTTGAGCCTCGACGACGTGCGCACGCTGTTCCACGAGTTCGGCCACGGCTTGCATGGGCTGCTTTCGAATGTCACCTACGAGCGACTCTCGGGCACGAATGTGCTGCAAGACTACGTAGAGCTGCCATCGCAACTTTACGAGCATTGGGCCCTCGAACCTGAAGTGCTCGACAAGCATGCGCGTCATTACAAAACCGGTGACGCGATGCCGCAATCGCTGCGCGAACGCATCGAAGCCGCGCGCCTCTTCAACAAGGGCTTTGAGACGGTGCAATACACCTCCAGCGCGCTCGTCGACATGGCCGCGCACGCGCTAGCAAGCTACGAAGGCTTCGACCTCGTCGCGTTCGAAAAGGCTGAACTTGCGCGCCTAGGCATGCCGCATGCGATCCCCATGATGCATCGCCTCACGCACTTCCGCCACCTGTTTTCTGGCACCGACTACGCCGCCGGGTACTACGTTTACATGTGGGCCGAAGTGCTCGACGCGGATGCATTCGATGCCTTTGTGGAAGCGGGAAATCCGTTCGATGCCGCCACCGCTGAACGCTTGAAGCGCTACGTCTACTCCGCAGGCAATACCATCGAACCGAAAGACGGCTACGCCGCCTTCCGGGGGCGTGCGGCGAGTGTGGAGCCTATGCTTAAGAAGCGGGGGCTGGTGGCTGAGGCGGCGTAGGGTGCCGGTTCACCGCACCCAAATTGATACGAGGCAAGGTGGAACGGGGAAGTGCGCTTCGCGCGCAAGAGCACGAGGTGCGGTGAACCGCACCCTACGTTGTTACCACGCTCAACATCACGATTCGCCAAACAGCTTTTCGCGGCTAGCGACCAGCAGGCGGCGATTTCAGTGGTTTAATCGCATTAGTCAACAAACGCCTAAAACGGCCTAGAAGCGCCGCTAGGCTGTCGTTGGCGCACAAAAGCTGTAGGACAAGTTCACGCGCGTCGCGCCCGACGCCGCGTCACCAAACGCACGTCACCGGGAACTGCTGCATTTCCGGGTCGACGGTCAGCAGCGTTGCCCCTTCGACCAACGCTTGCGCGGCCAACATTCGATCAAACGGATCACGATGTTCGATCTCGAAGCCGCCCGCCTTAAGCGCGTGTTGGTGCGTCACCGCCAGATGCGTGAAGCCATCCGCGATCACCAGTTCGTGAAACTGCCGAATGCCGTCCTCCACGCCCGGCAGTTTTCCGAGACGGTGTTTGGTCGCGATTTCCCACGCGCTTGCGGCGCTCACGAGCACCGTGTTCGTTTCATCCTCAATCGCCGCAATCGCACGCGCGGACAAACGCGGATCGTCCTTCCACCACCAGAGCAGGGCGTGCGTATCGAGCAAGATCAGCATCAGAGCCCGCGTCCTTCCCAAGCCGCCAGTTCGGCCTCGGGCAACGCATCGAAAAACGCCGTGTCGTCGATGCTCTTCACGCGGCCACGCTGGCGTTTGCCGGGCACCACCGCCAACGGCATCATGCGTGCGTAAGGCTTCCCGGCCTTGGCAAGGATGATTTCTTGCCCTGCATGCGCTTGCTCCAGCAATTTAGAAAACTGAGTTTTTGCGTCGTGAACATTGACCAGCATGATGTTTCGCTCCGGTGGGAGGTGCAATTTTGACTTAGTCCATTGGCTTAGTCAACATAACTCGGGTCGTAATCACCGAAACTCAGAACGCGTGGTCCGCGCGGCGCACGATTCCCGGATTACGGCATACGCGCGAACCGTGCTCGATCGTTCGACAGGTTCGAAGTGCTCTGAATCGGGCCTACGTCGCTATGTTTCATGCGTTCGAACTTGCTACTTTCTCAGTGCCATTGCTGGCTCTTGAGTCGCGTGACATACTAAATCCAACGTATATGAGGTGTCGCGCCAATGGAATCTGAATTCAATCCGATCGTCAAGTCGTTGATGAAATCGTTTGCGGCGGAGCATGACCTTCCACCGCAGCTGGATGAGGCTGAGCTTTTCGAGCATTTTTCTGGGTACCTCTACGCTGCGACCCGCGTTGTGACCGAATTTACGTCGGAAGACCTCGTTGTCGCTGAATCAGCCCAACCCGCCCTCGATTCGGTCGCGCTCGTGGTGAATGGGCAATTGATACGGTATCCGGATGAGATATCGGAAAAAGTCGACGTGAATGGCTACCTCGACGTCGACTACCTATTTATTCAGTCAAAGCGGTCAGCGTCCTTCAGTACTAGCGCGCTTCGCGCACTCGGCGACGTCGCTGAACGACTAATCCGTGGGAGAGCTATTGCTTCGGCCAATGAAAGAGTACGCGCTTTCGCCCAGCTTACCCAACGGATGGTTGAGCAGGCGCGTTACTTTAGGAATCGA
>JAGNQL010000206.1 GCA_017989135.1 Burkholderiales bacterium
GGATTGGTTGGATGCATGCGTCGCGCTTCGTGACCATCAGAAGACACGATTCGACACGCTGATTGACCTGTGTGGCGTCGACTTCGCGACTTATGGCGGCAACGCTCGTGAATCAAAAAAATACGCGGTCGTTGCGCATTTACTTTCAGTCACATTGAATCAGCGGGTTCGCGTTCGGTGCTTTGCAGAAGACGATGAGTTCCCGATCGTGCATTCTCTCGTCGACGTCTGGGCGTCGGCCAATTGGTACGAGCGGGAAGCGTTTGATTTGTTTGGCGTTATTTTTGAAGGTCACCCGGATCTGCGCCGCCTGCTGACTGACTATGGTTTCGTGGGACATCCGTTCCGCAAAGATTTCCCGACGACCGGTTATGTCGAAATGCGTTACGACCCAGAGCAGCGGCGCGTTTTGTATCAACCCGTCACCATTGATCCCCGCGAAAATGTGCCGCGCGTGATCCGTGAAGATAGCTACGCGAACTAAGGCGAACGACATGGCTGAAATTCGCAATTACACAATGAACTTCGGACCGCAGCATCCAGCGGCGCATGGCGTTCTACGTCTGGTACTCGAGCTCGATGGTGAAACCATTCAGCGCGCCGATCCGCATATCGGCCTATTGCACCGCGCGACTGAGAAATTGGCGGAAAGCAAAACGTACTTACAGTCGCTCCCGTACATGGACCGTCTTGACTATGTGTCGATGATGTCCAACGAGCATGCGTATTGCTTGGCGATTGAGAAGCTGCTGCAACTTCCAGTGCCCGAGCGCGCGCAATACATTCGCGTCATGTTTGACGAGGTTACTCGTCTGCTCAATCACCTGTTATGGCTTGGTTGTCACGCGTTGGACGTCGGCGCCATGACGGTTTTCCTTTACGCCTTCCGAGAGCGGGAGGATCTGTTCGACCTATACGAGGCTGTGTCAGGCGCGCGCATGCACGCGGCGTACTACCGCCCGGGTGGTGTTTATCGCGATCTGCCAGATCAGATGCCGCAATACCAAGCATCGAAGATCCACAATGCGGCGGCCATTAAGAAGATGAACGAGAACCGTCAAGGTTCGCTGCTTGATTTTCTGGAAGACTTCACGAATCGGTTTCCGAAGTACGTTGACGAATACGAGACGCTGCTGACCGATAATCGCATCTGGAAACAACGCACCGTCGGCATCGGTGTAGTCAGCCCCGAGCGCGCTCTTTCCCTGGGTTTCACGGGAGCGATGTTGCGTGGCTCCGGCATTGCTTGGGACCTCCGCAAGAAGCAGCCCTACGAGGTGTATGACCGTCTCGATTTTGATATTCCTGTCGGCGTGAACGGCGACTGCTACGACCGTTATTTGGTTCGTATGCAGGAGATGCGCGAATCAAACAAGATCATTCAGCAATGCATCAAATGGTTGCGCGCCAATCTTGGCCCCGTGATCACGGACAACCACAAGGTAGCTCCGCCTGCGCGCGAATCCATGAAATCGAACATGGAAGAGCTGATTCACCACTTTAAGTTGTTCACCGAAGGCATGCATGTGCCGCCGGGCGAAGCCTATGCAGCGGTAGAGCATCCCAAGGGTGAGTTCGGCGTCTATATCGTGTCCGATGGCGCAAACAAACCTTATCGCCTGAAGCTTCGCGCGCCAGGCTTTGCGCACCTTGCAGCGCTTGACGAAATGAGCCGTGGTCACATGATCGCCGACGTGGTGGCCATTATTGGCACACAGGACATCGTGTTCGGCGAAATTGATAGGTAAGTCATGAGTCTGTCTCCCGAAGCGCTCAAGAAAATTGATCGCGAACTCACCAAATTTCCACCCGACCAACGTCAGTCGGCAGTGATGGCTGCGCTGACAATTGCGCAGACCGAAAAGGGTTGGCTCTCGAACGACACGATGCAGGAAATCGCGTCCTACATCGGAATGCCGCCAATCGCGGTGTACGAGGTCGCTTCGTTCTACACGATGTACAACCTGAAACCTACTGGTAAATTTAAGCTGACCGTATGCACTAATCTGCCATGCCAGTTGCAGGGCGCCACGGTCTGTGCGGACCACGCGAAAAAGAAATTGGGGATCGACTTCGGCGAGACCACGGTAGACGGTTTGTTTACGCTTAAAGAGGGTGAGTGCTTCGGCGCTTGCGGCGAGGCGCCTGTTTATACCGTGAACAATCACGATATGCGCTGCAAAATCACTCCCGAGCGATTCGATGCGCTCGTCGACGAACTGAAAAAGGCGTAGGCGAACCAGTATGCATTTCGGACCGCACATCAACCCCACTATCTTCGCCGATCTTAAGATCGATGATGCGAACGATTGGCGCATTGGCCCTTATCAGACCCGCGGCGGTTACGAGGCGCTCAAAAAAATCCTTTCGGAAAAAATCCCGCAAGATCAGGTCATTGCAGAAGTCAAAAAATCTGCCTTGCGTGGTCGGGGTGGCGCCGGTTTTCCAACCGGCTTGAAGTGGAGCTTCATGCCACGTCAGTTTCCCGGGCAAAAATATCTCGTCTGCAATTCCGACGAGGGCGAGCCGGGTACTTTCAAGGATCGCGACATCCTTCGATATAACCCGCACATGGTTATCGAGGGCATGGCAATCGCAGCCTACGCAATGGGCATCACAGTGGGTTACAACTACATCCACGGCGAAATTTTTACGACTTACGAGCGATTTGAAGAGGCGTTGGACGAGGCGCGCGCAGCGGGCTTCCTAGGTAACAATATTTTGGGAAGCGGGTTTGACTTCCAGCTCCACGCGTTCCATGGTTACGGCGCGTATATCTGCGGTGAGGAAACTGCACTGCTGGAATCCCTCGAGGGCAAAAAAGGACAGCCGCGCTTCAAGCCTCCGTTTCCTGCGAGCTTCGGCTTGTATGGCAAACCGACGACCATCAACAACACCGAGACCTTCGCTGCTGTTCCCTGGATCATGCGCAAGGGCGGAGAGGCCTTCCTAAACCTCGGGTTACCGAATAATGGCGGAACGAAATTGTTCTCCATTTCGGGTGACATCGCTCGCCCCGGCAACTACGAAATCCCGCTTGGAACACCGTTCGCGACGCTGCTTGAACTCGCTGGCGGAATGCGCGACGGAAAGAAGTGCAAGGCCGTGATTCCCGGTGGTTCATCGGCGCCGGTGATTCCGGGAGCCACGATGTTGCAAACCAACATGGATTACGACTCCATCGCCAAGGCGGGCTCGATGCTCGGCTCGGGTGCTGTCATCGTTATGGACGATACCCGATGCATGGTGAAGTCCTTGCTTCGTTTGTCGTATTTCTATTACGAAGAGTCATGCGGCCAATGCACGCCCTGCCGCGAGGGCACTGGCTGGATGTGGCGGGTCGTCAATCGCATCGAAAACGGCGAAGGTCGTAACGAAGATCTTGACATGTTGAATTCAGTGGCCGACAACATTCAAGGCCGTACGATTTGTGCGTTGGGCGACGCAGCAGCAATGCCGGTTCGCGCCTTCGTGAAGCACTACCGTGATGAGTTTCAGTATCACATCGACAACAAACGCTGCCTCGTGCCAGCGTACATCTAGCACCCTACTGTCCCACGGTTTATCCGACAAGCCACCAGAACGCTGACACCCCCATGTTGAACATCGAAATCGACGGCAAAGCAGTCCAAGTCCCACCGGGAAGCACGGTGATGGACGCCGCCAATCAGGTGGGGGCCTATGTGCCACATTTCTGCTATCACAAGAAATTAAGCATCGCGGCCAACTGCCGCATGTGCTTGGTGCAGGTGGAAAAAGCGCCAAAGCCTTTGCCAGCCTGCGCAACTCCGGTTACCGAGGGAATGAAAGTCTTCACGGCGTCCGAGCAAGCGAAAAAAGCGCAGCAGGGTGTGATGGAGTTCCTCCTAATCAACCATCCGCTTGATTGCCCTATTTGCGATCAAGGCGGTGAATGCCAGTTGCAGGATTTGGCCGTTGGGTACGGTAAATCCGAGGCACGCTACAACGAAGAAAAACGCGTCGTCTTCCATAAAAACCTTGGTCCGCTCGTAAGTGCAGAAGAAATGAGCCGCTGCATTCATTGCACGCGTTGCGTTCGTTTCGGCCAGGAAGTCGCTGGAATCATGGAGCTCGGCATGGGCGGCCGCGGCGAGCACTCCGAGATCATGTCTTTCGTGGGTAAGTCGGTTGATTCGGAGCTGTCCGGCAACATGATCGACGTATGTCCGGTTGGCGCGCTCACATCTAAGCCCTTCCGTTACAGCGCCCGCACCTGGGAGCTCCAGCGCCGCAAAACGGTGAGCCCGCATGACGGTCTTAACGCGAATCTGCAGGTGCAGATCAAAGGTGATCGCGTGATGCGCGTGTTGCCGCAAGAAAATGAAGCCGTCAACGAGTGTTGGATTTCGGATCGTGATCGCTTCAGTTACGAAGGTCTCTATGCCACGGACCGTTTGACGTCACCAATGGTGCGCACGGACGACCACTGGCACGCCGTTCCTTGGCAAGACGCGTTGACCGCCGCGCGCGAGGCTGTTGCTTCAGCCGTTAAGGCGCATGGCGCTGACAAAGTTGCAATCCTTTTGGGCGCACACACGACCCTGGAAGAGGCCAGCTTGGCCAAGAAACTCTCGGTTCAGTTGGGCGGCACGATCATTGATCACCGTCTACGCGTCACCGATGCAGCTCTGGATCAAGGTGGTGGCGTGCCGTGGCTTGGCCTAAAGGTTGCTGATTTTGCTTTGGTAGATCGCTTCCTAGTTGTTGGCTCCAACTTGCGGCAGGAGCAGCCACTTCTCG
>JAGNQL010000046.1 GCA_017989135.1 Burkholderiales bacterium
AGATCATCCAATGCACATCGAGAAAAGCGCCAAATTCAGCGGGCGCATCGGAGCCCTTCATGCGCTCATGCAGGGCTTCAAATTCGGAGCGTACTGTCGCCAACGCGATATCGAAACGAGCCAATTCCGCGGGCACTTGGTCGGCTGCGATGTCGTAGTGTGCAACCTCTAGGGTGGCATGCGAAACCAGCTGCGCCTGCGCGATCGCAATGCCCGGCGCGGCGGCGACGCCGTGCATGACAAATGAGATTTTGCGGGAAGGATCGACGGCTGGGTTCACGGCGTCAATGCTAGCAAGACTGTGCGTCCGCCAAGCGCCGGGGTAAGTCACGCCGCCAAAACGGCTACGCAGTGACGCAGGCTATTCGCCTTCGCCAAATTTATCGTTAATCAACGTCACTAAATCGTTCATCGCATCGGCTTCGTCTTCGCCGTCGGTTTCGATTTGGATGGTGCTGCCTTTGCCAGCGGCGAGCATCATGACGCCCATGATGCTTTTGGCGTTCACGCGGCGGCCGTTGCGCTCAAGGTTGACCTCGCATTTGAACCGCGTTGCGGTTTGCGTGAGTTTGGCTGAGGCTCGGGCGTGCAGCCCCAATTTATTGATGATTTCGATGTCGCGCTTCTGCATACCCTTGTTATATCTCAGTCAGCCGTTATTGCCGTGCCAAAACTGGTGCGCCTTCGTTGGCGGCAGATTGCGCGACGCTCGGCCCGAGAATCGGGTCTGCGGCGATGTGGAACACGCCTTCGCAACCGCCGGAGACGACGCGCTTGAGGAGGGTTTCCATGCCGCGTCCACGATAAGTGATCGCGCGAACGAGCATCGGCACGTTGGCACCGGTGATCGCCTCGATGCGCCCCGGGACGAGCAGTTTGCAGGCTAGATTAGATGGGCTAGCGCCGAAGATGTCGGTGATGATGAGCACGCCGTCGCCTTCGTCAAGAGCGGCAACCATGCGTTGTGCGGAAGGCAGTAATTCGCGGGGCGAATCGGTGCCTGCAACTTGGATCGCGGCGATGCCGTCAGGCTTTTTGCCCAGCACATGCGTCATGCACCCAATGAGCGAGTCGCCCAAGTTGCCATGCGCAATGATGAGAATTCCGATCATCCTGATGCCCTCTAATGGTCGCTGTCGAACCGCAGGTGCGCTTAACGTACAGCATGCGCCGAAACGTGACAGTTTTGTGACTTATTTAGTGCACACGATGGTATCAGGGAAATTGCTGCGGTGCCGCAATTTGTGCTGTTTATGCGTTGACGACGGACTCTAGTTTCTGCACAAACATCGCTGCGACGTCGAACCCTGTCTGCGCTTTGATCTCGACAAACCCGGTGGGGCTAGTGACATTGATCTCGGTAACTTTGCTGCCGATCACGTCGAGACCCACCAAAAACAAGCCTTCCGCCCACAATCGCTTGGCCATCGTTTCTGCGATTCGTCGGTCGGTCGTCGTGAGCGGGCGCGCTTCCGGGCGACCGCCTGCGGCCATGTTGCCGCGCGATTCGCCGATCATCGGAATTCGCGCTAGCGCAAACGGCACGACTTCGCCGGCGATCAGCAATATGCGCTTGTCGCCATCGACGATCTCTGGCAGATAACGCTGCGCCATGATGCTCTGCGTGCCAAGCTGGGTGAGCATCTCGATGATCACCGAGAGGTTTTTGTCGCCCTCACGCACATGAAAAATACCGCTGCCGCCCATGCCGTCGAGTGGTTTGAAAATCGCTTCTTTGTATTCGGCGACGAAATCGCGCAGCACCGCAGCAGATCGCGTGACCGTCGTGGCGGCAATAATGTCTGGGTGTTTCAGGATCGCCATCTTTTCGTTGTTGTCGCGAATCGCGCCGGGGCGATTGAATACGCGCGCGCCTTGATCGCATGCACGCTCAAAAAGATAAGTGTGATAGACGTATTCCATGTCGAACGGCGGATCTTTGCGCTCGATGATGGCGTCGAAATCTGTGAGCGGCTGCGCGCGTTTTTCGTAGATTTCGTACCAATCGTGATCGTCGTCCGAGACGGCAATCGGCATGGCGTTGGCCTGCACAACGTTGCGGCTACTGAACACATTACCTGGCTCAATGGCGAAAAGCTGGTGTCCGCGCGCTTGCGCAGCGCGCATCATGGCGACGGACGAATCCTTGTACGCCTTGAGTTTTTGGATGGGGTCGAGGTGAAACGCTATTTTCATGACATGGAGGATAGCGACTACCTCAGATGAATACAGCTTTTAGACTTGGGCGACAGCCTGGCGGTCGCTTCAGACTAATTTTTCTATAAGTTGAGTAACGTCATTTTGCGCGTGAAACGTCCGTCTAGCAGTCGATGCAGGCAAAAAGCTGTTAGCGTCGCGGCGCCGGAACTACGACGGTGGTGATTCGTGAGCGCTCATTTGTCAGAAGCATCGCCAAGCGCGCGCGCTCGGTCTCGTAGAGCGCCGCCATTTCCGCACGTTCGCGGGTTTTCTTGGCCACCGATTCGGCCAGGCGAGCCGCTTCGGCGGCCGACGGGCCGGGTGCGACACCCACTTTCGCGCCAACGGGCGCAGTCCCGGGGGCGGCGTTGGCTTTGGCACCCGCAGGCGCGGAGGGCGCCGCCGGTTTACCGGAAGAGGGTTTTGCGCCGGACGCCGCGCCCGCTGTCTCCGCGCCGGAGGAGGCCGCACCTGCGAGCACCGCAGGGTTGGTCGATAGGCCTTTTATCTCGTCGTCAAGCGCGGTGAGGTTTCTATCCCGAACACGATCAAAATCTTTCAGGTCTGTGTACGTCGCCAGCAGCGCTTTGTCCTTGCGCTCTCGTTCGCTCTGCGCGATTCGTGTTCGTTCGTCTTCAACCGCTTTGAGCCCGGCCAGACGCTTTTCTTCCGGCGTCATCGCTCGCTCCATTGACCTTTTCACGACACCGTCCGTACGCATCTCCTTGCGCGCGCGATCGACGGAGTCTGGTGGAACGGTGTCGCTGTAATGCGTCTTGCCGTTGGCGTCCGTCCATTTGTAGAGTTGCGCCTGAGTCTGGCTCGCCCCAAACGCCGCGCACACCGCTGCGAGCAGTGAAGCCAGCGGCCACCGCGCTACACGAACGTTCACACGACTACTCAGCGACTCCATACGACTCTCTATACGTCCCAATCTTTTCCTTGTACTCGGCTAAGGCCGCCGTCGCGTTCACCAGTTCGAGCACGTCGGGCAGCGATGCAATGGCAACGACAGGGATGCCAGCCGTAGCCTGTACCTCTTGGACAGCAGATTGTGTGCCAGTACCGCGTTCTTTGCGATCCAGCATGATGAGCACACCCGCTGGCACCGCGCCATGCGCCCGAATAATCTCTACCGACTCCCGTACGCTGGTGCCGGCCGTGATGACGTCATCAACAATCAAAACCCGTCCCGCCAGCGGTGCGCCGACAATCAGGCCGCCCTCGCCATGGTCTTTGGCCTCTTTGCGATTGAACGAATACGGCAGATTGTGACCTTTTTCGGCAAGTCCGATGGCCAGCGCTGAAACGAGCGGAATGCCTTTGTAGGCCGGCCCGAAGGTCATGTCGAAACCGATGCCTGAAGCCAGCGCCGCGTCAGCGTAGTAGCGGCCCAGTTTCAGCAGCGATTCACCCGTGTTGAACAGGCCGCTGTTGAAAAAATACGGCGACAAGCGCCCAGATTTCGTCTTAAATTCACCGAAGCGCAACACATCGCATTCAAGTGCGAAACGCAGAAAATCTTGTCGGAAAGTGTCAGCAACGGCCATAAGCGATTCAAACGCGCTGCGCGCGCCCCAGAGAAACAACAGAATTACCCACTATTTTCGCGCGTTCGGGGTTTTCCCGCACACAAAACAGAAACCATCATGAAAATCGTCACACTCAATGCCAACGGCATTCGCTCCGCCCACAACAAAGGCCTCGCCAGTTGGATGGCTGGCTTGCGCGGCTGGGACGTGTTTTGTTTGCAGGAAATGAAGGCGCAAGAATCAGATATTCCTGAAGAGATGTTGCGCCCAAAAAAGAGTCACGGGCATTTCTTCCCGGCCGAGCGCAAAGGTTATTCAGGCACGGCTGTGTGGACGAAGCAAAAGCCTCTCAACGTGCAGCGCGGCTTCGGCGTGACCGAGTTCGACGGCGAGGGCCGCTACCTTGAAGTCGATTTAGGGCCGCTAGTCGTGGTCTCGCTTTATTTGCCATCGGGGGCGGCGGGGCCCGAACGTCAAGCGAGCAAAGATCGCTTTCTCAGTGAATTTCCCAAGCATTTGCAAGCGCTGCGAAAGCTTGGAAAAGAGATTGTCATTTGCGGTGATTTCAATATCGCGCACAAAGAAATCGATCTAAAAAACTACAAGAGCAACAGGAAAAATTCAGGCTTCCTGCCGCATGAGCGCGAGTGGCTCACGCATGTGTTTGACGAGATTGGTTTCGTCGACGTGTTTCGCACACTCGACCAGCGGCCAGAGCAATACACGTGGTGGAGCAATCGCGGCGATAGTTGGAACAAGAACGTCGGTTGGCGGCTCGATTACCAAATCGCCACGCCGGGCATCGCCGCGACCGCGAAAAGCGCATCAATTTATCTGGAGCAACGATTCTCGGATCATGCGCCGTTGATTATTGATTACGGGTTTGCTTTGTAGGGGGGCGGTTCATCGCACCAACCCACGTCGATTTGGCGCTAACGTCGAGCTCATCGCCCCGTTCGCCCTGAGCCTGTCGAAGGGTTTGCACGAACGGCAACTGTTAAATCCAAAGCTCCCCGTTCGTGGTGAGCTTGTCGAACCATGAACACGGTTTGGTACTGCAACCATGTTCGCTAAACCAACTAGCCGGGTCTCGGCCCGGCGGCCGAGTTACTTTTTCGCATTGCCCAAAAAGTAACCAAAAAGGTTAGCCCCGAACCCCGCTGTTTCCTGTGGTGCTCGCAACGGGCGGGACCCGCACAAATCGCCCGAAAGTTGCGCTAACGCGCAACCAGTGGGCTCTTGGTGCGGGTCTACGACCGCCCGTTGCTCCGCTCCTCGGCGCGGGGCGACGGGGCGTTAACTTCAAATAATGATCGCTTCGCGAGGCTTGTTTACGGGAGCGACCCTGCCGACGCACCTGGTGGCCCGGAGCAAACCCTTTCGGCAGAATGTCTGACTGAATCCAATCAGCAATCACATGCGACTACTACTTCCCGTTGAATACCAGTCACGCTTGCATTTGCGTTTCGTGCAACAGCACGACCGAATCAAACAGCTGTTGCCAAACAGTTCGATTGAACACGTGGGTTCCTCATCGATTCCAGGGGCGCTTTCCAAAGGCGATTTGGATGTCTGTGTGCTTGTGCAGCCAAACGAACATCTCGACGCCATGAGACGGTTGACTGAAGTTGGTTATGTCGAAAAGATCGAAACACTGCGAACCGAACAACTGTGCATGCTTGAGTGGCATGTATGCGACGAAGAACACGCGATTCAGCTTGTGGCGCAGGGCTCTTCATTCGAAATGTTCATGACTTTTCGCGACGCTCTGATATCTGATCCAAGTCTCGTTGCCAAATACAACCAAGTAAAGCTCGAAGCAGCAAAAAATGCAGACGGAAAGTACCGAGAGGCGAAATCGCTGTTTATAGAGGCCGTCTTGCGAGACTTTACGCGCGAAATGACGTAGCCCGGATGCTCGCATCCGGGTTCCCCTAACCCAATTGCGACGCGATCACTATCTGACTTTAACGCCCCGTCGCCCCCGCGCCGAGGAGCGGAGCAACGGGCGGTCGTGGACCAAAACCATGAGCCCACCGCGCGCGGCAGCGCGCCATCGGGCGATTTGTTTTGGTCCCGCCCGTTGCGAGCACCACAGGGAACAGCGGGGTTCGGGGCTAGCCTCTTTGCCTACTTTCTGGGCAATGCCAGAAAGTAGGTCGGCCGCCGGGCCGAGACCCGGCTTGGTCGCGCTGGAGTAGTCCCGTTAGTTGGTATCAATTTGTGGTGGGTTGAAACCCACCCTACGAGGTTTACGCGCCCTCGCTGCGCTCAGAGCCGATGGCAAGCCCGCCGCCACACGGCTCCAAGAGCCCCTGATCTCTGCTTTTGGCCGCTCACGGCAAAATGGCGGCATGATTCGATTGATTGACCTTACGCTTGCGCGCGGCTCGGTGCCGCTTATTGAAAACGCCAACATCACCATCAACCCCGGTCGCAAGGTCGGTATTGTTGGAGCCAACGGAGCTGGAAAGTCCACATTGTTCGCCGCCCTTCGCGGCCACCTGCAACCTGATCGCGGTGACATTTCGATGCCCAATGGTTGGGTGATCGCGCACGTGGCGCAGGAAACGCCGCCTTCTGATTTAACCGCGCTGGAATACGCGCTCGATGGCGACGTTGAGCTTCGCCAAATCGAGGCCGCGTTGGCGGCGGAAACTAATTTTCCGAACGAAGACGCAAACCGACACGGCGAAATTCTCGCGCATCTTTACGCGGACTTGGAACACGTGGGCGGCTATGCCGCGTCGTCGCGCGCGGCTGAACTGCTCGCGGGTTTGGGCTTTGAGCATGAAATGCAAAGCCGCCCGGTGTCCACCTTTTCTGGTGGTTGGCGAATGCGTTTGAACCTTGCGCAGGCGCTGATGTGTCGCAGCGATTTGTTGCTGCTCGACGAGCCGACCAACCACCTCGACATCGAAGCGGTGATGTGGCTTGAGGATTGGCTTGCGCGTTACGCAGGCACGATGCTGGTGATCACCCATGATCGTGACTTCATCGACAGCGTGGCCGATCAAGTTTTATATTTCGACAACGGCAAGTTGAAGCTCTACACCGGCAACTACGCGTCGTTCGAAGATCAGCGCACGGTTGAGCTTTCGGTGCAGCAAGGTGCTTACGAAAAGCAGCAGCGCACGATCAAGCATCTTGAGTCATTCATCACGCGATTTAAGGCGAAAGCGACTAAGGCCGCTCAGGCACAAAGCCGCGTAAAAGCGCTCGAGAAACTAGAGCGCATTTCTGCAGCACACGTCGATTCGCCGTTCACATTCGCCTTCAAAAAACCTGAAGGCGAACCGCGCCAACTGCTGAAATTTGAGGGCATCAAGCTTGGCTACAGCGCCGATGCACCGGCGATTATTGATAGAGCGACGTTCTCGTTGTTGCCCAATTCGCGCATCGGTTTGCTCGGTAAAAACGGCGCCGGCAAGTCCACCTTGGTGAAGGCTATCGCGGGTGAATTGCAAGAACTCGCAGGCGAACGGATTGAAGGCCAACATCTAAAAATCGCGTACTTTGCTCAGCATCAATTGGAGCAATTACATAACGAAGAAACGCCGCTTTGGCATTTAGACCAGCTCGATAAAACGCTTATGGAGACGCGCGGTTATCCGCGTGCGCGCGAACAGGAGCTGCGCAATTTTCTCGGTGGATTCGATTTCCGTGGTGACCGCGTAAGCGAAAAGGTTGGCGTGTTTTCTGGTGGCGAACGCGCACGCTTGGTGTTGGCAATGCTCGTCTATGAGCGTCCGAATTTGCTGCTGCTAGACGAGCCCACCAACCACCTCGACATCGAAATGCGGCAAGCGCTCACGCTCGCGCTGCAAGACTACGAGGGCGCATTGGTGGTCGTGGCGCATGATCGACACATTCTTCGCGCGTGTTGTGACGAGCTGTGGCTGGTAGCCGACAAAACCGTGAAACCCTTTGACGGCGACCTAGATGATTACCGCGTGTGGCTGCGTGAGCAACGCGGCAAGCCTGCGATCAGCGCAACGAAGCCTTCGGTCGCCGCCGCGGCTAGTGCTGCGCCTGCGGTCGTCGCTGCATCCGTTACGACACCTCGCAAAGACGACAAACGCGCGGAGGCCGAGGAGCGACAGCGTTTAGCGACGTTGCGGCGACCGATGCAAAAGCGCATTGATGCGATCGAGAAGGAGCTCGCGAAATTCACCAGCGCACGCGACGTGCTTGATGCGTGGCTCGCTTCAGAAGCTGCGTACGCTGCAGAAAACGCGCCGACGCTCGGCGATAAGACGCGCGAACGCGGCGAGTTGGCGGCAAAGATTGCGCTGCTTGAAGAAGAGTGGATGGAGAAGCAAGACGAGATGCAGTGGGTGCGCTAGCGCGATAATCAACTTGCCTGCTCACGCGTGAATGTCGCGTCCGTATCGCCAATTGTTATCGTCAAAATATGAACTCGCACATCCCCACCGTCGACATTTCCCAATTCAATTTGCGCGACAGCGCCTCGCTCGCAAAACTCGGCCGGACGCTTGGCGATTGCGCGCGTGGATTGGGGTTCTTTGTCCTCACGAACCACACAGTGCCCGCCGCGCTACGTGAACGCGTGTTTACGCAATCCGCGCAGCTGTTCGCGACTAACGCCACGGCGAAAGCGGCGCTCTCGATTCAACACACAGGCAACAATCGCGGCTACGTGGCGCTCGGGGAAGAACGACTCAATTCCGCGATGCCCGGCGACGTCAAAGAAGCGTTCAACATGGGCTGGGATTTGCCCGCAGATCACCCTGACGTGGTTGCGCGCAAACCGTTTCGCGGCGTCAACGTGTGGCCGGACGCGCAGGCGTTGCCGCAGTTTCGCGCAACGATGCTTGAGTATTTCAGCGCTTGCCATCAGTTGGGTTTGCAACTGCATCGCGCGCTCGCGCAAGAGTTGGGCGTTGCCGAAAATTTCTTCGACGACAAGCTCGATCAACCGCTGGCAACGCTGCGTCTGTTGCACTATCCACCGCGCCCGGAGCGCTTTGAAGAAGGGCAAATTGGCGCTGGCGAACACACCGACTACGGAAACCTTACGCTGCTCGTCACCGACGACGCGGGCGGGCTCGAAGTGCGCACGCGCGCGGGCGAATGGCTCGCGGCGCCAAACATTCCCGGCGCGATCATCTGCAACATCGGCGACTGCTTGATGCGTTGGACCAATGATGTGTTCATTTCCACGCCGCATCGCGTGGTGAACCCCGTTGGTCGCGAGCGCTTCTCGGTGGCGTTTTTTCTCGATCCCAATCCCGACGCCGTCGTTGCTTGCCTTCCGACTTGTGCAAGCGCCGAGCGCCCCGCGAAATACCAGCCGACGACCGGCGCGGCGTATCTAACAGAACGGCTCGACGCGACGTACGGCGTGCCTAAATGATGTGTACAGCTTTTCGCGTGCAACGACAGCCAGGCGATCGGTTTGGCTTAAAAATGTGCTAAGTCGATAAGCGGAAAAAATATGCTACAACAACCGCCTGGCGGTCGCTGCAGCAAAAAAGTTGTTGTAACGCTTATTTGCATGTAGCAGATGGCCGGGATCGCCGGCGCTAAGCCAGCGGCGCAACCGGAATGCACAGTAAACACGAGAACTCGCCTGTGGTCTCGTCGCCGCCGTCGGTTGCGCGATACCACTCGAAAATCGGGCGCGCATCGCACTGCATGCCACTCGCCGGCAGCCATTGGGCTAGGAGCGCTGCCCACGCCTCGCCGACGCGTGCGGAGTCGCCCTTGTATTCGAGCGCCGCGTAGCGACCGCCGGGCAGCATGGTGATGCTAAACGGGGCTTTCACTTCGACGTTCGCCGCGACCTCAACGCATGCATCGTAGCGACACTTTTCCGGCGGTGTGATGTCTGGGTCATCCAGCCCAACGCCGAACATGTTTCCGCGGAGTCCATGGGCAACGCGTTTGCCATGAAATTCGCGCCAGAAGAGCCCTAGGCTCGCGCCATAGGGACCGATGTGGCGAAGGTAAGCCACTCGCGACGCGGGTAGGTCTATCAGTTTTACGTTCATGAGGATTTGCTCCTGTTTAATGGAGTCGAAATCATCTCGTTTGCAACGAACAAAAACCTGATCGAACTTGCGCTCGGCCTGATCGGGATTGCTTTGTTGCGCTTGCCGCGCGAGCGTCATGGCCCGCCACTGAGTCGGCGTTTGCCCAAAGTGCAGCTTGAACGCCCGCGAGAACCCTTCGCCGGAGCCGAAGCCCACGGTCAGCGCAATGTTCAACACGGGTTCCGTCGCGCGCCGCCACAGCAGCCACGCACCCGTTTCCATGCGCCGACGTCGCACGTAATCGCCAAGCGTTTCGCCCATCCACGACGCGAACATGCGATGAAAATGAAACGCCGAAAAATGCGCCACGGCGGCGAGGTGTTCGAGTGCGAGCGGCGCATCGAGATGTGCGTCGACGTAATCGAGCACGCGGTTCATGCGTTGCGCGTATTCGTGCCGCGGCAAGGATTGATTCGTTGGTTCAATCATGCGCACAGCTGACGGCGTACTCAAATCACCGCTTGCGAAAGGCTCACCGAGTGACCACTCTTCGCGCTCGTCGCCAACGCGTCTAGCATCAGTGCAATGTCGATCGACTCGGCGGGTGTTGCGCCGGGCCACGCGCCCCAGCCGTGGCGCACGAGGTCATGAAACGCTTCGCCTTGCGCGAAAAATCCCGGCGTCGCAGCGCATTCGATGGTCTCGCGCGCTGCGTCCCAGCCGCTGCCGCGCGTGATGTGCACGAGTGGCGGAAACTCTGCGCCGGTGTCGTTGAAGTAGGTCGTGTCTATCGTGCCAACGTCGCCAACGATGAACGCGCGACGATGGCGCGCCGTGCCGAAGCTACAGGAGATTTGGGCGATGAGGCCGCTCGCGAATTCGAGCGTGCCCATGAGCGTGCGGTCTACGCCGCTCTCCGAGAACCGCGCAAAAGCCTGCGCACGCACCGCGCGTTCGCCGGCGATTAAGCGCACGAGGCTCACCGGGTAGCTGCCCGCGTCCATGAGCGCGCCACCGGCGAGCGTCGGGTCCCAGCGAATGTTGTTGGGTGCGACGAGCGGAAAGCCGAACGACGCTTGCACGGTCTGCAGGCGGCCGATGGCGTTGTTTCGTAGGAGTTCCGCGAGTTTGATTGTTTGCGGTTGCGCACGGTACGGATACGCCTCAACGACGTAGATCTCGTTGGCGCGCGCCGCCGCAAGCATCGCGGTGACTTCCGCAGCATTTGCCGCGAATGGCTTTTCGCAGAGCACATGCTTGCCCGCGTTTGCCGCTTTGATCGACCACTCGGCGTGCAGATTGTTCGGCAACGGGTTGTAGATGGCCTCGATGCTGGGGTCGGCGAGCATTGCCTCGTAGCTCGGGAACGACTGCGCGAGACCCATTTCCTTGGCGAACGCAGTACCTTTCGCAGCGTCGCGGCTCGCCACGGCGCAAACATCGACTTTTGTCGATCCGCGCAACGCTGTGATGAACGTTCGCGCGATGTTGGCGGCACCGAGGACGCCGATGCGAAGCTTCTGCGCCGGGTCGCTCACTTTGCGTACGAGTAGAAACCGCGACCTGTTTTACGACCCAAGTAGCCCGCGGCAACCATTTCTTTGAGCAGAGGCGCCGGGCGATACTTCGGATCGTTGAAGCCCTCGTAAAACACATTCATCACCGCGATCATCACGTCGAGGCCAATCATGTCGGCGAGCGCGAGCGGGCCAATCGGCTGGTTGGTGCCGAGCTTCATGCCAGCGTCGATGTCTTCGGCGGTGGCGAGCCCTTCTTGCAAGCAAAAGATCGCTTCGTTGATCATCGGGCACAGAATGCGATTGACGACAAAACCCGGCGAATTTTTCACGGTGATCGGCGTCTTGCCGAGCGAAGAGGCGAGGCCTTGCGCCGTAGCGAGCGTCGCGTCGCTAGTCGCCAGACCGCGAATGAGTTCTACCAGCGCCATCATCGGCACGGGGTTAAAAAAGTGCATGCCGATGAACCGATCCGGGCGATTCGTCGCTGCGGCCAATTGCGTGATCGAGATCGACGACGTGTTGGTAGCGATGATCGTTTCCGGTTTTAACGCGGCGTCGAGATCTTTGAGGATCTTGATCTTGAGGCCTTCGTTTTCGGTCGCCGCTTCGATCACGTAGTCGCACGCCGCCAAGTCCGCGAGCGTTTGCGTCGTCTTTACGCGCGCCATTGCGGCCGCCTTTTGTTCGGCCGTAATTTTTTCTTTCTTGAGCAAGCGATCAAGGCTGCCGCTGATGGTCGCGACGCCGCGCTCCAGCGCTGCTGCGTTGACGTCGAGCATGAGCGCGTCGACGCCCGCGACAGCGCACGCCTGCGCGATTCCGTTGCCCATGGTTCCGGCACCGACGATGCCTACGAGTTTGATTGTCATGTTGCGCTCCCTGATTGATTTGATTGATTTTACGGTCGTGCGCTTGCTGCAAAATGACGCCATGACTAAACAACACCTCTCTATCGGCGTCGCGGCCGCTTTGGGCGCAGGGCTGATTTGGGGGTTGGTGTTTGTAGCGCCGCTCTTGTTGCCCGACTATCCGCCCGCGATGCTCACGTTCGGGCGTTATCTCGCGTTCGGGCTGGTCACGCTGCCGATTGCGCTCTGGCAGCGTGCTGCACTCGCGAAACTCACGCGTGCAGACTGGTGGGTCGCGGCGAAGCTCTCCATCGTCGGCAACATCATCTACTACCTCACGCTCTCCGCTGCGATTCAGCTCGCGGGCGCACCGCTGCCGACGCTCATCATCGGCACGCTACCCGTTGTGATCGCTGTGGCGTCAAACCTCGGCGACCGGCAATTTTCGTGGGCGCGGCTGTTGCCATCGCTGGTGCTCATCGGAGCGGGGCTCCTTTGCGTGAACGCGGACCAGCTTGAGCGATTAGCCGGGTCGTCACAAGCGATGAGCGCGTACGTGATTGGCGCCGCGTTTGCCGTGGTCGCCAACGCCGCGTGGACCTGGTACCCCATCCAAAACGCGCGCTGGCTTCGCGCACACCCAACGCACACATCCACGACGTGGGCAACCGCGCAGGGTCTCATGACGCTGCCTATGGCGGCCGTTGGACTCGCGGCGACTGTGATCTACCTGCAGGCAACAGGCGACGCGCGCTTTGCGGGTGCGTGGTTTGGCGCGCAGCCCGCGAAGTTTTGGGCGCTCAATATGGTGATCGGATTCGGTGCGTCGTGGCTAGGGACGCTACTTTGGAACATCGCCAGCAAAAACACGCCGACCGCGCTCACGGGGCAATTGATCGTGTTCGAGACGCTGTCTGCGCTTGGATACGCGTACATCGTTTACGCGCGGGCGCCGAGCGTGCTTGAGATGGCGGGAATCGCGCTTTTGGTGTTCGGCGTGATCGTCGGCGTGCGCGCGTTGTCGTCGCGTGCGTAGTCCTGGCCTGTGCGCCGCGCAGAGATTCGCAGCCGGGTGGTCTGTGACTTATCGAGCGCGTGGCAGCTTTATGCACCTAACGACAGCCAGGCGGCGATTGCAGGCATTTTTTCCGTTAAGTCGATATAAAGCAAAAAACGACCGAGTCGACCGCCAGGCTGTCGTTAGAGCCTAAAAGCTGTAACTACGAGGTCACGCGCCACGCGAGGTTGCGGCCAACGGTCAGCGGCACGATTGTTTCTGCGCCGAACGCGAACGAATCCGGCGGCGTCCAGTTTTCGCGTTTTAGGTTGATGGCGCCAGTGTTTCTTGGCAAGCCATAGAACGCGGCGCCGAATTGGCTCGCGAACGCGTCGAGCTTGTCCAACGCGCCCGCAGCGTCAAACGCTTCGGCATAGAGCTCCATCGCCGCGTGTGACGTGAAGCACCCAGCCGCGCCGCAGCAGGCTTCTTTGGCGTTTTTGGCGTGTGGCGCGCTGTCGGTGCCTAAGAAGAATTTGGGCGAGCCGGAGGTCGCAGCATCGACGAGTGCGAGCCGATGGCATTCGCGCTTCAAGATCGGTAGGCAGTAGTAATGCGGGCGAATGCCACCGGTGAAAATCGAAGTGCGGTTGTACAGAAGATGTTGCGGCGTGATGGTGGCGGCGACGTTCGCGCCGGCGGCGGCGACGAAGCTCGCGGCTTCGGCCGTCGTGATGTGTTCCACCACAATCTTAAGCGCCGGAAAATCGCGCGCGATTTGTTGCAGCGGACCTTCAACAAAAATCGCCTCGCGATCGAACACATCCGTGGCAGGATCGGTCACTTCGCCGTGAATGCAGAGTACGACGCCCAAGCGCTGCATCGCTTCCAGCGCGGGGTAGACATTGGCCAAACTTGTTACGCCGGAATCGGAATTGGTCGTCGCTCCAGCGGGGTAGTACTTAAACGCCACAACGAACGGGCTTTCGGCGACGCGCGCGACTTCGTCGGCGCTGGTGCGGTCCGTGAGATACAAGGTCATCAACGGCTCAAACGCGGCGCCAGCGGGGGTGGCCGCAACGATCCTCTGCCGATAGAGCGCGGCAGCGGCGACGGTGCTCACCGGCGGTTTCAGGTTCGGCATCACCAACGCCCGACCAAACTGACGCGCGGTGAAAGGCACGACGGCTTGCAGCGAGGCGTCATCGCGCAAGTGCACGTGAAAATCGTCGGGGCGGGTCAGGGTGAGCGTTTGCGAATGAAGATCAGCGGCCATAAAGCGTTTCCGAGAGCGGGAGTGGGCGAACTGATAGGATTTAACCATGGGCACTCACCACAACCACCCCGCCGACGAAAGCCGTGCCAGCGCCGATGCGTCGAAGCTCGCTGGCGTTGCGACGCCCGTCGCTGAGGATGCGCTGTCGCAGGCGCGTCGGTTGGTCGGCGAAAGTGGCGGTCGCAACACGCAGGCTAGGCGCAACGTGCTCGCCAGCTTGATTGCGGCTGATCGTGCGCTGTCGCATAGCGAGATTGAGGCGCAATTGGCCGGAACCGATCTGGATCGGGTCACGCTGTATCGCGTCCTCGATTGGTTGGTAGAGCACACACTGGCGCACCGTGTGGCCAACATGGGCGGACATGAGCGCGCAATGCGCTTTGCGTTTACCCGTCCCGAGAAACCGAACGCGCACGCACATTTTCAGTGCACCGAGTGCGGACGGACGATTTGTCTGGAAGATGTCGCGGCGCCAGCGCTCAATGTGCCGCTGGGTATTGAGTTGCAAGGCATTGAACTTTCAGCGTTTGGGCGCTGCGCGTCATGTCAACATTCTGAGGCCGCGAAGTAGCAAATCTCGACTGTCATCTCGTGCCCGCTATAATCCGGCGCCGCAAGCTTCCTCTGTAAGCAGGCGACGCGTAACCGGGAAAATCTCGGCTACGATACACATTCGACAGGAAGGCTACGGTAGAGTTTTTATGGCAACAACGAGCAAGGCGAAAGCCGCGCCTGCAGCAAAAGCAGCACCCGCAGCAAAGGCTGCGCCCGCCAGCAAACCCGTGTCAGCAGTGAAATCTGCGCCGGCGGCGGCAACGGTCGCGGCAAAGACCGCCCCGGTGCTTTCAATGAACAGTCACAAAACTTACGGTGGTTTAACCGAGCCTGAAATACTCAAACAATCCGAAGCGGATTACATGAGTAAGCAGCAGCTCGAGTTCTTCCGCGAAAAACTGGTTGAACTCAGAAGCAGCATCCTGCACAACGCCACCGACACTGGCGAACACTTGCGTGACACCGAAGTGGCGACGGACCCATCCGATCGCGCCACGCAGGAAGAGGAGTACACACTTGAGTTGCGAACCCGTGATCGTGAGCGCAAACTGCTGAAAAAAGTAGACAAAGCGCTTCGTATGATTGATGACGGCAGTTTTGGCTGGTGCGAAGAAACCGGCGAGCCGATTGGCTTGGCCCGCTTGATTGCGCGCCCAACGGCAACACTGTCCATCGAAGCGCAAGAGCGCCGCGAGCGCATGCAAAAGCTCTACGGCGATTGATTTTTCGCTACGCGCGCCCTGCGCCCTTGCCGCCGCAATGACCCCGATTGATTCGAGGATTTGCGTCGTATCGCCATAATGGCGAATACCGTTTCTGATTGCTCACAAAGGATTACCCATGAGTGCCCCATTTTCTCTTCCTCCGCTGCCCTACGCCGACAACGCGCTGGAGCCGTTGATCTCCGCCAACACGCTGTCGTTCCACTACGGCAAACACCATAAAACCTACGTTGATAACCTCAACAAACTGGTCGAAGGTAAAGATTTGGCCACGATGTCGCTGGAAGACATCATCAAGAAGTCTGCTGGCAACCCCGACATGGCAGGCGTGTTCAACAACGCCGCGCAAATCTGGAACCACACGTTCTACTGGAACAGCCTGAAACCTAACGGTGGCGGCAAACCAACCGGTGCGATCGCAGCTGCGATCGACAAAGACCTCGGCGGCTACGACAAATTCAAAGCCGATTTCGCCGCTGCTGCCGTGACGCAGTTCGGTTCGGGTTGGGCATGGTTGGTTTCCGATGCCGGCACCCTCAAAATCGTCAAGACGGGCAACGCCGAAGTGCCACTCACCAAGGGCCAAACGCCGCTGTTGACTATTGACGTGTGGGAACACGCGTATTACATCGACTACCAAAACTTGCGCGCCAAGTACGTTGAGACGCTGATCGACAAGCTCCTGAACTGGGACTTTGCGAACAAAAACTTCGCAGGCTAGTCTCACGTAGACAGTACCCCATTAAGGCCGGTTCTCCGGCCTTTTTGCTTTTTCTTTGCAACGGGATAATTCTTGGCCGCATTGCTCACCGTCGACAATTTATCGCACCGCTACAACGCGCAGGTGTCGCTGTCGTTTGCGAGCTTCGCGGTGACTTCAGGTGAACTTTTGTTGGTGCGTGGGCCGTCGGGTTGCGGCAAATCCACGCTGCTGCATCTGCTTGGCGGCGTGATTCCCATCGGCTCGAACGCTGGTGCGGCAGTGATTGACGGCCAAGCGCTCACGGCGTTGACCGGCGCAGAGCGCGACGCCCTGCGTCCGTTCGTTGTCGGCTGGATGCCGCAGCGGCACAGCATGATCAACAGCATTTCCGTGCTCGATAACGTGCTGTTGCCGGTGGCTTTGGCGCGCAAAGTGATGGCTGCGGATCGCGCGCGAGCGGTCGACTTGCTGCGTGCGTTGGACATTGAAGTACTCGCGACGCGCCGCCCGGCAGAGATTTCCGTGGGGCAGTCGGCTCGCGTGAATTTAGCGCGTGCTTTGGTGACGCAGCCCAAACTTTTGCTGGCCGACGAGCCGACGGCAGCACTTGATGATGAAAGTGTGGTCGCCGTGGCCAGTCAGCTGACGGCGTACGTCCATGGTGGAGGCTGCGCGCTGGTTGCGAGTCATGACGCGCGTTTGCGTGAGCGTTTGCTTGCCGCGCTCGGCGCGCGCATGTCCGAACGGGACGCATCGCAATGAGTGTGATCGTTCGCCTCATTGCCAACTTTTTACGCGAACGGCCGTGGCAGTTCGCCTTGGCCGTCACGCTATGTGCGCTCGGGCTCGCGAGTGCAGTGGGCATCGTTTGGCTGCAATCAGTTCTAGAAAGCCACGCGCGTCGCCAAGCGGAGGGCATCGACATCGTCGTTGGTGCTAAGGGCTCGGCGCTACAAAACGTGTTGACAGCGGTGTATTACCTTGACGTGCCCAACGGCAACATTCGTCTGTCCGACGTCGAGAAGCTGCGCAGCCATCCTCAGGTCGCTCAGGTCGTTCCGCTCGCGATGGGCGATTCCGCGGCGGGGGCGCGTATCGTCGGTGCGGGCAATGAGTTTGTGGATTTTTACGGTGCAACCGTTGCGTCCGGCGCGCTGCCAAGCGCGCCGTTGGAGGCCGTGATTGGCGCATCCGTTGCGACGCGGGCGAAACTTAAAATTGGCGACCAATTCGTCGGCGCGCACGGTATGAGCGACGGCGCAGAAGAAGTTGGCGGTCACGAATCCTATCCGTATGTAGTGACGGGTATCCTGAAGCCGACGGGGCGCGTGATCGATCAACTGGTCGTGACGCCGATGCAAAGCGTTTGGTTGGTCCACGAGGGCCACACCGGCGCCACAGAGCCTGAGGCGACTTTCGCATTAGTGAAGGCGCGTGGCCCAGTGG
>JAGNQL010000207.1 GCA_017989135.1 Burkholderiales bacterium
ATGCAAGGCCCGACCCGTTCACTGTTTGAGGGTTTCGCTGTGTATGAGCGCGGATCTGATGCGGCGGGCTATCGTGCCACATGGTGGGACTCGCAAGGGACGCGGCACACCGTTGTAGCCACAGTGTCCGCGGATGGCAGCGAACTTACTGCGCTCTGGGGCGACAATGGAAAAACGACCTACCGCATGCGTGACGCGCGAACGATCGAGGTCGTCGACAGCGTGAAACGCCCCGACAGCACGTGGAGCGAGTTTGGACGCACGACGCTAAAGCGTCAATGAACGCCGTGCGCCGCAGATACAGCTTTTCAGCGGAAGCGACAGCCAAGCGGTCGTTTCCGCGATAAAACATCAGTAATCGACAACTGCGTTAAATCGGCTGAAAGCACCACACAGCAGTCGCTGAAGCGGAAAAGCTGTATCGATTAATGTGGTTCTCGCGGACCGCGTTCAAACCGTGGCTCGCCTCGGCGCAACTTTCGCGACTGCCTCCGCTATCGCACCGATGTGCGCCGGTGTGGTGCCGCAGCAGCCGCCGACGATATTGACGAGCCCGCTCTGCGCGAAGTCTTTCAGGAAGCCCGAAGTCATGGTCGGCGTTTCGTCGTAGCCCGTTTCCGAGAGCGGGTTGGGTAGTCCGGCGTTCGGATACACGCTGATGAATGTTTCCGGCGCGATCTTCGCTAGCTCTTCGATATGCGGGCGCATCGCGACCGCACCGAGTGCGCAGTTAATGCCGACCGACAATGGCCGCGCGTGACGCACGCTGTTCCAAAACGCGGCGACGGTTTGACCGGACAAGGTACGCCCCGAGTTGTCGGTGATCGTGCCGGAGATCATGAGCGGCGGTGGGTCGCTTTCGTTCTCAAAAACACTTGAGTACGCAAACAGCGCAGCCTTCGCGTTTAGCGTGTCAAAAATAGTTTCGACAAGGATCAGATCAACGCCGCCTTCCATCAAGCCTTCGATTTGCTCGGTGTAGGCCGTGACCAATTCGTCGAAGCTCACGTTACGTTTGGACGCGTCGTTGACGTCTGGAGAAATGCTGGCCGTGCGGTTGGTTGGCCCGAGCGCGCCCGCGACAAAACGCGGTTTGTTTGGTGTCTTTTTCGACCACTCCGCGCAGCACTCGCGCGCAAGCTTGGCGGCCTCGCGGTTCAAGGCGCGAACCATGTGCTCAAGCTTGTAATCGGCCATCGCAATCGACGTGCCGTTAAACGTGTTGGTCTCAATGATGTCTGCGCCAGCCTCAAGGTATTGATTGTGAATTTCACGAATCACTTCGGGTTTGGTCAGCACCAGCAGATCGTTGTTCCCCTTCACATCGCACGCGTGATCACGGCAGAGATGGCCGCGATAGTCGTCCTCGCCAAGCTTGTAGCGTTGCACCATCGTACCCATGCCGCCGTCGAGGATGAGGATGTGATCTCGGAGGAGTTCGGTGATGCGTTGGCGGCGGTTCATGGGGGTGCCCTTTCAGTGACGGGCGATGATTTTCTCATGACTAACGCCACGCCACTATTTCGCTTACACGCACGAAGTATCATGGCGACCACACCAATGCCTGCAACCCGCGCCCGGTTGCACTTCTCTCCTATGCAGTTCACTGTGTCGAATTCGTTCGCCAAGCCCCGCTCAATCTCACGCGCAGCGCTCTTGTTGGTGCCTCTGGCACTGCTCGCTGCTTGCGGTAAAACAGGCGACGCACCTGGTGCTGCAGCACCCGCTGCTGCGCCACCAGCGCCACCACCCGCGCAGGTCGGCGTGGTCACGGTCGCAACGCGCGACGTCGGGCTCGTCACCGAGTTGCCGGGTCGGTTAGAAGCCTCGCGCGTGGCGCAGGTTCGCGCGCGTGCTGCGGGCATTCTGCAAAAACGGCTCTTCCGTGAGGGGAGCGACGTGCGCGCTGGGCAATCACTTTTTCAGATCGACGCTGCGCCGTATCTCGCTACATTGCAAAGTGTGCAGGCGACGCTCGCTCGCGCCGAGGCAAATCTCGGGCAAACCACGGCGCAGGTTGAACGCTTTAAGCCACTCGTCGAAGCCAACGCGATCAGCAAACAAGACTACGTGAACGCAGTCTCGGCGCAAAAGTCCGCGCAAGCCGATGTCGCCGCAGCGAAAGCCGCCATCACAACGGCGAGCATTAACGTCGGTTACGCCAAAGTCACCGCGCCAATTTCCGGGCGCATTGGCCGCGCACTAGTCACTGAAGGCGCGCTTGTCGGGCAAGGCGAAGCGACCCAGTTGGCAGTGATTCAACAAGTTGATCCGATGTATGTGAACTTCACACAATCTGCGGCAGATGTGATGAAGCTTCGGTCAGCGTTAGCGGCGGGACAACTCAAGCGCGCAGGTGGTGCGGACGCAGCGGCCGTCACGCTGGTGCTTGAGGACGGCACGACCTACGCGAAGGCAGGCAAACTTTTGTTTTCGGACCTAACGGTTGACGCCACGACGGGGCAAATCACATTACGCGCCGAAGTGCCGAACCCCGGCGGGCAATTGCTGCCCGGACTTTACGTGCGTGTGCGCGTTGAGCAGGCGCAGGCGAGCAACGTGATCACCGTGCCGCAACAAGCGGTCACACGCAGCAATCAAGGCGACAGCGTGATGGTGGTCGCGGCTGATGGCAAAGTGAGCCCGCGTCCGGTGAAGGTCAGCGCGGCAAAAGACAACCAATGGGTCGTCACGAGCGGCTTGCAGCCGGGCGAGCAAGTGATGGTCGATGGCTTCCAAAAACTGCGCGGCAATGCCCCGGTGAAGGCCGTGCCGTGGTCGCCGGCGGGAGCCGCGTCGAGCGCGCCGACGACACCAGCGGCACCGGCCGCGACAGCCCCCGCCCCAGCAAAGCAGTAAGGGCGCGTCATGGCCAAGTTTTTTATCGACCGCCCGATTTTCGCGTGGGTGATCGCGCTTTTCATCATGGTCGCGGGCGCGGTTTCGATCACGCAGCTGCCGATCGCGCAGTACCCGCCGGTCGCACCGCCGACCATCGTTGTCTCGGCCGTTTACCCCGGCGCGTCGGCGCAAACTTTAGAAGACGCGGTGCTCGCCGTGATCGAGCGCGAGATGAACGGCTCGCCCGGCTTGGCGTACATCGAGGCCGTCGCGCAAGCCAACGGCACCGGCACGATCAACCTGAGTTTTGAGCCGGGAACGAACCCGGACTTGGCGCAGGTCGACGTGCAAAACCGCTTGTCGCGCGCCACACCACGGCTGCCGAGCGTCGTGGTGCAACAGGGTGTGCGCGTCGACAAAGCGCGCACGAACTTCTTGCTCTTCACGATGCTTTCGTCGGAGAACCCGGACTACACGGTGGTGCCGCTCTCGGATTACGCCTCACGCAATGTGCTGCCCGAAATTCAACGCATCCCCGGCGTTGGACAGGCGCAACTCTTTGGCTCCGAGCGCGCAATGCGCATTTGGGTCGACCCCGCGAAACTCTCGGGCTTCGGCCTGTCAACTGCAGACGTCAACGCGGCAGTCGCAGCCCAAAACGCGCAGATCGCGGGCGGCAGCATCGGCGATCTGCCCAATATTCCGGGGCAAACCATTTCGGCGACCGTGGTGGTGCCCGGTCAACTCGCAAACATCGAGCAATTTGGCAAGATCGTGCTTCGCGCCAACACCGACGGCTCGACCGTGCGCCTGAAAGACGTCGCGCGTCTGGAGCTTGGTGCGCAGGCGTACGCCACTGCTGCGCGCCTCAACGGCAAACCGGCGGTGGGCATCGGCGTGCAACTCGCGCCCACGGGAAATGCCCTGGACACCGCCAAGGCGATCCGCAAACGCATGGATGAACTCACGCGCTTCTTCCCGCCGAACGTCAAGTACAGCATTCCGTACGACAGCTCGGAGTTCGTTCGCCTTTCGATCTCGCAGGTCGCCGAAACACTACTCGAAGCAATTCTGCTGGTGTTTCTGGTGATGTTCTTGTTCCTGCAAAACTTCCGTTACACCATCATCCCGACGATTGTGGTGCCAGTCGCCTTGCTCGGCACGTTCTCGATGCTGCTGGCGCTCGGCTTCTCGATCAATGTGCTCACGATGTTTGGCATGGTGCTAGTGATTGGCATTGTGGTGGACGACGCTATTGTGGTCGTCGAAAACGTCGAGCGCATCATGAGCGAAGAAGGTTTGCCACCGCTCGAAGCCACGCGCAAAGCGATGAGCCAAATTTCCGGCGCCATCATCGGCGTGACCGTGGTGCTCATCTCAGTATTTGTGCCGCTTGCGTTCTTCAAAGGATCGGTCGGCAACATTTACCGCCAATTCTCGGCGGTGATGGGCATCTCGATTGCGTTCTCGGCGTTCATGGCGCTCTCGCTAACGCCCGCGCTCTGCGCCACACTCTTGAAGCCCGTCGCGAAGGGCCACCACATGGAAAAAGGCGGCTTCTTTGGCTGGTTCAACCGCTTCTTCAAACGCACGTCGCACGGCTACGAAGGCGTCGTCGCGCGCTTTCTGCGCCGGAGCGGTCGCATGATGATCGTCTACGTTGCGGTCGTGGTTGCGGCGGGACTTCTTTACGTGCGCTTGCCCTCATCGTTCCTGCCGGGCGAGGATCAAGGCACGATGCTGGTCAATGTGCAACTGCCGCCGGGCGCGACAGTCGCGCGCACAGAAGCTGTGATGCGACAAGTTGAAGCCTTCATCCTCAAGCAACCCGAAGTGAAGAGCATGGTGGG
>JAGNQL010000208.1 GCA_017989135.1 Burkholderiales bacterium
TGGCAGGCTCACCGCCTGCGAACCCGCTGCGATGATGCACTTCTGGAACTTGACGACTTTCTTCTCGCCGGTCATGTCCCACGAGGTGCCGCTCGTGACTTCAACTTCGATGTGATTTGCGTCGAGGAACTTACCGACGCCGCGCACGATGTCAACCTTACGCGCCTTCGCCATTCCGGCAAGACCGCCCGTGAGTTTTTTGATCACACCGTCTTTGAATTCGCGTAGCTTGTCGATGTCTACAGTGGGCTCACCGTACGACACGCCGTGTTTGGCGAGCGCTTTAACCTCGTCCATGACGGCAGCCGTGTGCAGCAAGGCTTTTGACGGAATGCAACCGACGTTCAGGCACACACCACCGAGTGTCGCGTAGCGCTCGACCAATACGGTTTTCATGCCCAAGTCCGCCGCCCGGAAAGCCGCGCTGTAGCCGCCGGGGCCAGCACCGAGCACAAGCATTTCACATTCGACATCGGCCTTGCCAGCGTACGCGCCTGCGGCGACGGGTGCTGCAACGGCGGGCGCGGATGCCGGAGCAACAACCGGCGCAGGAGCGGGTGAAGGTGCGGCTGGCGCTGCGCCTGCCGATGCTTCAATCACCGCCACAACCGTCCCCATGCTCACCTTGTCTCCGAGCTTGACGCGAATCTCTTTCACCACGCCCGCCGCGTCGGCAGGTACTTCCATCGTTGCTTTGTCGGACTCGAGCGTGACGAGCGACTGCTCTTTTGCCACGGTGTCGCCCACTTTCACCAACACTTCGATGACGGGGATGTCTTTATAGTCGCCGATGTCCGGGACTTTTAATTCTTGAGTAGCCATAGTTACGCCTCAGAGCGATTTTTGATTCGCCGAAACGTGCGAATCAGACGAAAGGGGATGGGAACCAGAACGAACCAAAAGACGAAGCTCGACACTGTGCAATACAGGCAAAACAACACTCTGTTGAAGTCCGGACCCGCCAATGTTGAGTAGTAAGTCGAACTCAACGGCAGCGAGAGCACGTACATGAGTATGCCCGGCCCCCACGGATAGCCAATGCTGGCCTCAGTCACCGCGTCGTAGGCGACTATCGCCCAAAGCGATGTCCAAACGACGCACCAGATGATTAGGCCTTTGCGCTTCACGTCGTTGCTTAAAGCGCGATCCTACGGAAGTCGGCGAGCAACGTGCCGAGGTACGCGTTAAAGCGGGCTGCCGAGGCGCCGTCGATCACACGATGGTCGTACGAGAGCGAGAGCGGCAACATCAGCTTCGGAGTGAACTCTTTGCCGTTCCACTTCGGTTTAATTTCGCCGCGTGACAGGCCAAGGATTGCCACTTCCGGCGCGTTGATGATCGGCGAGAACGCCGTGCCACCAATGCCGCCGAGCGAACTGATCGAGAAGCAGCCGCCTTGCATGTCGGACGGGCCGAGCTTGCCTTCGCGCGCTTTGAGCGACAGCTCAGTCATCTCTTTGGCGATTTGCATGATGCCTTTTTGGTCGGCATTTTTCAGTACCGGAACGACGAGACCGTTTGGTGTGTCCGCCGCGAAGCCGATGTTGAAATACTTCTTGTAGACGAGGTTGTCGCCGTCGAGTGATGCGTTGAAATCTGGGAATTTCTGCAACGCTGCAACGCACGCCTTGATCACGAATGCGAGCATCGTGACCTTGACACCGCTCTTGGCGTTTTCTTCGTTGAGCTTCACGCGCAGCGCTTCGAGTTCGGTGATGTCCGCTTCGTCGTGATTCGTGACGTGCGGGATCATCACCCAGTTGCGATGCAGATTCGCGCCGGAAATTTTCTTGATGCGCGACAGCGGTTTGGCTTCAACCGCACCGAACTTGGTGAAGTCCACTTTCGGCCATGGCAACAAGCCGAGCGCAGCGCCAGAGTCACCACCGCTAGCTGCGGCTACGGCCGGTGGTGCGGCCATGACGCCCTTAACGAACGCTTGCACGTCTTCCAGCATCACGCGGTTTTTCGGCCCAGTCGCTTTCACGCGACCTAAATCAACGCCCAACTCACGTGCGAACTTGCGAATCGACGGTGAGGCGTGCGCCTTGCTGAAGCTTGCTTCGTTGATTGCGCCGGTTGCGGTTACGGGCGTGGATGCAGGCGCAGCAGGGGCGGCTGCCGCTGTTGGCGCTGGAGCGGAGGCAGCAGCAGGGGGCGCAGCTGGTGCGGGCGCTGGCGCGGCCGGCGCGGTTGCGCCAGCAGATGCAACCACTACAACCACAGCGCCTTCGGACACTTTGTCGCCCAGTTTGACTTTGATCTCTTTGACAACACCCGCGACGGTCGATGGCACTTCCATGGTCGCTTTGTCGGATTCAAGCGTTACCAGGGACTGTTCAACCTTAACGGTGTCGCCAACCTTGACCAGAATTTCAATGACGGGAATGTCGCTGAAATCGCCAATGTCTGGAACTTTCACGTCGACTAAACCGCCGCCTGCCGCGGGCGCGGCTGTTGGTGCAGCCGCCGCCGCTGGCGCAGGGGCCGGAGCCGCAGCGGGTGGTGCGGCTGCAGCCGACGCACCCGCTTCAATCACTGCCACCACTGTGCCCATGCTTACCTTGTCGCCGAGCTTGACGCGCAGTTCAACGATGGTGCCGGCCGCTTCGGCGGGCACTTCCATTGTCGCTTTATCGGATTCGAGCGTGACCAGCGATTGCTCTTTGGTCACGACATCGCCTACTTTCACCAAAACTTCGATGACCGGAATGTCTGTGTAGTCGCCGATATCCGGGACTTTCAACTCTGTTTTTGCCATGATCTTGCCCGCTCCTTAAACCGTTGTTGGATTGGGTTTGTTTGGATCAATGCCGTACTTCTTGATGGCATCGGCGAGCACTTTGCGCTCGATTACACCGTCGTCGGCCAGCGCGCTGAGGGCAGCAAGCGTGACGTAGAAACGGTTCACCTCAAAGAAGCGACGCAAGTTGTCGCGGCTGTCCGATCGACCGAAGCCATCGGTGCCGAGTACCTTGAATGTTTTCTTGATGTACGGACGCACGCTATCGGCGTAAATGCGCATGTAATCGGTCGCGGCGATCACTGGGCCGGGCTTTGACCCGACACAGGCGGCGACGTGCGGCACACGCGGCTCGTCCATCGGATGGAGAAGATTCCAACGTTCGCAATCGATACCGTCGCGGCGCAGCTCGTTGAAGCTCGGCGCGCTCCAAATGTCGCTCTCAACGCCCCAATCGTCGCGCAGCAAATCGGCCGCAGCAATCACTTCGCGCAGGATCGTGCCCGAGCCCGTGAGCTGAACGCGCAGGCCTTTTTTCTTGTCTTTTCCGCCTTCTTTGAGCAGATACATCCCTTTGATGATGTTCGCTTCTGCACCCGCTGGCATTTCTGGGTGCGTGTAGTTCTCGTTCATCACCGTGAGGTAGTAGTACTCATCCTTTTGATCGGTGAGCATGCCCTTCACGGCGTGTTGCGTGATGATCGCCACTTCGTATTGGAACGTTGGGTCGTAGGTGCGCACGTTCGGGATCGCGCTGAACCAGACGTGCGAGTGACCGTCTTCGTGTTGCAGACCTTCACCGTTCAACGTCGTGCGTCCCGCCGTGCCACCGACCAAGAGGCCACGCGCGCGCATGTCGCCCGCCGCCCAACACAAATCGCCGATGCGCTGCACGCCAAACATCGAATAGAAAATGTAGACCGGCAGCATTGGCACGTTGCTGTTGCTGTAGCTCGTGGCAGCGGCGATCCAGTCGGCCATGCCGCCAGCTTCGTTGATGCCTTCTTGCAGAATTTGGCCGTCTTTCGCTTCTTTGTAGAACATCAGCTGATCGGCGTCGACCGGCTGATAGTTTTGGCCTTGCTGGTTCCAAATGCCGAGCTGGCGGAACATTCCTTCCATACCGAAAGTGCGCGATTCATCCGGCACGATAGGCACGACATGGCGACCAATGGACTTGTCTTTCACCAACGTGTTGAGGATGCGCACGAAGGCCATCGTCGTGGAAATTTCGCGATCGCCAGTGCTCTTGAGCTGTGCGTCAAACGCGCTGACTTCCGGCGTCGGCAAGCTTGCGCTTTTCATACGGCGCTGTGGCAGATAACCGCCGAGCGCAGTGCGACGTTCGCGCATGTACTTGCCTTCGGGTGAATCGGCCGCTGGCTTGAAGTACGGGTAATTCGGTAGATCTTCGTCTTTGATCGGAATGCCGAAACGATCACGCATTTGCTTGAGCGATTCCAAGTCCATTTTCTTGGCTTGGTGGGCGATGTTGAGGCCCTCGCCGCTGTGGCCCATGCCATAGCCCTTCACCGTTTTGGCGAGGATTACCGTCGGCTGTCCTTTGTGTTTCACGGCGCTGTCGTACGCGGCGTAGATCTTGTGGGGATCATGACCGCCACGGTTCAAACGCCACACGTCGTCGTCCGACATGTTGGCAACCATTTCACGTAGCTGCGGATACTTGCCGAAGAACTGCTCGCGAACGTACGCACCGTCGCGCGCCTTCATCACTTGGTATTCGCCGTCGACTACCTCTTCCATGCGCTTGACGAGCGTGCCGTCTTTGTCGCGTGCAAGCAGTTGATCCCAATAGCCGCCCCAAATGAGCTTCAACACGTTCCAGCCGGAGCCACGGAAATCGCCTTCGAGTTCCTGAATGATCTTGCCGTTACCGCGCACGGGGCCGTCGAGGCGTTGCAGGTT
>JAGNQL010000209.1 GCA_017989135.1 Burkholderiales bacterium
ATCATCAGGTTCGACTGCGTGAGCACCCATGATCCCATCTCGCGGTCCAGCGTAAAGCAATGCACGCCGGTGCCCACGGTAAGGACGAGCAGCGTGGTCGGACCATACACCGCGTAGCCCGCCGCGACCTGCTGCGTACCGGGAAGCAGGAATGATTTTTCGGTCACTGGACCAAGTTCGTCGGACGATTTCAGTACCGAGAAAATCGTGCCGATCGAAACGTTCACGTCAATGTTCGACGAACCATCAAGAGGGTCGAACAGCAACAGATATTCGCCCTTCGGATAGCGATTCGGAATCTCGTGAAACGTCTCCATTTCCTCGGACGCCATGCCCGCGAGATGGCCGCCCCACTCGTTGGCTTCCATCAAAATTTCGTTCGAGATTACGTCGAGCTTTTTCTGCACTTCGCCCTGCACGTTCTCGGTGTCGTTGCTGCCGAGCACACCCGCGAGCGCGCCTTTGCCCACGTTCACCGCGATGGCCTTGCACGCACGCGCGACGACCTCGATCAGGAGCCGCAGCTCCGGCTTAATCGCGCGCGCCGAGCGCTGCTGTTCAACGAGAAACTGAGTGAGCGTAGTGCGGCGAGCGGCCATATTGGAATCTCTGTACGGGTGACGAACAATGTCGCAAATTGTAGTCCCGTGGTTTATGGCTTTGTCGTTCCAACGGCTGCTCCGCGGTCGTTACAGCCGGTTTTGTCAGTTAGTCGACTTAACAACAAACGCTGCTTGAACGAAGGCCAGACAGTCGTTTGATTGAAAAAGATGTTCGCGGCTGCCAATGCGCGTACCGACATGGCCGGGACGGCCTGCGCAAGTTGAACTCATCGGCGGACGCATCCTCGTGGCGCAGGTCATGATCGAAACCGGTTGTAGGTTGTATATGGGCCGGTGGCTCATCAAAGGTGAGACACTGAGTTTGGTGTGGCCGAGAGGCTTATCCGGAAACGACTGGCGCGCAGCCCAGCGACGTCAATGTCGGCCGCCTGTCGCCGTTTACGTCTTTTCCCGGACTACCTAATGGAAACAACGTTATGCCGTCGCTATCGCTTTTCACCCGCTCCCGGCCCCTCAACTTTCTGTACGCAGCCCACGGGCGCTCGTGGCGGCGCGCGAGCGGCGCATTCGCCCTTAGTCTCGGCGCGTTAGCCGCGCCTGCATGGGCGCAGCCCGGCGTCGCGGACACCACATTCGGCCCCTATGGAACCGGCTGGGGAGAAACGATCGTGCGTTTCGCGACGTCCATCGTCGCGCTGGATGGCATCGTGCTGCCAAACGACGAGAACTTGATCGGCGGCGTCTGCACGGTGACCACGGCACCACCGGCTGTCGGCACACACTTTTGCATCCAGAAAATGGCGGCCAACGGCGGCATCGTGGGCGTCCCTGGCGCTGGCGGTGCGATCTACTTGAAAGACTCCGGTACGACCCTGAATCAGGTGTCAAACGGTGCAGGCGGCGCCATGGTGCGACAACCCGACGGCAAGATTTTGCTGACCGCCCCGTGCCTATCAACCGCGGGAGCGACAACCAACGCGTTTTGCGTGGCCCGATTCAATGCGGACTTGTCAATCGACACCACCTTTGGCGGTGGATTTGCAGACAACGTCGCGCGCTCCGCCAACTATGGACTCGGCAGCAGCTACCCGAATGCGATTGCGCTCCAACCAGACGGAAAGATCGTGGTCGCGGGTCAATGTCCTCAGGGCGCAACGACGACAGTGATGTGCGCCGTACGCTTCTCTTCCACGGGGGTTCTGGAAACAACATTTGGTAATCTGCGCCAGTTCAACCCGGTCACCGCATCCGGCTTCGATCAGGCAAAAAGCGTGATCATCGCAACCGACGGCAAGATCATGCTCGGTGGCAACTGCAGAAGCGGCAGCTTCCAATTCCCATGTGCCGGCCGATTGAACACAGACGGCAGCATCGACACCGCATTCAACGCCGGCAGCCTGGCGCCGAAAGTATTGCCCGGCATCGGCGGCGCTGATGATTACATCCATGACATGAAGGCTCAGGCCAATGGCGAACTGGTTTGGGGTGGCCATTGCACCAACGGGGCCGGAACCCAGCGCGTACCCTGTGCGATTCGAATGCTGCCTAGCGGAAACCAGCTTATCGCCGGTGCTGATTTTGATGGAGCGACGGTGCCCACGGGAAACTACCAGCTTTTGGAGCCGGATTCGGGCGGCGCCTTCCGTATCGACAAGTTGCTGATGCCTTCGGACGGCAAGTTCTTTGCGATGCTGCGAGATGACAGCTCACCGAAGAAGTCGCTCATCCGGCGGTATAACGAAGACGGCAGCTTTGACGCCAACTGGACGCAGACGCCTATAACGTGGCAATACAACAGCGGCCGTGCGGTCGCCATCGGTCAGCAAAGCTCTGGCAAGTTGCTGGTGATGGGTGACAGCGAAGGACGTGCGTACGCGCTACGGCTCGATAACCGGCCCAGTGCCGGTCGGAATTGCAGCATGGACATCGACGGCGACGGCAAGGTCTCGCCAACGACTGATGGCCTGCTGCTGGCTCGCGCGTCGGCGGGTCTTTCAGGCGGCGCCGTCACATCCGGAGCGGTAGGCGCTGGCGCTCAGCGCAGCACATGGACAGCCATCCGTGATTACCTTGCGCTGCAATGCGGCATGACGACGCTCGCGCCCTGAGCGACGACTACCGAACTTGATTCAACCTCCACGCCCGCCCGCTGCGCCAAGTCCAGGCGCGAAGCGGATCGCGCCGGGCAATGCGATATAGCTTTCACCGTGCAACGACCGACCGGCGGTCGTTGCCGCTCAAAAACGTAGATAGTCGACCCATAGATTTTTATGGCCGCAAGCGCCGCCCTGCAGTCGTTCAACCGAAAAAGCTGTTATCGCATTTCGTCGCTCACCGCGTCTCGCGCTCCAGCCGCGCCAAAAACGTCATCGCGTGGGATCGAGTGGCGTCGATGTTCTCGTCGGTGCCGCACATTTCCGCCGACGCGCGTAGGCTGCTGCACACCAATGGCCGTTCCGGATCGCCAAAAATTTTGCAACGGTTTTCGTCGTCGAGCTGCACGCAGCGCTGCCCGGCCAACTTCCCGTGCGGCGCGCCAGGAATCGGCGAAGAAATCGAAGGGGCGATACAGCACGCACCACAGCCAGAGCGGCAGTTCATGCCGCCTCGCGCGCCACGTTCGCTGCGAGCAGTTTGGCGCGTAGCTTCTCGGCGCGCGCCGGATGCGATTGCCCGAGCCATGCCACACGACCGAGCAGCACGCGAAGTTCGTCCGCGTTCGCCGTCGCGTCAGGTTTGCAAAAGCGATGCACGCTTGCTTTCAGTGCGTCGAATTCATCGCGCGCAACATTCACGCGCGAGTTCACGACGAGCCCGGTGAACGCCTGTCGCACACTCCGCCGCATCACGCGTGTCTTCTGCACATTCAATTCCCAACCTTCTTCAGCAATGATCACGCGCGCGGTCGCGATGAAGGCGCGCCACGATTTTGCCAGCGCTGCGTCGCCTGAAAACACCAAATCATCGGCGTAGCGCGTGTACCTTGCGCCGAAACTTTTCGCCCACGCATCGAGCCGCAGATCGAGCGAACGCGCGCAGAGATTCGCGAGCGCGGGCGAGGTCGGCGCGCCTTGCGGCAAGTGCGCCACGCTGTAGCGCGGAAGTAGCGCGTTTATGTCTGTCGTTGTCGCCAGCGTTTTCAATCCATCGCGTAACGAGCGCCGCGTTTGCTGCGCGACGCAAAGCGCCGTGAGCGCATTGGCGACGCGCACGTTGTAACGCAGCGAGCGAAACAGCAAGAACACGCGCGCGCCGTTGATCGACGGAAAGAAATCTTTCAAGTCCAAGCGAATCACGATGTCGCGCCCGACGTGCGCCGCCGCGTGCGTATGCACCGAGCGGCCGCGCACAAAGCCGTGCGCCGCGTCGTGCACGGGAACGCGATCCAGCAAGCGATGCAATGCGCGTCGCTGCAACACGCGCAACGCTTCCGACGGAATCTCGATCAACCGAACGCCGCCGCTCGATTTATGTACGCAGCGCAACCGATAACGCGAACGCGCGAGCGCGTCGTCCCATTCCTCGCGCGACACATCCAGCATGCGCGCGATGTCGGACACGTCATTAAGCACGGGCAGCGTTGGCGAAAGGCTTGACCGAACTTCCGGCAGTGGTCGCGTCGCCACGAAAGGCGCGTACAACGGCACATCGTCGGCTTCGTCCCGCTCTAGCCAAGCAGCCAGCTCTTCCGGGTTCTCCGCGAGCAGCGCCATTTTTTCCGCATCGGGCTCAGTCTCGTACTCCGGCGATTCGACTTCGCCGGTCACCACCGCGTAGCCATCGACTAGCGGCACAAACGCATTCGACTTCAATATGAAATCGGCGAGCACCTCTGTCGGCCATTTCGTCCAATCGTTACCGGTCTCGCCGCGCTTTTGTAAGTCCCGCGCGACGTGGCGCACTATGTCGCTCGCGCCGGCGAAGTGCCGGCTGCTGCGTCGCGCTAGCGTCGCGGGCTTCAGACTGTAACCATGCGCCACCGCGTGTGAGAAAAACGCCGCAAGCTGCGCGGCGAGCCATTCTGGCGAGGGCTGCGCAGCGTTAATCACCACGCGCTCCGGCGCGTAAAAGGGGAATGGCGGCGTCTACCACGGGTTGAAAC
>JAGNQL010000047.1 GCA_017989135.1 Burkholderiales bacterium
ACAAAGCGCCACATCGGCGTGTCCGACTTTTCGCGTTGGTTGTCACGAATAAATTTCGAAAGCACGAACGCTGCGGTGAGGCAGAACAAATAGCCCATCACCATGAATGCGCGGTCGATGTCTTGGCCCGGCAAGTACGCGAGTCCGACTGCGCACAAGAACATCGCGATCGCGAATGAGGCCCAGACCTGAACGCGCCATGCGCGGGTGTCACGTTGAATTAGTACTTGCATTTTCTTCTCCATCCCGTGTGTGGCGTCGAGCGCCGATGGAGCGAACTTTTTCACGTTGCCCGTCATTGCGCTACATCGGCATGCGACGTATTGCACCCCGCAATCTACGGTATTACTTTACGATACGACGCGACGATACGCGCAGCTAGATCGGACACGTGAGGCGATGCGACCAGCGCATTGGGCTAATGTGCGGACATGCTCGAAACACTTACTTCGCTCACGCCTCCCGCTCATTTCGTGATCCTCTCGCTGTGCGCGTTCGTCGCGGGCCTCGTTCGGGGTTTCGCGGGCTTTGGTTTGTCTGCCGTGTTGGTCGCCAGTGCAGCCTTCGTAATCGCGCCGCGCCTGATCATTCCGACCGCACAAGCGTTGGAAGTGGTGGGTAGCATCGCGCTGATTCCGAGCATTTGGCGCGACGTCAATTGGCGTTGGTTGACACCGATGGCGGCGAGTTACGTCGTTGCAATCCCGCTCGGCGTAGCAGCCTTGGCGTACGCGCCAGGGCCGTGGCTGCGGGTGGGCGGCTGCGTGGTGCTGCTCATCGCAAGCCTCTGTTTGTTGCTCAACGTGCGCCCGAAACTGCCGGACCGGCTGCCCTTGCGCGCTGGCACCGGCATCGTGGCGGGCTTCTTCGCGGGTTCCACGTCGCTCGGTGGCATGGTGGCCTCGACAATGCTTTTCGCAGTGTCAATTCCGGCGAAGAATCTGCGTGCGACACTCATCCTACTTTTTTTCTGCAGCGGAATTTACTCGCTCTTGTGGGGAGCGTGGCATGGCGTGGTGAATACCGAGACGTTTACGCGTGCCGCGTGGCTTACGCCCGCCCTGCTGGCGGGCATTGCGGTGGGTTCGCACGGGTTCAAGCACGTCAGCGAAGCGGGTTTTCGCAAGACGGTACTCGCGGTGCTCTCGGTGCTCTCGGTCGCGGGCATACTGAGTGTGCTTTGATTCGCGCGCCTCGCAACTTGGGCTACGCTTGCAACGATGACGAACCCGTCGCTCAATAATTCAGCATATGACGCGCCCACATCGCAGCGTTTAGGCGATCCAACGCGCGACTTTGATGCGTTCCGCAACGCGGTGTTTGCCGACGATGCGCTGCGTGTGGCGCTTCAAGCATGCGCTACCATGGACGATCTCATTGCACTTTCCCTAGCACTCGGAGCAGCACGCGGCTATTCATTCGATCGCGACACTGTGGTCACAGCAGCGAATCAATCGCGACGAGATTGGATCGAACAATGGATCACATAGACGGAATCGACGTCACTGGCGCATCCTTTGCTGGATGGATCCCGATTCGATTGTTCATCCGCGACGACGCACTTTGGGTGGATTGGTGTTTTCGCGGGGCGCACACCTTCAAGCAACCCTTCTTTCGGCAAGACGTAGAAACGCTGCTGCGTAAGCCATTTAACGTCGTCTACCGGCGTCATACGCCAATCGATGCGCTAGTCGCATGGGCCGAGCGCGGCGGTGACGGCGTAGCGATAGCGCCGCTGCGCGCTTCGGTCGGGCACGTTTCTCGGTGCGGTTCGACGTTGATCTGCCAAATGCTGGCCACCCAGAGCTCGCACGTCGTAGTGTCCGAACCGCCGATGTTGGACATGTTGCTGGGAGTCAATCAACGGCTGTCGCACGTTTCTCGCAATGAGAAAATTCGTTGGCTGCGCGCGCTGGTGTTTGCGCTATGCCAAGCTCCCAATGGTGAACGCCACACAGTGATGAAGCTTGATGCTTGGCACGTTTTTGAGTACGACTTGTTCCACGCAGCTTTCCCTGACGTGCCGTTGTTGTTTGTGTTTCGCGATCCGGTCGAAGTCGCGGCGTCGCACCTTCAAGACACGGCGACCTACATGATCCCCGGCGCGGTCGGTGCTATCACGCGTTGCGTGCCGTTCGACGAAGCGGTGTGGACTTCGCCAGAGCGCTACATCGCGGCGGTGTTGGGCGAGATTTATGCTGCTGGCGCCGTGGCTTGTGCGGGCGGCGGTGTGATGGCACTGAGCTACCGCTCGCTACCGTCAATTGTGTGGACACAACTTAGAGAAGTTTTGGGTTTGGGTGATGATGAGGCGACCATTCGCTCTCTTGTGGCATGCACGGAACGTGATGCCAAGCGCCCGAGCGATACGTTCTCCGATGACTCACAACGCAAGCGCGACGAGGCGTCACCGGTGTTACGTGAGGCGGTCGTGGCGTCGTGTGCGCGAGCCTATGAGAGTTTGCAAAAGTGCGCGGTTGCGACTACTCCGCTAGCCAGCGCTTCATGCCCGGATACGTTGTTGCGGTGACCGTTCTGCTATCCGGTGCGTCGGTCAGGCCGCGCCAGACAAGAATTGGCAGGCCGATGTAGCGACCAGCTGCAAAGTTCTCGATGAGGTTTGCAGCGCCGCCTTTGTAACCTGCTTCGTGGAAGAGCACTGACGGAGCGAGCCCTAAGTGCATCGCCGCCGCGTACGACCAGGCTATCGCGCCCACTTCCGGCCCGCCATCAGCGCCTACATTCTCGTGAAGAAACGCGCGTTCGGCAGCGGGAATAACCGCGAGATGACCTGCTTCATGCAATACATCGCCAGGATACAGGAGCGCAGCTCGGTCAACGACGAGGGTACCGTGCTCTATCGCGAGCCCAGGTAAAAACGTCGCTTCGGACAGGGGATGTTCAACCACAGTCAAGCCAATGTGACGCAAAAAGTCAATCAATTGCGACACGATGTCCATCTCATCTTCACGTAGCGTCTGCGTAGTTGTCATGCGATTTTTTTAGCAAATGGAACGTCGGCATTGAGCCTGCGATGAACGTTTTGAATCTTAGGGCATTGCATGGACTCGGCCACTGAACCGACCACAATACAGCCAGAGGCTTCGCCGGTGTGCCAACCATGACTGCGCGGTTAGCACGGCGTGCTCTCTCCGGCCCCTCCTTCCGAGCACTCAGTGCTGACCGCGTCGTGTGAAGAAGTAGCCTTGAGAAGCGCAGCGCGTCAAGCAATTGCACAAGTCCTCAAAGCACAGACTTGCTGCATCGCAACATCGCGACGTATCGCTTCGGTAAACTCATCGCATTTCCTCTCTCATTTCAACGCATGAACCCAACTCAACGACTCCAAGGCAAAGTCTCCCTCATCACCGGCGCGGCGCAAGGCATCGGCCTCGCCACCGCGCTCAAATTCGCGCGCGAAGGCGCGGTCGTGGTCATCTGCGACATCAAGCAAGCGGGCGTGGACGACGCGGTGAAGGCTTGCGAAGCGCTGGGCGCGAAAGCGGCAGGGTATGTGTTGAATGTGACCGACCGCGCGGGCATCGATCTCGTCGTTGCAAAAGTAAAGGCGGATTTTGGCCGCATCGACGTGTTGGTGAACAACGCGGGTATCACGCAAGACGCGCGCTTGCAGAAAATGACACTGGAGCAATTTGACCGTGTGGTCGACGTAAATCTGCGTGGCGTGTTTCATTGCTCGCAAGCAGTTGCCGACGTGATGGTGGCGCAGGGCTCCGGCGTGATTTTGAATGCTTCGTCGGTGGTGGGAATCTACGGAAATTTCGGACAAACGAATTACGCTGCGACTAAATTCGGTGTAATCGGCTTCACCAAAACATGGAGCCGCGAACTCGGCCCTAAAGGCATTCGCGTCAATGCCGTTGCGCCAGGTTTTATCGCCACGCCGATCCTCGCCACCATGCCCGACAAAGTGCTCGACGAAATGAAAGCCCGCGTGCCGCTGCACCGCTTGGGCACTGCTGAAGAAATCGCCAATGTGTATGCATTTCTAGCGAGCGACGAGGCCAGCTACATCAACGGCGCAGTGATCGAAGTGTCGGGCGGGATGTCGGTTTAGCATCGAGTTCGTAGGGTGGATGCGTGATGCGCCATCCACCCTACGTTTAAACATTCCACCCCATTTTTCAGCGTTTCGCGCACGCTTCCCGCAGTTCATCGCTTGCCCGTCGCAAGCGAAATCATGCCCCGCTAAAGTTCATTCCATCGCAACAACGCGATGCCACTGAAACCAAAACAAAGGGACGTGATTATGAAAACCACCAAACAATTTACCGGCACGCTTTCACGCGTTGATCGCGCACTCACCGCCGCTGTGTCAGCAACCACAACCTTCGCGTTGACCACCGCCATCGCCGCTGGTTTTCAAGGCGTTGCGGCAACGCAAACCAACGAACTCGTCGCCATGCTCGCCAAAGCGTTCGCCTAATCATGGCGAACCAAAACATGCGAAAGCAAATTACCAGACGCAGGGTGGGCAACTGGTTGCCCACGCGTCACCACCGACCATGACGGTGCGGTCAGCGCAGGGTGCTCACCCCCACTTCCTCCTCCCGAGCATCCTGCGCTGACCGTATCGTCTATGGTCGCGCACCTGCCGGATCCAGTGCATCGACCTCGGCCATCTCGGCTTCCGTAAACACACGCGAGCGCGTGTGAAAAGCTTTGCCCTCCGGGCCCTCTAGCGAGAATGTACCGCCGTGGCCCTCAATGACGTCGATGATGAGCTGCGTGTGCCGCCAATACTGGTACTGCGCCTTCCCGATGTAGAACGGGCAACCACCAATTTCACCAAGAAACACGTCGCCCGCGCCGATGGTCAGTTCACCAAGCAGGTAGCAATTGGCCGCACTGTTGTCGCAGCAACCGCCAGATTGATGAAACATCAGGCCAGGCCCGTGCTTCGACTTGAGGATCTCGATCAGCTCAACTGCAGCCGGTGTCGCAAGGACTCTTTCCAGCATGATTTCTTCCTTCAACCAGAATGAAAAAGGGGCCGTGTTGCGCCCCTTTTTTTGATTGCGAACCCGGCTTAGAAGAAACCTAGTTTGCTCTCGCTGTAGCTCACGAGCAAGTTCTTCGTTTGCTGATAGTGATCGAGCATCATCTTATGCGTCTCGCGACCGATACCGGATTCTTTGTAGCCGCCGAATGCCGCGTGCGCGGGGTACGCGTGATAGCAGTTGGTCCACACGCGACCAGCCTTGATCGCACGACCCATGCGGTAAGCGACGTTGCCGTTGCGGCTCCATACGCCAGCGCCAAGACCGTAGAGTGTGTCGTTCGCGATTGCGAGCGCTTCGGCTTCGTCTTTGAAAGTTGTCACAGCAAGCACGGGTCCAAAAATTTCTTCTTGGAAAATGCGCATTTTGTTGTGGCCCTTGAAGAGCGTAGGCTGCACGTAGTAGCCCGCGTCTAGATCGCCACCGAGCTTAGCCTGCGCACCGCCGATGAGCACCTCAGCGCCTTCCTGCTTGCCAAGGTCCAGATACGAGAGAATCTTCGTGAGCTGCTCTTTCGACGCTTGCGCACCGATCATGGTGTCGGTATCGAGCGGATTGCCTTGCTTGATCGCTGCAACTCGTCTCAACACGCGCTCCATGAACTTGTCGTAAATGCTCTCCTGAATCAGCGCACGCGACGGGCAGGTGCAAACCTCGCCTTGGTTAAACGCGAACAACACGAGGCCTTCGATGGCTTTATCGAGGAAGCCGTCATCTTTGTCCATCACGTCAGCGAAGAACACGTTGGGCGATTTGCCGCCGAGTTCGAGCGTTGCGGGAATCAGGTTGTTCGCTGCAGCCTGTGCAATGACGCGACCGGTGCTGGTCGACCCAGTGAATGCGATCTTGGCGATGCGTTTGCTGTTAGCGAGCGGCATGCCGGCTTCGCGGCCGTAACCGTTGACGATATTGAGTACGCCAGCGGGCAATAGGTCCGCAATCAGGTCGACGAGGATCAACAAACTGATCGGCGTGCTTTCGGCGGGTTTCAGTACAACGCAGTTGCCTGCGCCCAATGCTGGCGCGAGTTTCCACGCGGCCATGAGAATCGGGAAATTCCACGGAATGATTTGTCCGACTACGCCCAGCGGCTCTTGAATGTGGTAAGCGACGGTGTTTTCGTCGATGTTGCTCAGCGCGCCTTCCTGCGCACGCACGCAGCCCGCGAAGTAACGGAAATGGTCGACCGTGAGAGGAATGTCGGCGGCGAGCGTTTCGCGAATCGGCTTGCCGTTATCCACGGTTTCGGCGTACGCAAGCAATTCCAAATTGGCTTCGATGCGGTCAGCGATTTTCAGCAAAATGTTGGAACGGGTGGCCGCGTCGGTCTTGCCCCAACCGTCGGCCGCAGCATGCGCAGCGTCAAGTGCGAGTTCGATGTCTTCTGCGCCAGAACGTGCGGCCTTGGTGTACACCTTGCCGTTCACGGGCGTGATTACGTCAAAGTACTGCCCCTTCACCGGCGCGACCCACTTGCCGCCGATAAAGTTGTCGTAGTGCGATTTGAAAGCGATCTTGGCGCCGGGTGCGCCGGGTGCTGCGTAAATCATGTGGTCTTCCTTTGGGTTGTACTGCGTTGGTGTTCTGGGCCTCTAATTGGGCTAAGCCAGTAACTCAAGTTCCGTGCCATCAGAGCACCACAGGCTAAGCCGTTGATTAAAAAAGACATTTCAGCGCAGTTACATATTTGTCCGTGTCCGTCCGCGTGACACTCGGACAGGACACCTGTTGCAATTTGGAACAGTTGACGCAGGTGCGCCGAGTTTGCGTTGCGCGGGTTCGGGCGCGTTTCTATACTGCGGAAAACAGTCGGGCAAAGACCCGTCGAACCTACAAGGAGTGACACGGATGAGCGCATCCACGCCCGCAATGACCCTGCGTCAGGCACGGCGGTTCTTTATCGACAACGGGCGGTGCCCGCCGGGCGTGCTAGGCGAGCGCGTCGCGCACTCGTGGCAGCGCAGTCTCGCCGCGGGCTTGCAACCCACGGGCCGATTGAGCGAGCCGGAGTACGTCGTTGGGTCAGCCCTCGGACAGCTCATCGCGCGTCATCACGAACTCATCGCCCATTCGCGCCCCGTCATGGAGTACCTCTTCGAACAGGTGCGCCTTGCGCAAAACGTTGTCGTACTGGCCGACGCCAGCGGCACCTTGATGCACACGATGGGCGACGCATATTTTCTCGATAAGGCCGAACGCGTCGCGCTCGCGTGCGGAGCCTCATGGCATGAGGACCATCGCGGCACAAACGCCATCGGCACCGCCGTTGCAGAGCGCGCTCCGGTAGAGATTCATGGCGCGGAACACTTTCTGGAACGTAACGGATTTCTGACCTGTGCTGCGGCACCTATCTTCTCGTCCACTGGGCATCTGATGGGCATTCTTGACATTTCCGGCGAACAACGCACGGGGCATCCGCACACGCTTGGGCTCGTGAGCACGGCGGCGCGGATGATTGAGAACCGCTTGATGAGTGCGTCGTGTAAGCGCAATGTGCGGTTGCACTTGCACGCGCACCCTGAAGGCATCGGTACTGTCGCGGAAGGCATCGTCGCGCTCTCCGACGACGGCTGGATAGTCGGCGCGAACCGCAGCGGCCTTGCGATGCTCGGCATTACCGCACAGCAGCTAAGCGGCACGCCGATTGGTCGTGTGCTCGACTTGCGCATGGAAGAACTTTTTACACATCATCGCCGTCGCCCGCTACTGCCGCTGCAAGTGCGCCGCCGCGATGGCAGTGTTCTGTTCGCGAATATTCAGGCCGATGCGTCGACCGTTGCGGGCATGCCGACTCAGCGTGCAATAGCACCAAGCGCAACCGTCACAAAGGACGCACTCGCGAAGCTCGACACTGGCGACCTGCGTTGGCGCGCGGCAGCAGAAAAGACTCGCCGCGTGCTCGACAAACCCATTGCGCTCCTCATTCAAGGCGAATCCGGCGTTGGCAAAGAGCTCTTCGCGCGCGCGGCGCACGAGAGCAGTGCGCGTGGCAGCAAACCGTTCGTCGCGATTAATTGCGCGGCTATGTCAGACAGCCTGATCGAGGCAGAGTTGTTCGGCTACACCAGCGGCGCATTCACTGGCGCGCGGCGCGAAGGCAACCCCGGCCGCCTGCGTGAAGCGCACGGCGGAACGCTGTTCCTAGACGAAATTGGCGACATGCCGCTCGCGCTGCAAACGCGCTTGTTGCGCGTGCTGCAAGAACGTCAAGTAACACCCGTCGGCGGCGGGCAGCCCGTTGCGGTCGATTTTGCGCTCATCTGCGCGACCAATCGCAAGCTGCGCGAAGACTCGGAAAGCGGCGCATTCCGCAGCGATCTGTATTACCGCATCAACGGCCTGACGGTTGAGCTACCTCCGCTGCGTGAACGCACGGATTTCCACGCGCTGACCGAGGGACTATTGCGAACATTAAGCCCCGAGCGCGATGTGCATGTCGACGCAGAATTGCTCACGCGATTGAGCCAATACACATGGCCCGGAAACCTGCGGCAATACGCGAATGTCTTGCGAACGGCCTGTGCGTTGCTCGGACCGGACGAGCATGGCATCAACGAATCGCATTTGGCAGACGACACACTTGACGTACTGCGGGCGATGACCACAGCGCGTGCGACGCGATCACGCCCTGCCGCTGCGGCGCAAAACCTTGACGAACTCTCACGTTCGGCCATCCATCAGGCGTTGGAAAACAGCCGCGGCAACATCTCACTCGCCGCGCGCTGCCTCGGTATCAGTCGGCAAACGCTGTATCGGAAACTTGGTACAAAGGCACCGGCTGCGGATCAGCGCGCAAGTGAGTAGCGGCGATCGCGTTTCGGCAGCGTGCGCGTAGCCGCCGTGGAAACCGCGATAGCGGTTATCGCGGCTTCCGTCGCTCCCACAGCACGCTCTCTCCGCCCCGCTTTTCGGCGTTTCGCGCACGTTTTCCGCAGTTCGTCGCTTGCCCGTAGCACGCTAAATCATGCCCCGCTAAAGTTCATTCCATCGCAACAACGCGATGCCATTGAAGTCAAGACAAAGGGACATGATCATGAAATCCACCACGCGATTTACCGGCACACTTTCCACCGTTGATCGCGCACTCACCGCCGCTGTGTCAGCCACCACAACGTTCGCGTTGACCACCGTGATCGCCGCTGGTTTCCAAGGCGTGGCAGCAACGCAAACCAACCAACTCTTCGCTGTGCTCGCTAAAGCGTTCGCCTAATCATGGCGAACCAAAACATGCGAAAGCGCATTTCCAGACGCGTGGTGCGCAACGCGTTGCCCAAGCGTCACCAACAACCATGACGATGCGGTCAGCGCAGGGTGCTCACCCCGTTCCCTCCTCCCGAGCATTCTGCGCTGACCGTATCGCGTAATCCGTAGCCTTGAGAAGCGCAGCGCGTCAAGGCATTTGTTCATCGAACCAATGTACGAAATGCCCTCGGCGTTAAGACAGGAACCCAGACGCGCTTCGCATCGAAGGGCTACCGGTGGCTAGCGTGGATACGCGACCCATCAAAACCCAAACCGAGCCCCCCAACCGAGCAACGTAGCCACCCCCAGCACCGCGAATATCAACGCCGCAATCCCATGCACCAAGCGCACCGGAACTTTGTTGGCGATTTTGCTGCCTAGGAACACGGCCGGGACGTTGGCGATCATCATGCCGAGCGTTGTGCCTGCTACGACTGCATAAAACGCGTTGTACTGCGCCGCAAGCGCGATGGTGGCGATCTGGGTCTTGTCGCCCATTTCGGCCAGAAAAAATGCGACAACCGTCGTGCCAAAAACGCCGAACCGCGAACGCGTGCTGCCCGCCTCGTCTTCGTCAATCTTGTCGGGGATGAGCGTCCAAATCGCCATCGCGATAAAGCCGATGCCGAGCACCCAGCGCATGATCTGCGGGCCGACGGCGGCGGTGATCCACGCCCCCAGCGCACCGGCACCGGCGTGGTTCGCAATCGTGGCCACGAAAATGCCCGCCACAATCGGCCACGGTTTTTTGAATTTCGCTGCGAGAAGAAATGCGAGGAGTTGGGTCTTGTCGCCAATTTCGGCGAGGGCGACGATGCCCGTTGAAATCAGAAAAGCTTCCATGCGAGCATTTTGCCGGGTTACGTCGAATGCACCCGTCGTGCGGTCGCTTCGGCTTGCGTTGTGTCATGAGTCACCGTTCGGCGGACACTGATTCAACACAGTTTGTTACGCGACAAACCGACGAGGACTCGGCCGAGTCCGCGCGTACACATGGGTTGGATGAACACCTCGAACGGCCGTCAAACATTCACGAATGAACCCAGCAAATTTGATTGCTTGCGTCCGGCGCGCCTTTTCATCAGAATAATCCGAAACAAACTTCGGTTATTCATTGGAGCGCCGCATGAAGCATCACCTCTCGCACGCATCTGCCATGCAGCCAAAGGCGCAAACGCCGCGCAGCAAACTGTGGCGAGCGGCATCGGCAGCTTTGGCGCTATCGGTCAGCGCGTCGGCGAGCGCGCAGCTCGCACCGTCAGCGGGACAGCCTCCGGCGACCGCCGGCACTCCACCAGCATCGGCGGCTGTGGCCGCGCCGCCGCCCGCTGTTTGCCTCGCGCCGCTATCTGCGAGCAACATGCAAGGTGTGGCCAATTTTGTGTGGGCTGGTTGCCCGCAGCTCCTGAACTGGCCGCACGACGCCGCGCCGCGCATGAGCGGCCCCGCGCCGAGCGGCAAAGCGTCGGTGCATGGCTATGTGCTCAACTACTACGCGCCGTCCGTGTACACATGGCTCAAAGCCGGCCGTCCGGCGGGTGGCATTCCTGATGGCGCGTTGATCCTCAAACAGATGTATGCCGATAACAACGGCGCGAGGGGCGATGTGAACGGCTGGGCGCTGATCATCAAACAGAAGAGCGCGTCATACGACGGGTGGCTGTGGGGCTACGTTGACCCGACCAAACCCAAAGGCGGCGACGGCCTCTTCGGCGGTCAGTTCTACGACCCGAATTGCGTCGCGTGCCACGGTTCGTCGAGTTCACCAGAGCTCACGTTTGCGGCGCTCGTCAACATCGGCAACGGTCCGTTCGGCGGCACCGCGATGCCCGTCGCGAACGGACTTCTCGGTGGGTCGATGCATTCGAAATTGGGACTCGCAGCGACGCCAGCCGCGACAGCACCCGCGGCAAATCCACTCGCAGCAAGCTACATCCCCTCGCAGAAAGAAAGTCGCGTTATCGTCGGCGCGAGCGGCTCGTCGACGTTCTACACATCCGACGTGTGCGCCGGCTGCCACGACGCGAGCAATCTCGCTTTTGGCGTGCAGGCGAACATGACCTGGCCGCAAAATCTCCCACCTGCGCAGTATCCGACCGCGCCGTTGACCAATATTTCGCCATTCGGTGAATGGGGTGCGTCGCTCATGGGCCTCGCCGGGCGCGATCCAGTATTTCAGGCGCAGCGCGAAACCGAGACGCTGTTGTATCCATCTGTCGCCGCCGAAATCAACAACGCGTGCTACACCTGCCATGGCGTCATGGGACAACGCCAAAAGAGTATCGATCAACCGGGAAGCCTCTTCACTCATCAAGATTTCTTGGCGACCAGCGGGCCGAACGCGATCTACGGTGGGCTCGCTCGCGACGGCATCTCGTGTCTCGCGTGTCACCGTATGACGCCGGACGGACTCGGCACCGAAGCAAGCTTCACTGGTAAGTTCAAAGTGACTGATCCGAAAACGGTGTTCGGGCCATTCAAAGACGTGAAGCCGTACCCGATGCAAAACTCGGTCGGCCTCACGCCGAAACATGGCGACGCGATTGCCGATCCGGCCATGTGCGGCTCGTGCCACGTTGTTGAAACACCAATTCTCGACGCACGCAAAACCTATGATCGCAAGAGCTTCGAGGGCGCAAAAAAATCGCACGAGCAGACAACGTATCTCGAATGGCTCAACAGCGCATTCCAGACCAAAGCGCCACCAAAGGCTGGCGCAACGCCGGTGACCTGCCAAGGCTGTCACATGCCTAATACGATGAACACGGGCGGCGGCAAGCGAAGCCCGTCGATCACGACTGTGATCGCAAACATCGAAGACAACACGTATGTCGACGCAGAAGGAAAGCCGTTCCCAAACACAGCAGCGTTGGCGGACATCACCCTCACGCCGCGCAACAATTTCTCTCGCCACACGTTTGTCGGCGCGAACGTATTCGTGCTCGAAATGTTCAAGCAATTTGGCGATCGATTGGGGCTGACCACCGGCGACCCGAACTACGACACGAAAACCTTCAAGTTCGTCCCGCGCTTAGAGTTCTCGACGTTAGAAACCGTGCGCCAAGTGCAAAGCGACACCGCGTCAGTTGCCCTGAAGCTGCGGCGCACCGGGCCGAACGGTTTGGAAGTGGATGTCGAGGTCGTCAACAAAACCGGCCACAAATTTCCATCGGGTGTGGGTTTCCGCCGCGCCTACATTGAGTTCTCCGCGTTCGATCCATCGGGCAAAGTGGTTTGGTCATCTGGCCGAAGCACCAACAAAGGCGTGCTCATCGACGACGCGGGGCAACCACTCGTTACCGAATTCAGCAAAACGCAGTGGCAGCCGCATCAGCGCTTAATCACCAGCAACAAGCAGGTGCAAATTTACGAATCGCGCGATAAAGACGTAGCCGGATTGCTCACTACCAGCTTTCTGGGGCTTGCCACTCAAGTCAAAGACAATCGCTTGATGCCCATCGGTTGGCAAGCAACGGGGCCTTACGCCGATTGGACGAAACCGGTTGCGGTGAATGCGCAGCTGAGCCCCGGCTACTACACGGGAAAGGGCAACGACATCGTGACCTACCGAGTGCCGCCGGCACTAGCACCGCAGGTGAAAGTTGTACGCGCTGTGCTGTATTACCAATCCATTCCTCCGTACTACTTGCAAGATCGGTTCGCCATCGGCGGCAACAATCCGGCCACGGCGCAATTGCGCGAACTGACCGAGAAAGTGGACTACAGCAAGACGGCAGCGAAAGATTGGAAATTAGCCGTGGCTGCGGCGACCTCGGTGGTGCGTTAACCAACGCTCCCGTCAGAAACAAAACGGCCCTTGCGGTGCATCTGCATCGCAAGGGCCGTTGTCGTTTTTTTGCGGCGATATTCGCCGCACAAACCAATTACGCAGCTTTGATTAAGCCTTCAGCGGTCATCGCGGCAACCACAGCTGGACGTGCCGCCATGCGCGCCATGAACGCTTGCAGGTTGGCGAAGCCCGTCACATCAACACCCACGACCTTCGCCCAGTTGGTGACCGTGAAGAGGTACGCATCAGCCACGCAGAAGTTCTCGCCCATGGTGTAGTTCTTGCCTGCGAGTTGCGTTTCGATAAACGCGAAACGCTTCATGAGGTTTTCGCGAGCGATCGTTTTGTATTCGTCCGGCGTCTTTGGATTGAACAATGGCGAGAAGCCTTTGTGCAATTCGCTGGTGATGAAGTTCAGCAACTCTTGCAGGCGTGAACGAGCGAAGGTGCCGTTCAACGGCGCAAGATGGCGATCTGGCACTAGATCCGCGATGTATTGCACGATGGCCGGACCTTCGGTAAGACGCTCGCCGTTGTCGAGCTCAAGCAGCGGCACGGAGCCTTTCGGGTTGATCGTATAGAAGTCGGTGCCGTCGTCGAGCGCATGCGTCTTCGTGCTGGCGCGCACGAGGTCAAATGGCAAGCCCGCTTCGCGCAGAACGATGTGGGGCGACAGGGAACAAGCGCCGTTGCTGTAGTAGAGCTTCAAACTATTTCTCCGAAAAAAATGAGGCGTGCGCGAAATGCGTAGCGCGGGGACCCTCCCTGCGCGCTGCCGATTGGTCTCATTTTGTGCCAATCGCGCTCGGTTCAAGAGCTGCGTTTCGGATTCAAACCACCGACGCCATCGCGGGCTTGTTCTCGATGAGGTATTGCACGGCCTCAGCGGGCTGCTTCGGTGTGCCTTCGTTGCGCCACGCGTCGTACTTGGCGCGGGCTTGTGCGCCGTAGCGTTTGTAAATGAAGGTGCCAATCGCGGCGAGCACCACGATGGCGAGCACCAACTTGAATGCGCGCGCCCAAGCGACGATCACCGTGATGCCCATGCCGAACGCAACCCATTTCACCCACCAATTGCCCGGCGAAACCATCCAGTTAATGAAGAAGCACAGGCCAACGACGAAGATGAAATTCAGCGGCGCCGTGATGGCGCGCGTCAGAATGGAAAACGGTTGGGTGGCGTAGCGAAGTGGATTCATGGTTTTATCCCCCGAAAGTGCCTGCGACATCGCAGTGAGATGAATTCTGCCGATGCCATTCCTACGCGAAAGGGGCGTGCGATGAGCTGCACGTTTGCGTCGCCAGTTGCAGATTCGCTGCGCGAACGGAGCGTGCGGCGTGACGATTCGGCGGCGGCGTGCAGTACATTTCCGACGATGAATCTCGAATCTCACTTCTTCGACACCGCACCGGGCATTCGTTTGCACGCCAAGGTGTGCGGTCCTGCGGGCGCGCCGACGCTCTTGTTTGTGCATGGTTTTCCGGAGTTTTGGTTTACGTGGCGACGCCAGCTTGAAGCGCTCTCGAACGACTACCGCTGCGTCGCGATTGATATGCGCGGGTTCAATTTGTCGTCGCAACCGTTGGACGTGCCCGCTTACAAGGCGACGAATCTGATTGGCGATTTGCGGACGGTGATTGACGCGCTGGGCGCGCCGGTAGAGGCCGTGATCGCGCACGATTGGGGCGGCGCGGTGGCGTGGGGTTTAGCGGCGCAGTTTCCGGAAACCATGCGTCGGTTCGTGGTCGTCAATTCTCCGCACACGGTGACCTTTGCCAAAGCACTCGCGACGGACCACGCGCAGCAAGACTCGAGTCAGTACATGAATTGGCTGCGACGTCCCGGCGCAGAAGACGCGCTTGCCGAAAACGATTTCAAGCGCCTCTTCGCCATGCTCGACGCCATGAGCGAGGCCGAGCGCGCCGAATATCGCGCGTGTTGGCAGCGCGGACTTACCGGTGGCTGCAACCTCTATCGCGTGTCGCCGTTGCGTCCCGATACGCCCGACGAGCCCGGCCGCGCTGCCGCCGTTGCCGCCGCTCTAAAACCCGAGCAGTTTCACGTCACCGTGCCAACTCAAATCATCTGGGGCACTGGCGACCGAGCGTTGCATCCGGTGTTGCTGGACGGCATCGAGACGCACGTACCGAACGTGCGCATTCACCGCATCGAAGGCGCGGGCCATTGGGTGGCGCGCGAACACGCGGATGAAGTGAACGCGGTGATTCGCGCGATCTTGCGCGAGTGATGGTCGCGGCAGTCACCAAAACTTTGGCAACAGCTTTTTAGCCGCAACGACGGCCTGGTGGTCGTTTGGCAGATTTTTCCAACATAGTCGACTACGTAACTTTTCAGGCTGCTTTCACCGCCTGGCTGTCGTTTTATGCGAAAAGTCATATAACAGAAATTCCCTTGAAATGCGCAGCACCAACACTGTCGCGGCCTGCATCAAGCGACGCCAAGTCGTCGCCTACCTGGCAAGCCAGCAGTACTGGACCATGCCCGCGCGCACCTGAACTCTAGGCAATCGGCATTGGCTCCCAACCCACGCACCCGCTACACTTTCCGCTATGAAAACACGTCTCTCCCTCGCCACAATTTCTGATTGGCTCGGCCGCGAAGTTGGCCCGTCTGACTGGGTCACCGTCACGCAAGAGCGCATCAATCAATTCGCCGACGCCACGGGTGACCATCAATGGATTCACATCGACGCCGAACGCGCCGCGAAAGAGTCGCCGTTCGGCACGACCATCGCGCACGGCTACCTGACGCTCTCGCTGGTACCGCTGTTCAAAGATCAGTGCATGGAATACGTCGACATCAAAATGGGTGTGAACTACGGCACCAACCGCGTGCGATTTATGGCGCCGGTGAAGGTGGATTCGCGCGTGCGTGCTCGCTTCAAATTGCTTGAAACCGAAGAAATTAAAGGCGGCGTACAAATGGTGTGGGAAACCACCATCGAGATCGAAGGCCACGCGAAACCTGCGTGCGTGGCTGAGATCGTCACGCGCGTGTACGCGTAACGCGACGCCATGGTCGCGCGGCGTTTGCCGCGCTCGCGAATCTCGCTGAAAAAACCGTGGCTCGGTTGCGTCCGTTTAGCGCGGCCAACTCCGACGGAAAGGCTCTCGCAAACTCGATGCGGAGCGTGACGCCACACCCAATATCAGCAGCGCAAGCACCACGAGCATCCACTGATGGAGCGTCGGCACCGCCACAGGCTGCAGCGCGACGAAGACGGCGCTAACCGTGCAGTTGGCGGTGGCCGCGCCCGTGGTGAACGTGTTCACACCGGGTCCGGTGGCGGTGCCGCCGCAACCTGAAATGCTTTGCGTGATGTAGTCGCCAAATGGCGTGGCCGTGCAATTGACGGTGGCGCCTGCGTTGACCGTGCTCGTCGTGCAGGTCAGGTAGCCCGCCCCGACGGGCGAAGATGTGATCGTGAACTGTTGTGGCGCAGCACAGCTCGCATCGTCCGTCGTGATCGCGGCGACGGAGCCGGAGCACGTCCAGTTGAAGTTGCCAGCCGCTGTCGTAACCGCGCTCGCAGTCCCGGTGCTGCAGAGGTTCGCCGTGGGCGCGACGAGACTTGCTAGGCCGTTCGCGCTGCCACAAGCTCCAACTGTGGTCGGTGCAAAAGTGGCGGTGACACTGCAGTTCGCGGTGACTGCTCCGGTCGTGTAGCTGTTCACGCCGACGCCGGTAGCCGTGCCGCCGCAGCCCGAGATGCTTTGCGTGGTGTAGCCCGCATTCGGTGTGGCGACGCAGCTTGCCGTCAGGCCAGAGATGATCCCGGCGGTGGCTGCTTGCGTGCCTCCGCTGGTCGGGGCGCAGGTCAAGACGCCGGCGGCGGAAGCCGGGTTGGGGCTCGCCGTCACCGTGAAATCAGCCAGAACCGTGGCGAGCTTGAGGTCATCGTTGGTGGCATCGAAGTAACTCACCACCGGCTGGCCGCTGGTGTTCAGGGCGAGCGAGGGGTAAAAGCCCACATCGCCGCCACTATCGACCGTGACGATCTGCCAGGTCGGACTGGCCGTCGCGCAGTTCGCCGTACACGTGGCGAGCTTGAGCGCGCTGTTGGTGCGATCCCAGTAACTCACCGCCGGCTGGCCACTGGCGTTCAGGGCGAGCGAGCTGTCCCCGCCCACAAAGCCGCCACTATCGACCGTGACGATCTGCCAGGTGGGGCTGGCCGTCGCGCAGCTCGCGGTACAGGTGGCGAGCTTGAGGTCGAGGTTGGTGTCATCGTAGTAACTCACCAGCGGCTGGCCGCTGGCGTTCAGGGCGAGCGAGGTGTTCTGGCCCACAGCGCCGACGCTATCGACCGTGACGATCTGCCAGGTCGGGCTGGCCGTCGCGCAGTTCGCCGTGCAGGTGGCGAGCTTGAGGTCGCTGTTGGTCGCGTCGTAATAACTCACCACCGGCTGGCCGCTCG
>JAGNQL010000210.1 GCA_017989135.1 Burkholderiales bacterium
TGCCAATACACCACGCTACCCGCCGCGCCGGACGCCACTTTTTCGTCGGCAGGGACGATTTCAATTTGCACCCCGTCCAATTCCAAGCACTCAAAAACGCCTTCCGACCAGGTGATGACTTTGCGCTTTGCGAGCGGAAATGCGTGCGCGTACCAAGCCAACGCGGCGGGCACATCGGAGGCATGAATCATTACGGCGCAGATGGGTTTCATAGATTGACTCCTTGCGCTCGGCAGCGCGCAGATTTGTGGGAGCGGGCTTGCCCGCGATAAGCGTTGCGTCGTTGATGCGTTGACGATCAGAGCCAAATTGCATCCCAGAATGGGTATTCACTAACGCGCCGCACGATCCTTGCGCGCACCGGATTTGCGACGATGTAACGGGCATGCGCAGGCAGATCATCTTCGGTGCGCAGCGCACGGTCATGAAATCCCGGCTGCCAAACGTCTGTTCCCGACGTCCCATGCAGTTGATTGATTTCACGCGCAGTAAGCGACTTGAACCGCCTCATGACGTCCGCCAGCGTCCCGCGCTCAAGCGAAATCATCCAGTGCAAATGATCGGGCATCAACACGAACGCGAAAGTCTTCGTGAAACCGTTGTTATCGCTTTCGCGCAAGCAACGGATCGCCGTTCGGGCGGCATCAAAATTTGCGAAGCGTGGTTCACGACGCGCAGTGACGGTCGTTAGCACATACGCGTTTCCGACGATTGAAACGCGGCCGTCGCGCAAGCGCTTGGAGCGCGGACGTTGCGCTGCTTCAGTGACTGAACTAATCGCGGGCAAGCCCGCTCCCACAGATTCGCTCCGGAGTTGCGGCGCGCTGCAAACTCACACCGCCACCGGCGCCTTAATCGGCGGATGGCTTTCGTACCCGGCAATCTCAAAATCCTCAAACTCGTAATCAAAAATCGATGCGGGTTTGCGTTTGATGACTAAGCTTGGTGGCGCGAGCGGCGTGCGTGCGAGTTGCGCGGCGACTTGTTCTGTGTGGTTGTCGTAGATGTGGCAATCGCCGCCGGTCCAGATGAAATCGCCGACGTCGAGATCACATTGCTGCGCGATCATGTGGGTGAGGAGGGCGTAGCTTGCGATGTTGAACGGCACGCCGAGGAAAAGGTCGGCGCTGCGTTGATACAGCTGGCAGGACAGGCGCGGCTTGGCTGGTTGAACGGACCGTTCGGCAGACCCTTCGACAAGCTCAGGGCGAACGGTTGGAGAAGCAACATAAAACTGAAAAAACGCGTGGCAAGGCATGAGCGCCATCTTCGGCAGATCGGCGACATTCCACGCGCTCACGATGATGCGGCGCGAATTCGGGTCGCGCTTGATCAAGTCCACCGCTTGCGCGATTTGATCGATGGTGCCTCCGCCGTCTTCTTCACGCTTGGGCCACGAGCGCCACTGCACGCCGTACACCGGGCCGAGATCGCCGTCGGCTTTCGCCCATTCGTTCCAGATCGTTACGCCGCGCTCTTGAAGCCATTTCGCGTTGCCGTCGCCACGCAGAAACCACAGGAGTTCGTAGGCGATGCTTTTCCAGTGCACCTTCTTCGTCGTCAGCAGCGGAAAGCCGCGCGTGAGATCGAAGCGCATTTGCGCGCCGAACACCGAGCGCGTGCCGGTGCCCGTACGGTCGCCCTTGTGCGCGCCCGAGGTGCTGACTTGTTGCAGCAAATCGAGGTAAGGTTGCTCCAAGGCGGGGAGGGCGGCGGGCGTAGAAGTGTGAGCGTGTTGCATGGTGAAAGTTTATTCGTTTCGGTCGTGCAAGGGCTATGTAGGCGCGGACTCGGCCGCGCTCGCCGTCGCAACGGCGGCGCTGGGTGGTCGCTTAACACCCGAACCGACGGATCGTTGGATTACGTGATGACAGCTTTTTGGCGCTAGCGACCATCCAGCGGTCGTTAGCGCTAATTTTTTCGTATAGTCAACAATATTAGAAAAGTGCCTACATCGACCAGCTGGCTGTCGTTAGAGCATAAAAGCTGTAAATTGCAATCTACCCGTTCGCCGTGCTTGCGCGATCGGCGATGGCATATCCTCTGGTCACCCATTTGTTACGCACAACAATCATCAGTTCTACCGAAGAAACTCCGCCGCGCCCTCGCATCTTGATCGTCGAAGACGAAGACGCCATCGCCGAAACGCTGGCGTATGCGCTGCGCACAGATGGCTTTGCGCCAGTGCATGTGCGGCTGCTTGCGGATGCGCGGCGTGAACTGCGCGCGACGGGGGATGCCGCTCCGGCGTTGGTTGTGCTTGATGTGGGGCTGCCGGACGGCACGGGTTTTGATTTGTGCCGTGAGATTCGTGCGATGCCGGAACGGGGGAACATCCCGATCATCATGCTCACCGCGCGCAGCGAAGAGATTGATCGCGTGGTCGGGCTTGAGCTTGGCGCGGATGATTACGTGGTGAAGCCGTTTAGCCCGCGCGAGGTGAGTTTGCGCGTGCGCACGGTGCTGCGGCGCGTGTCTGTGACCGCTGTGACGCGACCGGCGGCTCCGACTTTCTTGCTTGACGCAGCCGCGCAGCGCATCACGCTCGGCGGCGAGGCGCTGAACCTCACGCGACGCGAGTATTTGTTGCTGAAGACACTGCTCGAACGACCGAGCCGCATTTGTTCGCGCGACATGCTGCTCGACGCCGCGTGGGGAAGTGACGCAGAAAGCGGCGACCGCACCGTCGACACACACATCAAAACCCTGCGCGCGAAGCTCAAAGCCGCGCGCCCCGACCTCGACCCGATTGAGACGCACCGGGGCTTGGGCTATAGCGTGAGTGTGTAAGGTGGAGGCGTCGACGGGCACAGTGTTTGTGGGGGCGGGCTTGCCCGCGATAAGCGTCTGGTCGGTCAACGAAGGGTTGCAATGCATGCGCGTCATCGCGGGCGAGCCCGCTCCCACAACACAGCGGAATTAGTAAGTCAAACATGCACTTAGGCATCCGCCTCCTATTCGCCGTCTTCGCCATCATCGGTCTTGCGGCGTTTTTCGTGCTCACGGTTTTTGTGAACGAAATCAAGCCATCCGTCGCAGAAGTGATGGAAGACGTGATGATCGACTCGGCGCATATGTTGGCCGAAATTGCAGCGAACGATTTATCGAAAGGCACGATCAACAACGGCGATTTTGCGCGCGCGTTGAAGGCGTACAACACGCGAAACCCGAGCGCGCAGGTGCACGGTTTCAAGAAGGAAACGGTGGACTTTCGCGTCTACGTTACCGACGACAAAGGCATCGTGCAATTCGATTCGGAGAATCGCTCCGTCGGGCAAGATTTTTCGAAGTGGCGCGACGTGTTGCTCACGCTGCAAGGCAAATACGGCGCGCGCACCACGAGGGCGACGGTTGACGACGAAGACACCTCGGTCTTTCACGTCGCTGCGCCGATCATTCGTGACGGCAAGAAGATTGGGGTGTTGAGCCTAGCGAAGGCTACCAATACCGTCGCGCCGTTCGTTGAGCGCGCAGAGCGAAAAATTCTCGCGGGTGGCGCGTGGCTGCTCGCGCTGTCGCTTCTCGTCGGCGTGGTGGCGACGTTGTGGATCGTGAGCGGCGTGCGTCGCCTGGCGCGCTATGCGGACGAGGTGGACGCGGGTCGTCGCACGGCGGTGCCTGCGCTGCCCGGTGAGCTTGGGAAGCTTGCGAAATCGATGGGTGCGATGCGCGAGCGCTTGGAGGGACAGCGCTACGTGGAGAACACGGTGCGCGCCCTCACGCACGAGCTGAAGTCACCAATTGCCGCGATTCGCGGCGCGGGCGAATTGTTGCGCGAGCCGATGAACGACGCCGATCGTGTGCATTTCGCGAACAACGTGGTGGCGCAAAGCGAGCGCATGCATTCGACGGTCGAGCGCTTGTTGGAGCTCTCCAAGCTTGAGCAATTGGCCGCGCCGGAGCATCAACAACGAATCGAGGTAGCGGCTTTGTTTGTCCGCGCAGCTGCGAACGCCGCGGCACAGGCGGAACGCGTCGGCGTGCAACTGGTGTTCGACGAATCATCCACGCACATCGTGGGCGACGCAGAGACGCTGCAGCTCGCTATTGATAATTTGGTGCGCAACGCGATTGATTTTTCGCCGCGAGGCGGCGTTGTTCGCGTCACCGCGCACGCTTCCCACGGCGCACTAAGCATCGACGTGACCGACCAAGGGCCGGGCTTTGCAACGTTCGTGCAAGAGCGTATCGGTGAGCGCTTCATCTCCACGGTGCGCCCCGATGGAAGCCCGAAAGGCAGCGGCCTCGGCCTCGCCATTGCAAGACAAATCGCGCTGCTGCACGGTGGGACGCTGAGCGTGGAGCAGGCGCGTTCACTGACGTGCGTGCGATTGAGATTGCCCGGGGCGTAGCGCTCGCAAGAGGCAAAGTTGCGCGTCGAGTAGGTCTGTAGGCGCGGACTTGGCCGCGCATCACACGATGGCGCGACGCCAAGTCGTCGCCTACCGCGCGTCGAATTTTCGCTGAGGAAGCCTGTTGCGGCGACAACGACTTCACACAGACTTCACACGCTTCATTTTCTGCGCACACAGGTTGCAGATATTGCGTTCTGTTTTCAACGGACGGAGTGTGTGTATGAAGCGGTTTCCTTTATTGGCCAAGGCGGTTTCGCTGGGTGCGGTGT
>JAGNQL010000004.1 GCA_017989135.1 Burkholderiales bacterium
CCGCAAACCAGCGCTGGCTGCGTAGTTCTTCGATGCGTTTTTTTGCTTTGCTCACGCGGTCCGGCTCCTCCACAAGCGAATTGCGAGAATAGCATAAGATCAATGCAAACATATATATCATCTAGATCATCTATATGACCACACACACGATCGAACGGCTAAAGGCCGAACTCGCCCTCGACGCCCGCGCAACCCTTGGCGAATGCGTGCGTTGGGACGAGCGCGAAGGCCTCATTTACTGGGTAGACATACCCGGCCAGCGCCTGCACCGCTACAACCCGTCAACCGGGCGTAACGACACGAAAGAAATCGGCCAAGAGATCGGCTGTTTCGCGCTCGCGGAAACAGGCGGCTTCATCACTGGTCTGCGCTCGGGCTACGCGCGGATCGACACCTTTGGCGGCACCGTGCAGCGCCTGACGAGCCCCGACTACGACCCAGCGTTCGTGCGCTTTAACGACGGTCGCTGCGACGGCGCGGGCCGCTTCTGGGCCGGAACGATGTGGGAGCCGCGCGACCGCCGGGCGGCACATGTGTATTGCCTCGAAGCGGACGGTCGTTTCAGCACGAAGGCCAATCCGATCACCCTCGCCAACGGCATCACGTTCTCGCCGGACAACAAAACCTTCACGCTCGCTGACACGCCAAACCACGTGCTCTGGGCGTTCGACTACGACCTCGGCACCGCGACGACGAGCAACCGCCGCGTGCTGCGCACCTTCGACCCGCCGCAAGGGCGTCCGGATGGCGCCTGCGTCGACGCTGAAGGGAACATTTACCTCGCGATCTTCGCGGGTGCTCGCGTCGAAAAAATCTCGCCGAAAGGCGAACTGTTGGCCGTCATCGACCTGCCGATCCCGAATATCACTTGCTGCTCCTTCGCGGGCGACGACCTACAAACGCTCTACATCACCACCGCCCGCGTCCGCATGAGCGACGAACAGCTAGCGCAACACCCCTACGCCGGCGGCCTGTTCGCGATACGTCTGCCCAGCCACCACGCGCCAGGCGTGATCGAGGCGCGGTACGCGGGATGACCGAAATCAGCGGCTGACGACACCGCAATCGACTGGCACAATCACCGAGAAATTCTTATGAACCAGCTCACCAATCTCTACCCCACCCTTCGCGGCAAGAACGTTTTCATCACAGGCGGTGCCACTGGCATTGGCGCGGCGTTGGTGGAGGTGTTTATCGAGCAAGGCGCGCACGTTGGCTTTTTGGACATTGACGACTCGGCGGCGAACGAGTTGAAGGCGCGGCTGAACGTGAAAGAGCGGCTGCGCTATTGGCATTGCGACATTCGCGATGTGCCGGCGATGCAGGCGACGATCGCGACGGCGGCGAAGGCACTTGGCGGGCAACTCAACGTCTACATCGGCAACGCGGCGAACGATGTGCGGCACGCGTTTGACGATTTAACGCCGGAGTACTGGGACAACAATCAGTCGATCAATTTGCGACCGCAGGTGTTTGGCGCGCAGGCGGCGGCGCACGTGATGGCAAGCGGCGGTTCGATCATAACGATGGGCAGCGTGAGCTGGATGCGCCGTCGGGCGGGCTTTGTGAGCTACACGACGAGCAAAGCGGCGATCCACGGGCTCACGCGCACGCTCGCGCAAGAGCTCGGGCCACGCGGCATTCGCGTCAATTGCATCGTTCCGGGCGCAATCCAAACACCCAAGCAAATGGCGCAAGTCGTCACGCCACAACTCGAACAGGAATTCCTCGACAACCAAGCGCTGAAATTTCGCCTGAATGCGAACGACGTGGCGGCGATGGCGCTCTTTCTCGCGAGCGACGATTCACGCGGCTGCGCAGGGCAGGCGTTTATTGTGGATGGTGGGATTAGCTGAGGCCGCGTGTCGTAGCTGGCATTTATTGGCGTCATCCTCGGCCAACGGCCGGGGATCCAGTGGCAGCATGCTGATGCGTTGGCGGTTGCCGAGCACCACTGCGACGGAAAACTTTCTGGATTCCCGTCCAGCCGGAGGCTGGTTTATCCTGAGCTTGCCGAAGGGCGGAGAATGAGGGCAATGATTGGAAATAGCAGTAATACCTTTTTCGCGCCAACGACAGCCAGGCGATCGTTGGCGGCCTAAAACTTCACTAGTCGACTATCAATAAAACCAACCCGCAAGCGCCGCCCAGCTGTCGCTTGCCGCAGAAAGCCATAACACTATGCCCACATCCATTCCCGGTTTGCGCTTCGGCGAATTTCAGGGCTTGCCCGCATTGCTCATCACGACGCCGTTCTCGAAGGCGGCCGTGAGTTTGTTTGGCGGACATGTGCTTTCGTTTGTGCCGGCTGGGTTTGATGATGTGTTGTGGATGTCGCCGACGACGAAGCGCCCGCCGGATCCGTTGCGCGGAGGGATCCCCGTGTGTTGGCCGTATTTCGCAAAACAAGGCCAACCCGCCGACGCGCCGCAGCACGGATTGGTGCGCACGTTGCAATGGCAGGTGACGCACGCGCAGCAAAACGCGGATGGCGAGATCGCGCTGGCGCTCGCAGCGCCTGCGGTGGAAGGCGTGCCGATGAGTCTGATCTTGACCATGCGCATTGGCCGCGCGCTAGAGCAAGCGCTCACCACGGTGAATCTGGGCGACGAAACCGTGCGCTTCACGCAGGCGCTGCACACGTATTTCCGCGTCGGCGACGCGCGCCGCGTGCATGTGACCGGGCTCAACGGCGTGACCTATGCCGACAAGTTTGATGACTTCAACGAGCACACACAAAACGGCAATTGGGATTTGCACGATGCGCGCGATCCGGGTCGTAGCGATCGGATTTACGCCGATGCAGGTAATACGTTTGAGTTGGTCGATCCGTCCGCGCAACGAAAAATTACGCTGAAAACTTCGGGCACAAATACGCTCGTGGTGTGGAATCCGGGCGAAGAATGGATCAAAACCTTCGCCGATTTACCAGGCGATGGATGGCTACATTACGTGTGCCTTGAGGCAGCGAACTGCGGCGCGGAGGTGATCGAGCTTGGCCCTGACGATTCGCATGTGTTGCAACAGACGATTACGTGTGAGGCGCTGACCGCGCATTAAGTCGAATCGAATAAAAAAAGGGAGCGCATTGCGCTCCCTTTTTGTTTGCGGCCGAGCGATTAAGGCCGCGCCGGCATTCCGCGCGCGACGCGCTTGGCGTTGCGAAACGCTTTGATCTCGGCGCGGGTGACAACGCCGTCACGGTTGACATCCATGCGCTCGAAGCGTTTGCAAACGGCTGGCGTTTTGCCAGTGCAGGATTCGGCTTTGCTGAGCGCGCGGTCTTTGTTTGCGTCAGCGCCGCCGAAGCTCCCTGCGCCACGATTCGGTGCAGCGGAAGCGGTGGTGGCGACAGCCATCAAAGCAACAGCGGCCAGCACGGACAGCGATTTAAGTGCGTTCATTTGAAGGCTCCCTTTCGCGTGGATTAGTGCGTGCGCCAGCCGCCGACTTCGTCGCGCGTCAGGTAGCCGTCACGGTTGCGATCAATGGTGCCGAAGTTGCGCTGCCAGTGCGGATACACCGTCGCTTCTTGGTACGAAAGCACGCCGTCGCCGTCGCTGTCAGCCGATGCATACGCGTCAGGTGCCGGTGCGGCATAGTTCACCGATGAAGGTGAGTCGTAGTACGGAGCCGCGTAGCTCACCGCGACTGGCGCAGGTGCGTAGTACGTGGTCGGTGCGACGTAGGTGGTGTCGTAGTACGACGCGGCCGCCGCCAGCGCAACGCCGCCGATGATGACCGGCGCGATCCAACGACCGTTGTGCCAGTAACCACGATGGTTGTGCGTGTAGCGCACGGGAGCCGGGGCGATGTGGCGTGGGGCGATGTAGCGGGGTGCAATGTGGCGAACCGGCGCGTGCGTGACCACCGCCGGGCGGTGCGCGACGACGTGGCCACGGTTGAAGTGTTTGGCTTCGTCAGCCGACGCAGCCGTAGCCGCAAACACGGAAATGAGCGCTGCGCCGAGCGTAGTCACCGAAACGATCTTTTTCATGAGAAATTTCCTTTGCGAAAACTAGGCACGGTGTGCCAATGAGTCTGTAACGGGGTAGACGCAACGAGCGACGACAAAATGTCAGGCGATTACAAAAAATTACAAGTGCTGCGGTGCGGAATTAGTTTTTGGGCGGCCGATTCATTCGTGTGGGAGCGGGCTTGCCCGCGATTTCGCCTCGGCATGGCGACTAGCCTCGCGCTGGGTGAGGCTAGTCGCAGGCAAGCCCGCTCCCACATCGTCACATACGTTTTCCAGTCGAAACTCCATTAAAATCAAGGGTTTCCGCACTACAGAAGCGCTGCCGTGACTGCCACCCCGCACACCGCAGAAGTCGCGCGCCGTCGCACTTTTGCCATCATTTCGCACCCCGACGCGGGTAAGACCACGCTGACCGAGAAATTGTTGCTGTTTTCGGGCGCAATTCACGTCGCGGGTAGCGTCAAAGCGCGCAAAGCGAGTCGCCACGCCACCTCCGACTGGATGGAAATCGAGAAGCAGCGCGGAATTTCGGTCGCGTCGTCGGTCATGCAGATGCTTTATCGCGAGCATGTCGTCAACCTCCTCGACACGCCGGGTCACCGAGACTTTTCTGAGGATACGTACCGCGTGTTGACCGCCGTCGACAGCGCGCTCATGGTGATCGACGCAGCGAACGGCGTGGAAGCACAGACCAAACGGCTGATTGAAGTCTGCCGTCAGCGCGACACACCGATTCTCACGTTCGTCAACAAAATGGATCGCGAAGGCCGTGACCCGATTGAGCTCCTCGACGAGGTGGAAGCCGAGCTTGGCATGCCCTGCGTGCCGATGACTTGGCCAGTGGGTCAAGGTCGCGCATTCGGCGGCATCATCAACTTGCGTACGCAAACGATGCGGGTGTTCAAGGCCGGTGAAGACACGGTTGACGAATCGGACGTGGAAGAAATTCCACTCACCGACACCGCGACGTTGCGCGCTCGCTTCGGTGCCGATTTCGATCATGCGATGGCGAACATCGAACTCCTAGCGGGTGTCGCGCCTGCGTTTGACCGCGAGGCGTTTCTCGCTGCAAAGCAAACGCCGGTGTTCTTCGGTTCGGCCGTGAACAACTTTGGTGTTCAGGAAGTGCTTGACGCGCTGGTTGACCTCGCACCCGCGCCGCATCCGCGCGCCTCGACCAATCCGGACGGCAGCAAGACCGAAATCGCGCCGGACGCGGCAGGCTTCTCGGGCGTGGTGTTCAAAGTGCAGGCGAACATGGATCCGATGCACCGTGACCGCATCGCGTTTGTGCGCGTGTGTTCCGGTAAGTATTCGCAAGGCATGAAACTCAAGGTGCAACGCACCGCAAAAGAAATGCGCCCCACGAGCGTGGTGACGTTTCTGTCGCAACGCCGCGAAGCGGTGGACGAAGCCTTTGCCGGCGACATCATCGGTTTCACCATTCACGGTGGCGTGCAACTCGGCGACACCATCACCGACGGCGCGAGCTTGCAATACACGGGTTTACCGTTCTTCGCGCCGGAGCTTTTTCAAACGGTGGAACTCAAAAATCCACTGCGCAGCAAGCAATTGCAGCAAGGCCTCGCGCAGCTCGGCGAGGAAGGCGCGATCCAAGTGTTTAAGCCGCAGCTCGGTTCGTTGATGCTCTTGGGCGCGGTCGGACAACTGCAGTTTGAAGTCGTGCAGCATCGCCTGCAAACGGAATACAAAGCGGACATCAAGCTCTCAGGTAGCCAATTCGTCGGCGCGCGCTGGGTGACCTGCGACGACGCGGCCGAGATGAAGAAATTCATGGACTACAACGCATCGAAGCTCGCTTACGACGCGGCCAACACCCTCGCGTATTTGCTCACCTCCGCGTACGACCTGCGCCTCACGCAAGAGCGGCATCCGAAGATTGAGTTTCATCCGCTGCGCGAGCATGCGGGGCTTTCGTTGGAGCAGGCTGCGTAGATTCTGCGCCGCTGTTGCTGCACCCAATCGTGAACCACGCGCGCTAATCGCCGCGTGGCCGGTGCTAGCCTTTGAACGAGCAGTTCGCTGTATGGTCGGCGAACGCATGTTGACTCAGAAGGCTTCGCATGACCGCCCCCAACACACCGCACCGCCCGCTTCGCATTGCCATGTTGGGCGGCGGCCCAACCTCTTGGATTGGCGGCATGCACCGACGTGCTGCGGAGCTTGATGGCGCGTGGCAAGTGGTGGCCGGCGTGTTTTCTTCCCACGCGGAGCGCTCGCGGGACGCTGCGGCAGCGATGCGACTTGATCCCTCGCGCGGCTATGCGGATATAGCGGCGCTGATCGCGGGCGAACGCGCGCGCGACGATGGCATTGATGCGGTGGCGATCATGTCCCCCAACGACACACACTACCCGTATGCCGTTGCTGCGCTTGATGCGGGCTTGCATGTGATTGGCGACAAACCGGTTAGCAAGACGGCAGCCGAGGCGCGCGATTTGGCGGCGCGCGCAAAAGCGAATGATCGGGTGTTCTGCGTGACGCACGGCTACTCGGCGTATCCGATGACGCGCTACGCGAAGCAACTGGTGGCGGACGGCGCGATTGGCGCGGTGCGGTTAGTGCAAGTGGAATACATCCAAAACGGACAGGCCAAGCCGATCGAACAAGGCCCAATGACGACAAGTCAGCAATGGAAATTTGACGCGTCGCGCAGCGGATTGGCGCTGGTTTTTTCTGCGATTGGCTGCCACGCGCAGCACTTGGCTTGCAACGTCGTCGGCCAACGCGTTGCCGCCGTCAGTGCCAATGTCGGCGCGCTGATGCCTGGTCGAACCGTGGTGGATACGATACTGGCAAACCTTCGATTCGAAAGCAGTGCACGCGGGCAATACACCGTGACGCAAGCCGCAGCAGGTGGCGAGAACGATGTGCGCATTCGTTTGTATGGCGAGCGCGGACTGATCGATTGGTCGCAGCGCAATTCGGGCTATTTGCAGCTCAATATCGAAGGCGAAAGCGCGCGAACGATTGGGCGCGGTGACGTGGGGCTGCCCGCGAACATCGCACGCTTAAGCCGCTCACCGCGCGGACATCCCGAAGGATTGCTCGAGGCGTTTGCCAACATTTATCGCGAAGCAGCCGAGGCGATCATCGCGCAACAAAACGGTGAAGCCGCCGCCGTTGAGTACCCAACGATCCTAGACGCAGCGCACAGCATGGCGTTCATCGAGGCGTGCATCGAGTCGCAGAAGGCCAATGGAGCGTGGACGACAGTGTGAAGTCCGGGTCGATGCCGCCGTTGCGACATCAAACACGGGCTCTATCCACGCGGTGTAACGCCGAAAACTTGCTGCGTTCGCTTGCGCTCGGTACCATCACAAATTAGCGAATTCCGAATCGTTCAAACATCCTTCGGCCGTCGCGCCCCGCCAACCTTTCAGACACTTGACCCGACGCAAGGAGTACAGAAATGGCAAACCCAATCGTTCGCAATTTCAATCGTTTTTTTGTGTGCGGCATCGATGGCACTGTCGATCACTTCAAGGGGATTGCCAAAGACCTTGAGGCCAATCAACGCGACTACGACACCAAATTTGCAAAGAGTTTTGTGCGACAACTCTGCAACGGCGGTCTGCCATCTCTCTATCTTCGCGGCCCAGCCGCGACTGGGAGCGGACTAGGCTATGCGATGGGTAAGGCGAAGGACACTATTGCCCTTCGCTACAACCAAGACCTCAGCGCATACAAGAAGTCCAAAAGTGAACTCCATGACCCCACGCTCCGTGGCTACATTCTTACTGGATACAGTCGAGGCGCAGCGGGCATCATCGAGGTTGCTACACGTTTGGTCGACGACATTGAGTACAAAAAACTCGGCATCAGAATCTACGCGATGATTCTGTTCGATACGGTGAACGAAACCAATACGAGCGTTCAAGGGGTGATAAATCGTGGCGAGATCAAAGGTGTCACGGTTGCCGGCGCGACCGTAGCCGCCGGGGTTGTCGGTGGGCCTGGGACTGCCGTGGGCGTCGGGGGAACTATTGGTTCTGTGATGCCGAATTACTCCAACCCAGAAAGCATCATCCTAGGTGACCTGCGGATTCCAACAAACGTGGCCAATTGCGTGCACTACATTCGCTCGGATGAGTCGAACTCGCGCTCCACAACGATGGCAAAGTATCGAGGCGGCCCGGTCAACAACACAAACACACGTTACACGCCGTTGTACTTAAAGGCAACGCACGGAGGCTTGGGTGGCTTACCGTATTTTCAAGGTACCGGCGAGGGCAACAACATCCCAATCCTTGAGCCGGGTGCGGCGTTTCCCACCAACGTAACGATGGCCGAAGACATCAAGGGCTCACGCGACGTGGCGAAGCACGTGAATACGTTTTGCGGCGCTTTACACATTCCTCTGGCTATTACCGTTTGACTGGTTACGGTTCGGGTCAACGCGGGTTCAGTGGCGCGCTCAATGAGCAATACTGCGCGGGCTTTCGCATCCGCTTCTGCCGTCGGGCAACGATTGCGCCTCGACCTGCATGCTAAATACAGCTTTTCTGCCTGAACGACCGGCTGGCTTTAGTCGTCGGCCAATTTTTCTGATAGTCAACAATGACTATTTCGTGCCTACAGCGACCGCATAGCGGTCGTTACCACTATAAAGCTGTTGCGCCTAGATTCTGCACATGGGCTTGGCTAACATTGCGCACGGGTCCACAGTTCACCCAGACGCTCCCGGCAACTCATTTGAGTCGCCACGCTAAACCTGCCGCGACGAAAAAATCTCCACACTTCACACGTTGATCCCTCAACGCTGAACCGTGTTGGAACGGGGGCTGCCAACGACTCAACTCGGTTCGGCTTTGAAAGGCAGGTCTTTCGTGTCCGTAACATCCACTACAACAACACTCCGTTCCTCCGCGGCGTCACGCGCGCCCGCGCTTGCATTCGTCGCGCCCAGCATCTCAGCGTTAGCAAAGTCGCTGTGCGAACAATTCGCTGCGGCCAACGCGGCACCGTCTCATCTGCAGATGCTCAACTGGCTCGCGCGTGGCGCGGGGCATCGCAACTACCAGGCGTTTCGTGCGACAGCCGTGGCTGCGCCTTCGATAACGCCCGAGCCGACTAAACGCCCGAAGCCACAAGCGGAAGTTCCAGTCGCGCTCAATGCGCACGCCACCAAAGCGCTGATGCAATTTGATGAGGCTGGCCGACTTGTTCGCTGGCCGAGCAAGTTCGCTGTGCAGCGCTTCGCGATGTGGGCGCTATGGATGCGCTTCGACGCGAGTCGCGTCTACACCGAGCGCGAAGTCAACACGCTCCTAAACGCGTGGGCCACCTTCGGCGACCCCGTGACGCTCCGCCGCGAACTCATCAACATGAAGCTCCTCGCCCGAAAGGCTGATTGCTCTGCGTATTGGAAAGAGCCTCAGCGACCGGATGAGGAAATGCAGGCGTTTTTGCGCGCAGCGCGCCAGCGGGTGGAGGCTTAAGGAAACGCTATCATTGATAGCAATCCACTCGCAGGAGGTTCGCCATGAGCCAACTTGTTGTCCGCAACATCGAACCCGAAATCGTCGAGGCGCTCAAACAGCGCGCCGCCGCCGCGAATATCAGCGCTGAAGAGCAGCACCGACGGTTGTTACGCGAAGCGTTGGGACGTCCGCGCAAGCTCACCTTTGAGGAGCTGATATTGAGCATGCCGAATGTGGGTCGTGACGAAGACTTCGCGCGCGACAACGAGCAGACCATGCGGCCCGATCCGTTTGAATCCAAATAGAGTTACCGCTTCAATCTGTGTATCTGCTCGACACCAACATCATCAGCGAAACGAGAAAAGGCACGCGCGCGAACCGTGGCGTACAACGTTTCTCAAAAGAGTTATTCGCCAGCGGAGTGCGTGCTTTCATCTCCGCGCCCACCTTCGGCGAAATTCGTTATGGTGTCGAACGCCTGCGTTATCGCGGCGACTTGGAACAAGCCGAAGTCATTGAACGCTGGTTGACGATCGTCTTGCGCGAATACGCGGGTCGCATTCTTCCGTTTGACGAGGTCTGCGCGCAATTATGGGGGCGAATGATGGTGCCGGATCGCGGGAGCATCGTCGACAAACAAATCGCCGCAGTCGCACAAGCTCACCAGCTCACGCTCGTCACACGTAACGTCCGCAGTTTCGCGCAGATCGGCGTTCCTCTACTTAATCCGTTTACTGAAGACAACTAAGTGCAAAAAGAACAACTCCTCGCCTGGCTCGCCGCTGGTCTTAAATCCGCCGGATTGAGCGACTCCGCAGTCCCAGCGCTTGAGCGCCCGAAGCAAGCTGATCACGGTGATTTTGCGACCAACATCGCGCTGCAACTGGCAAAGCCGCTTGGCAAGAATCCGCGTGAAGTCGCAACGATGTTGAAGGCTGCGCTCGACGCTGCGCCGCATCCGCTGGTGACCGAAGTCACGATTGCTGGCCCTGGGTTCATCAACATTCGATTAAACCCCGCCGCGAAGTTTTCAGTCGTGGCCGACGCATTAAAGCAGCGCGAAAAATTCGGTCTCGGCAACGCTCGTAGCGGTGAAAAAGTGCTCGTCGAATTCGTCTCGGCGAATCCGACCGGCCCACTGCACACCGGTCACGCGCGCCAAGCCGCGCTCGGCGACACGCTGTGCAACTTGCTCGAAACGCAAGGCTGCACAGTGCACCGCGAGTTTTATTACAACGACGCGGGCAATCAGATCGACAACCTGACGCGCTCGGTGCAACTGCGCGCGAACGGCGTTGAGCCAGGCAGTGAAGGTTGGCCGGAAGACGGCTATCGCGGCGATTACATCGTCGAAATCGGCAAGCAATTTGTTGCGGCAGGCAGCGACGCGAAGGACGCCGACGCGGTGCGTGCGTTTGCCGTGAACGCGCTGCGCAACGAACAAGACAAGGACCTGACCGCCTTCGGTGTGAAGAAATTCGATTGCTACTACTTGGAGAGCTCGCTCTACACCGACGGCCGCGTCGACAAGACAGTCGCGGCACTCCAAGCAAGCGGCCACACCTACGAATCTGAAGGCGCCCTGTGGCTCAAGACCACCGACTACGGCGACGACAAAGACCGCGTGATGCGCAAGGCCGCAGGCGGCTACACGTACTTCTTGCCCGACGTGGCGTATCACGTGACCAAGTGGGAGCGTGGCTTCACGCAGGTCGTGAACATCCAAGGTACGGATCACCACGGCACCACGGCTCGGGTGCGTGCGGGTTTGCAGGCGCTCAACATCGGCATTCCCACCGGCTATCCCGATTACCTGCTGCACAGCATGGTGCGCGTGATGAAAGGCGGCGAGGAAGTGAAAATTTCCAAGCGCGCCGGAAGTTACGTCACGCTCGGTGAACTGATCGAATGGGTCGGGAAGGACGCCGTGCGCTTCTTCCTTGTTTCGCGCAAAGCCGATAGCGAATTTACGTTCGATATCGACCTCGCGCTCTCACAAAGCGAAGAAAACCCAGTGTTTTACGTGCAGTACGCGCATGCGCGGATTTGCTCGGTGTTGCGTGAAGCGGCGGTGAGCGATGAAGCGTTGGCGGCCGCCGATTTAGCGCTACTGACGCATGAAAAAGCGGAGGCGTTGGCGACCAAGCTCGCCGACTATCCGGCGTTGCTCGCTACGACTGCACGCGACCTTGCGCCGCATTTGCTGCCGTACTACTTGCGCGAAGTGGCCGCGGCGTTTCACGCGTACTACGCTGTGGAGCGTATTCGCGTGGACGAGCCTGCCTTGCGCGCCGCGCGCACGGCGCTCGCCGCTGCGACCGCACAAGTGCTAAAAAACGGGCTTCAATTGCTCGGCGTGTCTGCGCCTGAGAGAATGTAGTCGTGGATACTTCTCAGCTTAAATCGGGTCCGTTTTTCTTCGGCGGTTTGATCGGCTTCGTCGCCGGGCTCGTCGTCGCCGGCGTGCTCGCCATTTGGATTTACAACGCGACGCCGTTCCGCGCCGAGTCGACGCCAGCGCCAAAGCTTGAGGCGGTCAAACCCAAAGTGGACCCCAAACCTCTCGCCAAAGCCGCCGATCCCGCGCCTGAAAAAGACACCGACAAACCGGACACCGCGCGTATCGTGCAACCGGGCCTCTCGACCAAATCCGTACCAGAAGCGACACCAAGCAACGTCGTCGCCGCGAAACCCGAGCCAAAGGCCAAACCGGGCGCTGACGCGCAACCTGAGCCCTCGCCTAGCGCCGAGCCACGCGGTAGGCTTTGGCTGCAAGTGGGCGCTTACGCCAACAAGCAAGACGCCGACAATCAGCGCGCCCGCTTTGCCATGTTGGGCTATGAAGCGCGCATCGAAAGCACCGACATTCCGGACAAAGGCGCGATTCACCGCGTTCGCGTTGGCCCCTACCGCGACCCTGACGAAGCAGCCAAAGTGCGCGGTGACCTAGCGCGCCAGGGCATCGAAGTCTCAGTCATCAAGCCCTAAATTCATACCGCTTGTCAGTCGAAAGTGGCGTCTAAGCGCTGTCAGCGAACCAAACACCTGTTACGTTAGTCGTAACAACCGCAACCAAAACATCACAGTAACGGAGACACTCGAATGATTCGTTGGGCAACCGCTCTCAAATGGCTGGCGCTGGGCTTCATGGCCGCGTCGTTTTCTGCAAGCGCGCAGCAGCAACTGACCGAAGGCAAGCAGTTTTTGCGCTTAAAAAATGCGCAAGCAGTCGAGTCGGGCAGCAAGATCGAAGTGCTCGAGTTCTTCAGCTACGGTTGCATTCATTGCTACCACTTTGAAGAATTCATCGGCCCATGGTCGAAGAAAGTGCCTGCCGACGTGAGCTTTAAGCGCATTCCGGTGGCGTTTCAGCCAGCATGGGTGAACTTGGGCAAGATCATGTACACGCTCGAAGCAATGGGTCGCGAGGACCTGACGATGAAAGTATTCAAGTCCATTCATGACGCGAACGCGCGTCTGCACGAAGAGAAAGTGTTTTTTGAATGGGCCGCAAGCAACGGGCTAGACCTCGCCAAAGTCAAAGAAATGTGGGGTTCGTTTGCCGTTAACAGCAAGATGAACCGTGCCAAGACTCTGGCTCAAAACTACCAAGTCGACAGCACCCCCATGGTGTTTGTTGACGGGAAATTCCGGCCCGTATTTGGCCCCGGTTCGGTCGAGTTCAAAGACGCCGGTGCGGCGCTTGATTTCCTCGTCGCCAAAGCGCGCAGCGAGCGCAAGAAGTAATCTTCAACACGCAGCACTCCGAAAAGGCCGCCCGGCGAACCGGCGGCCTTTTTCTTTTGCGCAGCGCCCCCAAGTGCGAGCGATGAGCAATCTTCCCGACGCCATTGGCCAGCGCTTTGCGCCGTTCGCCCACCCCGCCAATCTGCGCATCGCGTGCCTCGTGCCGTCGATCACCGAGACGCTTTTTGCCCTCGGGTTGGGTGAACAGGTCGTGGCGCGAACCGGCTTTTGCATTCATCCCGACCCCGCCGTGCGGGAAGTGCCCAAAGTGGGCGGCACGAAGGACGTGAACATCGCGCGCCTGATCGAGACCGAACCGACCCACGTGATCGTCAACATCGACGAGAACCGCAAAGAAACGGTTGATCATTTGCGTCGCATGATTCCACACGTGGTGGTGACGCATCCGAATTTGCCTGAAGACAACGCGACGTTGTTTCGCTTACTCGGACACATTTTTTCAGTCGATGAAGCCGCGCTCAAACTCACGCGCGAGCTCGCCGATGCGCTAGCGACAGCGCGCAACGTAGGTGCGACGACACCAACGCAAACCGCGCTCTACGTGATCTGGAAAGACCCGTGGATGACCGTCTCGCGCGACACCTATGTCAGCGCGATGCTTGCCACAGTCGGCTGGAAAACACTGCCGCTACAAGCAGAGAAACGCTATCCAGAAGTGCGGCTGAACGACAGCGTTTGGCACGATGCAGAGCGCATCTTTTTGTCGTCAGAGCCGTATTCGTTTGGTGAAGAACACGTCACCGCGTTACGCGAGGGCGCAAAGCTCACGCAGCCCATCGAATTGATCGACGGTGAAATGGTGAGTTGGTACGGCGTACGCGCCATTGCAGGGTTGCGCTACCTAGCCGATTTGCGACGTGGGCGGTTGGCGCTTTCCGCGTAATGTGTGTCCGCTGAAAAGCCCCGTGCTCATTGAACCATGCGACGACGACCGTCGTGTGGGAGCGGTGGAAGCCGCGAAAAAGGTTATTCGCGGCTTCCACCGCTCCCACGCCAACGCGCGCGTCATTCGTGTTTGTGTGATCAACCGTTCTTCTTGAAAAACACCTGCCGCGCGGCCCAAGCGAGCACACCCAGGTCGTCGAGCCATCCGACAATCGGGACGACGTCCGGGATCAAATCCAGCGGCGAGAGGATGTAAAGTAGCGCGAGTACGGCGATGATCGCGCGCTTCCATTTCGCCTGTGATTTCAGCGGCTGATCTTTCGCGGGAATGACCAAGGGAATCGGATTGCTGGATGGTGCGGACATGGCGAAAACTCCTAAGAACGAACAAGTCACGAACAATTGCATCCGCGCCGACCGCGCTACTTCACTGACAGCGCTAAGGTAGTCGCTACCTGATCCAGCTTACTTGCCTTCGCAGGTTGCGGTGCAGCGACGCTAACGCGGTCTGCGCTGATCGTGTTGACAGCGGTGAGTGTGTTTCTGATGACTTCCGCGCGGAACCCGGCAAGCGTTGCGTACGCAATGTCGGGTACGGCTTGTTTGACTTGCAGTAGCTTGAAGAGTTCAGGGTAGTACTTCGCGCGTGCGGCCGCGCGCTCCGCTCGCGCCGTCGGCGACAAGCGTTCGCGCGCGTTTTGCAGCATGCCTGTCACGGCGTTTCCGGCGGGCGGCAGATATTGCGCGCGCAATCTCACCGCTTCGTCGCCCGCCGAGGCAGCGAGCTCATCTAACGCGGCCTGCACCTTGGTATCGGTGAAGGAGATAACCAGCGGTTCGTTCGCGCCCGGCGGCTTCATCCCCGCGCGTTTGCTTACTTCGAGCTTCAAGATGTTGTCCGCCAACGCTTCGCGGTCGCGCGCTTTATCGAAACGACCTTCGACGGTGAGTTTGAGTTGTGGCCGCTTTTCTAGCGCTTTGACGAGTTTGCCGAGTTTCTCGCGTTCGGGGGGTAACAGGCGCGCCTCGCCAGGCTCGAAGTTCACCGCTTCAAATTCTTCCCCGCTGCCGCCCAGCAAAGCGCCGAGCGCGCGAAACGGAGCGGTGGCGATCTTGGTCAGCACATTGCCAATCGCTTTCCAGATCAAACTGCCATAGCTAAATTGCGGGTCATCGAGCGAGCCTTGGACCGGCAGGCCCAACTCGATCACGCCATTGCTATCGCGCAGCAATGCGATGGCCAGGTCGAGCGGCAGGTTCGACGCCTCTTTGCTGTCGACGCGTTCTCCGAGCACCAAATTGTCGATGACGATCTGGTTTTCGCCTTTGAGTTTTCGTTGCTGAATTTTGTATTCGAGATCGAGCGAGAGTTTGCCGGACTCAATTTTGCGGCCTGCAAATTTTCCGGAATACGGTGTGAGATTTTTCATCTCAAGGTTTCGGAAGATGGCCTTAATGTCTGTGAACTCGGTCGCGCCCATCGGCGCGATGGCGCCGGAAATTCGCGCCAACCCGAACTGATCGACCTTGCCTTCGAGCGACACTTCGGCGCGCGACGACAACTCGGTCGATAGGCCGACAATCAGACCCGAAAGGTCCGAGATACGCGTACCAAACTGCGGGCGTAGCGACAGATCGGCGAACTCCACGTCGCCGCCCGTAACTTGAACGCGCCGAACTTTGACCACGGGCGCGGTGTCGCTGTCGGTGGGCATTGGTGCAGGTTGCGTCACCGTGGACGCGGGCGTTTGCGTTGGCGCTTGCGTTGGTATTTGCGCCGGCGGCACAGCAGACGCTTTGCCGACCTGCGAAAGATTCAACGTGCCGTCTTCGGCGATGATGAACCTGCCGCGCGGTTGATCGAGCAGCAAATCCGCGAGCGTTACGTTCAGCCCAGCGTTGCCGGACGTGATGCGAATGTTTTGGCTCGACAATTCGGCCCATTGCGTAAACGGCGCGTTGGTCGTTTCATCGATCAGTTCAAACTCGCGCACAGCCATTTTGCCGTCGAAGCGAATCGCGTCGGCCTTTGTCTCGCTGGCACCAAGCGCCGCCTGCACGCGTCCGTCGAGCGCGGCCTCGCCCTTGGTGAGCTTCAATCGCGTATTGCGATTGAGGTACGGCGAGAACGCGGCGAGCGCGACACGCTCCAATGAAAACTCAGTGTCGACGCTGCTCGCGCGTTGGTCAAATTTCACCTTCGCCTGTGCCGCGCCACCGCTACCGATGCTGCCCTTAAACGTCGCGTTGATCGGACGAGTTCCGTTCACTTCGATGCGCTCGACGTTGATGCCGATGGCGTCGACGACATGCGTGAGTGCTGTGGGCAATGTGTTGTCGACAAAGTTCACGCGGCCGTTGCTGAGACTGACGCCGGCAATGCTCACGCTAAAAGGGGGCGCATTTGCGCTTGGCTTCGCGGGCGCAGCGGCGGGTGCGCTCGCGACTGCTGGCGCAAACTTCTTCGCAACATCAACACCGGCCTGATCCAGCGCGAGCGACACGAGCGGCGCGACAATGTCCATTTTCGGCAGTTCAATCTTCGTGCCCTGCGCGTTGATCTCAAACGGTGCAACGCGAAATTCTTTGGCGCTGAACCACGCATCGGGCGCAGCGCTGTCGCGCATGACGACGTCGGTCAACGCGGCGCGTTTGCTGCTGATGATGACGCTCGATTTGTCGCCGGTCGCAATGCGCGCGCCGAGCGTGAGATCGAGCTTTGCCGTGGTGATTTGCGGCGTCGCGAAACTTTGATCGCTTAACGTAAGCGCGGCTTTGTCGCTGATGATTTCGCCTACGCCGATTTGCCATCCGGTGGCGGGCGTCACCTGCGGCGCTGCGGTAGTCGTTGCGGGCGTCGTGGTCGTCGCAACTGCCTGAGCGGGTGCTGCTGGCGACGAAGCGGGCATCGAAGCAAACGGCAGCACCATCGTGCCGTTTTTGTCGCGAAGCGCGTTCGCTTGAAGCCCGGTGATGGTGATGTTGGGCACGTCGATGCGTTGCGTCGCTAGATCGAGCGTGAACGGTTTTGCGGTGGCGATTTGCGCGATATTCAAGAACGAATCAGGCTGCGCGGCGGCCTTCACATTGATGCCCTGCAGCGATGCGTTGACCGGCAGGAAAGCAAACACCTGCGACTCTTTGCCGTTGGTTTTCGTCTTCGCCCACGATGCGCTGATCGGCGAGAGCTTGATCGTTTTCGCTGTCGCGCTGTCGCCTTTGCCATCGCTGCCAGACAGAACGCGCAATTCAGCAATTTCAATCGAGCCATCGCCCACGCCAGCCGCAGTGAAATCGGTCCCCGCCGCGACACTGTAATTCGCACGAATCGCGGCGGTGCCGTCAAGCCCAACCGGCAACTTGATGTTCGCCATCGCCGGAATGCGCGACAGCGGCAAGTCTGTAAGGACGACGTCGCCGGAGCTTTCGACCGGATTCAAACCGACGCGGCCTTTCCACTGCACGCGTGTTTTGTCGTTCAATGTGGCTTGCAGCGAATAGTCGCCTCGGTCGCGCGGCAGCGTGGAAAGTTTGTCGAGCTTGAACGAAATCGGCTCCAGCGCGAGGCGCTGCTCGGCCGCGCCCGCGCGTTCGTCGCTGAGCCGAAACGCGGCGCTTTCGATGCTGACATTGCGCAACACGACGCGCGGAATTTTGTCGCTCGGCGGATCGTTTGACTTGGGAAACGCGTCGAGAAATTGCACCCAATCCATCGAGCCGTCGGCTTTGATGCGTGCATTGATTTCGGGGCGTGTGATGGTGATGTGATCCGTCATCAACGCCATGTCTTTGAGCGAGGCCCAACTACCTTTGACATCAAGCGCGCTGACTTTTGCGAGCGTGTTCTTGCCGTCGCGTAGCGCGACGTCGCTCGCTTTCAAGTGCAGCGTGAAGGGATTGAATGACGCGGTCGCCATCTTCAATTCGCGCCCCGATTTTTCTTTCAACCAGTTCGGTGCGGTTTGAGTGAGCGCGTGCGGCAGCAGCCACGCGAGCGAGCAGAACAGCGCGAACATGATTGCGCCCAGCGCGAGAAAAATGCGCAATGGCCAACGCCACCAAGGGCGACGCGGCGAAGAATCGGGAGAAGCAGAAGCAAGCATCAGCCCATTTTCTACAAATACCCGGCCGCACGCGATTCAACGAAGTGCACTCAGCATGCTTCGCAACAACTTTAACGTCAACAAATAGCGCAACGACCACTGGGCGGTCGTTCCCGGCGCATCACACTACCAATAGTATCTAAGTCGACTTACTAGTAAATGTGGCTGTAGCGCCCACTCGGCGGTCGCTGCGCGTCAAAAGCTAACAGGGCACTCTGAGCGAGCTACCGCCGAAACTTCCCGTCACGACCAATGATCGAGAGGTCCACGAAATCTAGCCCCGTGTGATCCGACGGCGAGTAACTCAGGCTTAAGCCACCGACGTCAAAATCGCGAATGCCTTCAAGCGCGGCGCGCACTTTCTCGCCCGTCGGGTTTGGGCCAGCTCGGCGCAAGCCTTCGACCAACACTTTCGCAGAGGTGAAGCCCTCCAACATCGCGGGCGAAAGATCCGTGATGTTCTTCGCTTTCGCCAGCGCGAGCACTTCTTTCACCAACGGCGACGTAATCGAGCGCTCATTGGGAAACACCTGCGTGATGATGGTGCCCGGCGCGTTGTCGCCGAGCGCTTTGACGAATCCGCCAGACGCGTTGTTCGACAACGTCACGAGCTGTGCGCGCGATCCCGCGGCGCGAATCGCCTTGAGCGCATCGATGACGTGCGTACCGGAGCCGACAATGAACACAGCCTGCGGACTCGTGCGTTTGACGTCCGCCGCGAGCATCGAAAAGTCCGGCTTGCTGCGGTCGTATTTTCCGAGGAAAACCGGGTTGAGTTTGGTGGCTTGAAAGCCCGCCTTCACGCCCACCATCGCGTCTGCGCCGAACGTGTCGTCCACGTGCAAAACGCCGATGTCGGTGATGCCGATGGCGGAGAGCAGCGCGACCGCTTTTTCGGATTCGCGCTGGTACGTGGAGCGCACGTTGAACACATTGCGCTTGACCGGGCTATGCAGCAGCATCGCGCCGGTGGAAGGCCCCAACAGCGGCACGCGCAGCTCGTCAAGCACAGGAATGATGAGTTCGTTGTGCGGTGTGCCGCGCGTGAGAAAGAGCGCGACCGCCCCCTTCTCGGCGATCAACGTGCGCGCGTTCGCAGCGGCGAGCTTCGGGTCGAATTTGTCGTCGAGCGAGACGAGCACAATCTTCTGCCCGTTCACGCCGCCACGCGCATTCACCGCGTCGAAGTAGAGCGCCGCTCCATCAGTCGCTTCTTTCACCGTCGCCGCGACCGCGCCGGTAAAACCTGCGGTTTGCCCAACAACGATTTGCGCTGACGCGCACGCAGTCGTCGCACTCAGCACGGCGGCGACAAGCCAATGTCTCAGTTCCATTCAAGCCTCCTTGTGGCCACTCGCGCGGCGCGACGCACGCGTTGAGCGTGTCGAATAGGTGGAGGATACGAAGCAATGCTGTCAGATTGACAGAATTTTCTTAGGGGCAGCACTCGCAAGCTTGTCGCGGATCAACAGCTTTCGCATATGAAAACACACGAACGACCAGCGAGCGGTCGTTTGGAGCGCATTCTGTGCGTAAAAACCTAAAAGTCGAGAACAGTCGTTTTACGCCTGTAACGACCGCGCAGCTGTCGTTACCGCACTAAAGCTGTTAGCTATCCGCCCAGAACATCGTGGCCAAGTTGATCGCCCAATTTCGCGCGATACCACTCGTGGAAATGCTGCATGCCGTCTTCCATCGGGCTCTGATACGGCCCGACTTCCACGCGGCCTTCGGCGTAAAGCGCGCGGCGTCCGGCGTCCATGCGCTCGGCGATTTCGTCGTCTTCGACGCAGGTTTCCATGTACGCCGCCTGTTGCGCGGCGATGAATTCCGGCTCGAAGAGCGCGACTTCTTCGGCGTAATAAAACTCAACCACGTTGGTCGTTTTGCCCGCCGATTGTGGCCATAACGACGACACGACGAGCGTGTGCGGATACCACTCGACGGTGATGTTCGGGTAGTAGGTGAGCCAAATCGCACCGTGCGGCGGCGGCACGCCTTGGCGGAACTGCATCACTTGGTCGTGCCAACGTTTGTAAACCGGCGAGCCCGGTTTGTCGAAACCGCGCGACAAACCGACCGTTTGCACGGAAAAATCGCTGCCCCATTCCCACGCCAGATCGTCGCACGTTACGAACTGGCCCAGCCCCGGATGGAACGGCCCAACGTGGTAATCCTCAAGGTAGACCTCGACGAACGTCTTCCAGTTGTAGTTGCACTCGTGCACGACGGAGCGGTTGAATGCGTAGCCCGAAAAGTCCAGCGCTTGCCGCGTTTGCGTGGACAGCGTCGCGAGATCAACGACGGGATCGCGCGGGCCATCGAACAGCAAACCGTTCCACGACTTGAGGCCGTGATTCTGCAAATTGAGCGCAGGATTGCACGGAAAATGCGGCGCGCCAATGAGTTCGCCCTCGCCGGAGTACGTCCAGCGATGCAGCGGACACACGACGTTGCCGCCGCTTTGCGCAAGCGAGCCGCGGCCATCGAGCATCATGGCTTGGCGATGGCGGCAGATGTTTGAAATCAGATTGACGCCGTTTGCCGTGTGGGTGAGCGCTTGCGCGTTGTTGCGCGTGGCGAGCACGGCGTAATCGTTGACGCTCGGCACCATGAGCTGATGGCCCGCGTAACCGGGGCCGCGCGCAAACAAAATCTCACGTTCGCGGGCGAGCAGCGATTCGTCGAAGTAGGCGGCGGGGGGAAGTTGCGAGACCGGCGCAGCAATTTGCGCGTCGGTGAGGGGGCGAGTCATGGCTCCGAACCGTTCAGAAAAAAGTTAACCCAACACAAACCAGGTGCAATTTCGGACCGCACCCAACCCTTGCTAAGTCAACCTCTGCCCCGAACGTGTGCGGTGGCGGGAGGCTGCATCGTCAAACGCGTCGATTATCCCACGGTTGACGGAAAGCGCCTTGCGTCTAGCTTGGTCAGGTTCACTGAGTTGGCCTGACAAACCCCCTTGCCGTCATTCTCGCGAAGCGGGAATCCAGGAAGCTGCCAGCCGCGACGCCTCGGCAACACCCTACCCGTCTGTTGCGCCGTCTCGCCCACCCCCACCGCGGCCACCCCACGCTCTTAGAACTCACCCCACGCATTCGGCAGAACCGCAAGCGTTCTGCCCTACCGCGCTGCCTACAAGCCCGGCCAAAGACCCGTAGGCACTCATCAACCACGCCGCGCCGCCAGCGGTCGCTATGCCCGCCACTAAGCCAATCACCATCCGCCGATTCTTCGTCCACCAAGAAAACCCACTCGGATCAGTAAACGACAACGGGTTATTCATCACATACCCATACCGGTTATGCGACTGCGCATTCTGCGGCGCCTGAATAATCGGATCGGCCTGCAAGAAGCGCCCGATCACAGCGTCGTAGAGGCGACCATTCATGTGAATGATGCCCAGCTCCGCAAGGTGCTCATGCCCCGTGAAGCCGCGCTGGTCGCCGTTGAGGCCCGCTCGTGCATTACCCCACGGTCCAAAGCCGAGCACGGAGAGCGTGCCATTGGTGGCGGCCGTTCCGCTGCCCGCCGTGACCGTGAACTCGGCGATCATGCTGCCCAGATGATCTTTCAGGAGCAGCTTGGTCACCGTGTTGGTGCCAGAGAGGTTCGTGGCGTTGGCTTGGTTGATCGCCTGCCCCGTGGCCGGATCAAAGTTGGTAGTGACCGTGGCGATCACACCATCAGGGCCGCTGATGGTGGCGAAGCTGCTGACCACCTTGCCGCCGACGTTGCGATGCACTTCGAAGCCGCCGGGGACAAATCGCGCCCATGAGGCGCGATTTGGTCAAACTTCGGACAGGCTCAGCGCGCTCCTATCTGCCGGTCATGGACGTTGCCAACGTGCCGACCAAACCACGTTCATTGCAACGTGCGAAACGTGAGCGAAGCGATCTGTTCAGGGAGTGAGCGCGTAGGCGCGAGCGATTCGCGCATCAAGCCAACCAATCAGCCAACGAAATAGCTAACAGCTTTGCAACGCTAACGACTAGTCGACGGCGGTTGCGGCGAGATTTATTAGCATGTTGACTATGCGATAAATCCCGCTTAAACGACCGCAGGGCGTTCGCTGGAGTGGAAAAGGTGCAAATGCCATTTCGCTGATTTCGTGATTCGGATTCGCCGCGACGCGCCCATAACCCACCGCATTCGGCAGAACCGCGAGCGTTCTGCCCTACCGAGCTGAGAACGCGTTGCTAGGACGCCATGAATCGGCAATTCCCATTCACTCCCCGCTTAGCAACGTCGCTTTCGTATTTGCTGCAACCACTTGCGCAAATTCGACGAGTCGCTCAACAGTCACTTCACGCGGCAGTTCATCAGGCTGAAGCACTTTCAGAAACACGCGCAGATAACGGCGGGGGGAGAGAACTGTGTATAGGTGAACTCCTGCTAGCGATCCGTCGTCGTAAATCAGGCGTCTCGTCGCCCAGATACCGCTTTCCAACTGCAGGAATTGGAGCGAGCGCCGATCTGTAGCCGCTGGCTTCCCAAAGGTCAACAAGGTAGCGCCTGATGGTAGTGGTCGTTGATCAAATTCGTCCTGCTTACGGTCAATCGCATCCACCCGTTTTCGCAGCGCTTCTTCGGGGCTAGCGCTTGCAGTATCCGCCGTCGACAGAGCGGTGTACGAGATTTGGATTTGAGCAGAAAAATCAGACTTACAACGAAAGAACATTGACCCGCAAGGAAACATCCTTCCACTATAGAAGCCGTCGACGAAGTCGCCAGCCTCGCGCGCAGTCCTGAGCCGAAACGGTTGGCTGAACATATCATCAGCGCCCACGATGCGCGGAAAGCTGATCTTCAATGCGCTATTTTCAATGTTGATGATCTGGCCGAGGCGCGGCAAGAGTTCCGCCCCAGCAGTCGTCGTCAACAGCGCGCTACACGAAGCGACTACGAAAATCCGAAGGTAAGAAAAAATATTCATTTGAAGTAGGCGCAAGAGGAGTGCGTGCTTGTCGCGCACGAGCCGTACATCACACTCGGAAGCATTAGGAGTGACTTGAATAGGTCGGAAACCCCTGTGGCATTCATGCCCACCCACATAGCTACAGGATCGTCACTTCGAGGAAAGAAGTATCCCACCGTCCCTCCCATGCCACGCGCCCCAGCGGTAAAAGTGCTTTCGTTGGCAGCCGGGCCAAAAGCCGAAGCCACGAGCGAGCCGCCGTAGTTTAGACCAGCCAAAACAAACATCGCGTTCTGCAAAACCAATGAGCCTTGGCTGTGTCCGACTACTTCAACGTTTGCTCCGCCAAGAAGCGAGTCCCCGAGGGCGGCCGCGAGTTGGCGAGCTAGACCACTTGGAATTCTCAGGCGATCCCCGCCCGATTCGATTAGATCTACAACAAACATATTAGTCGGGTTGAAAAAGAGATAGAAGGACTGCTGACTAAATGCCGTCATTCCGTTGCCAGTAGCAGAAGACAAATGGGATTAAAGGGGTCGGGTTCATTTTGCGTGGTCATATCTTTAGACACAGGCGTTGTTTCACCGGATGAAAGGGGTTCATTTCATTTAGTCTCCACGCATACCGGAAGCTCTTTGCCAACATCAGCACACCTTCTTTCCTGTCTTAACGAAAATAGTCTACTGTAGCGCCAGCGGCGCAAGCTCGGTCTCGTAAGGTTTGCGGTCGCGTCCGCCACGAACCCACATTGTCAGTCAGAGAACGCAAAGGCACTATGGCTCAGATCACGACGCTGTCAAAACTGCGTTTCCCATTGCTCGCGCTCGTCCTCACGGCGGTCAGCGCGACGGCGACGGCTGTGCCGAAGATCGCCGAAGGCGCATACCGCGTCGACTGGAACCGCAAGGTCCGTGACTTGTGTGTGGACAACTACACCAACGACGACCTGACCGCGCGCGATTGGCAGGGCGTGCTTGCAGCGCTGGGCTCGATCTGCACGCTGTCGAACGTGCGCGAAGGCAAAACGGACGCGAGCTGGAGCGGAAAATGCTCGCAACCGGGCGTCGGGCGGGTGCTCGACGTGAAGTACGACGTGAGCGTGAAAGTCAACGCCGACGGCAGTTTCGACATCCTCACCGTGATTTCTGGCGACCAACAAGCGCGCATTCCCATTCGTGGCGAACGGCTAAAGGGTGCCGCGGCGGCGTGCGGCAAAGAGCAGCCGTTTTTTCGGCCTTGGCAGTAAGCACTACAAAAACGCCCCGAAAACGGCCATCTTCGTAAAATCAACGGTTCGATCACCGTCCGAACTGCTGCCCGTCATGGCCAAATCCGCTCCGAAAACCTTTGAATCCGCGCTTGATGAGCTGGAGAAGCTGGTGGCTGATCTTGAAAACGGGTCGCTGCCGCTGGCGGATTCCCTGGCGGCGTACAAGCGTGGCGCGGAGTTATTGAAGTACGCGCAGGGCGAGCTCGCGCAGGTGGAGCAGCAGGTCAAAGTGCTTGAAGGCGATGTGTTGAAGCCTTACCAGCCGGAATAGCGCGCGATGACGAATACCGCATTTGAGGCCTGGGCCACGACTCATCGTGCGCGCATTGAGAGCGCACTAACACGCTGGACACCCGCTGCCGAACTCACGACCGGCCGCCTGCTTGAGTCGATGCGCTACAGCGCGCTCGGCGGCGGCAAGCGCATGCGTGCGCTCCTTTCTTACGCCACAGCCGAGGCTATCGGAGAGACGGCCGAAGTGGCCGATCACGCCGCTGCTGCCGTAGAACTGATTCACGCGTATTCACTCATTCACGACGACATGCCGTGCATGGACGACGACGCGATGCGTCGCGGCAAACCGACGAACCACATCGCGTTTGGCGACGCCACGGCGATGCTTGCGGGCGACGCGATGCAGCCGCTTGCGTTTGCCGTTTTGCTCGCTGCGCCGGTCGCCGCGACGGGCGTTGTAACAGCCGCCAAGCAATTGGCCGATGCGTCCGGCGCGTACGGCATGGCCGGTGGGCAGGCGATTGATTTAGCCAACGTTGGCAAGCCGATGACGCTCGCGGCGCTCGAAGAGATGCACGCGATGAAAACCGGCGCGATGTTTGAGGCAGCGGTGTTGTTGCCTGCGCTCTTGACTGAGGAAGACGACGCCACGCTTGCTGCGCTGACCGTGTACGCACAGAAAATCGGCCTCACGTTTCAAGTCGTGGATGACGTGCTCGACGCCACGGCCGACAGCGCCACACTCGGCAAGACCGCGGGCAAGGACGCAGCCAACGACAAACCCACGTTTGTCTCACTCATGGGCATCGAAGCGGCGACGCGGTACGCACATGAACTAACGGCTGCCGCGATCAATGCGTTGCCCGCACACCTGAACACTACACGCCTGACCGAACTTGCGCGGTCAATGGCGGAAAGAACTGCGTAAATGTCTCTGCTGGAACACATCGACGAACCGGCGCAACTGCGCGCGCAACCGCAAACAGCGCTTGTCGGCGTGTGCGATGAAGTGCGCGCGTTTGTGCTTGATTCGGTATCGAAAACGGGCGGACACTTGTCGTCGAATTTGGGCGTGGTGGAACTCACCGTCGCGCTGCACTACTGCTTCGATACGCCGCATGATCGAATCGTGTGGGACGTTGGGCATCAGTGCTATCCGCACAAAATTTTGACCGGTCGTCGCGACCGCATGAACACGCTTCGGCAATGGCGCGGCCTTGCGGGTTTTCCGAAGCGCGACGAAAGTCCGTACGACACGTTCGGCGTGGCGCATTCGTCGACCAGCATTTCCGCAGCGCTCGGCATGGCCGTCGCCGCGAAAGCCAAAGGCGAATCTCGGCACGTGGTCGCGATCATCGGCGACGGTTCGATGACGGCGGGCATGGCGTTCGAAGCGCTCAACAACGCTGGCGCGATGAACACCAATTTGCTGGTGATTTTGAACGATAACGAGATGTCGATCAGCGAACCGGTGGGCGCGTTGAACAACTATTTGTCGCGCCTACTCGCGAGCAAAACCTACGGCAAAGTGCGTAGCGTGGGCAAGAGCATGCTGTCGGCGATTCCGCCGGTGTCGCGCTTTGCTCGGCGTTGGGAAGAGCACATGAAAGGCATGGTTTTGCCCGGCACGATGTGGGAAGAATTTGGATTCAATTACATCGGCCCGATTGATGGTCACGATGTGAACTTGCTGGTGGATACGCTCAACAAGGTGAAAGAGCTGCCAGGCCCACAGTTTTTGCATGTGCTCACGCGCAAAGGCGCGGGCTACGATCGCGCGGAAGACGATCCGATTCTGTATCACGGCGTTCCGAAGTTCGATCACGTTGCGGGCATTCCCGCTGCGCCCGCGACGGTGCCGAAGAAAACGTATTCCGACATCTTCGGCGACTGGCTATGTGACGCCGTTGCCGCCGACAAGCGCATCGTCGGCATCACGCCCGCGATGCGCGAAGGCTCCGGCATGGTGCGCTTCTCGAAAGAGCATCCGGACAATTATTTTGACGTCGGCATCGCCGAGCAACACAGCGTGACCTTCGCGGCGGGCCTGGCCTGCGAAGGCATGACGCCGGTCGTCGCGATTTACTCGACGTTCTTGCAGCGCGCGTACGACCAACTCGTGCACGACGTGGTGTTACAAAAGCTTCCCGTGGTGTTCGCGATTGATCGCGCGGGATTGGTCGGCGCCGACGGCCCGACGCATGCGGGCTCGTTCGACGTGGCGTTTATGCGCTGCTTGCCGAACATAACGATCATGAGCGCATCAAGCGCCGCCGAATGTCGCGCGATGCTCTCGCTCGCCGTCGCGTTGCAATCGCCTGTCGCCGTGCGTTATCCACGCGGTGCGGCGCATGGTGCGGCAGATGCTGCGATTGCGCCGCTCGAACTCGGCAAAGGCGAAGTGCGGCGCACTGGCGAGAAGCTTGCAATTCTTGCGTGGGGCTCGATGCTGCATCCGGCGCTGGTGGCGGGCGAAGCGCTCAACGCGACCGTCGTGAACATGCGTTTCGTGAAGCCCATCGACGAAATATTGCTGCGCGAAATCGCCGCAACGCACCCGCTCATCGTCACCGTGGAAGAAGCGAGCGTGCAAGGCAGCGCGGGCGGGGCGGTCACTGAATTTTTGGCCAATGCGGGACTGAATAATCGCGTGCATACGCTGGGCTTACCCGATACGTTTATCGATCAGGGCGACCCGGCGGTGATGTTGGCTTCCGTGGGGTTGGATGCGGCTGGGATTGAGGCGAGCGTGCGGGCTGCGCTAACGACTTTATAGCGCCAGCGACTGCCAGGCGGCGCATACAGGCCGCTTTATCGGTTTGTCGACATACTGCATTTCTGACCTGTAACGTCCGCCCGACAGTCGTTCGTGCCTGAAAGCTGTCTCTAGAAAATTGAGCGTCCGGTCAGCGACGTGAACATCTCCAGCGCCATCGAACCGGCGTGGCTGTTACCGCTTTCTTCGAGCGCGGGCGACCAGACGCAGATGCCGCATTCGCCCGGCAAAATCGCGACGATGCCGCCGCCCACGCCACTCTTGGCGGGCAGGCCGACGCGAAACGCGAAGTCACCCGCGGCGTCGTAGGTGCCGCAGGTGAGCATCAGGGCCGACAAACGTTTGGCGGAACTTGGGTCAATCACGACGCTCCCATTCAACAGATTGACGCGCATGTTTGCCAAGAACCTAACGGCGCAATCCGCGTTCATTCTGTGTAAATCTGTGGCAAAAAAAGTGCGCACACGATGCTTAAGTTCGGTGGATTGCCGGGTAACCTCCCTTTTGCAGAAGCTCACCTCACAGGCTTTGCAATCATCAAGTCCAACACTGCTGGCGCTTCACGGGCCACGATGACGGTCTGCCCGTCGCGGCTAACGGCGATGTTGGTGCCGACCGCCGTCGGCGCGGTGCTGATCGTCGTTTGCTTGGCGGTGTCGAGCTCAAATCGGACAAGTTCCGCCATGCCCGCTGCGTTGCGGTTCGCGTACCACAGCGCTCCCTTTCCGAGCGCCCAGTCGAAGCGTGAACCGTCATCGAGCGGAACCTTGAGCGGGCTGCATTTAAACGTGTCGAGTGCGCAGCGGGTGGCACCGGTGAGCTGGGGTTGGGTGAACACTAGATCGTTGTCGACGATGGCGAAGCTGCTCACCAGCGGCAGCGGCAGGCGTTGCACCGGGCCGCCACTGACAGCCGCGCGCTGCAAGCGCATGGCGTGATCGACCAGTTCGCCGTAGACGATGTCGCGCCCGTCAGCGAGAGGGACGGCATTGTTCACTTGTTGACCAAGGTGGCTTAACGTGCTGACGGCGTGAGTGGCGAGGTCAATGCGCACGGCGCGCTGCACGGCGGTGCCATCTGCCGTGGCCGCGATTTGCACGGCGAACACGGCATTGCCATCGGCCGACCAGTGCGGCTGGATGTAGCGTGCGTCGGCTGGAAAGGGTAGGCGCGTTGCGTCGTCGCTGTTGCCCGGCGTGGGCTCGCCGATGCTGGCGATGTGGATCGCGTCGCCGCCGCTGCGGTTGGAGGCGAACACTACACGCTTGCCGTCAGGGGAGAATTCCGGCTGATTGGTGTAGCGAGTGGAAGGCCAACGCTGTCGTCCAAGCGCTGCCGGTTGTGCGGTGCTGCTGAGCCAGAGATCGGCGCGGTAGGTGGCCGATTCGTACACTATTTTGCCGTCCTTGCTGATGTCTGGGAAGCGGGCACCGCGCGCTCCGATGAGGCGCGCGCTCCCGTCAGCCAGCGCCACGGCGTTTAGCGCACGAAAGCCCAACCAATCAGCCGCCACCAACAATCCGCCGCCTTCGGGCTGCCACGCCACACCATAGGCCAGCCCCTCCAGCGGCGAGGCAGGCCGCGCGTTGCGCACCATTGTGTTGTCGGACCCCGGCGCGCCAGGGTTGGCGAGCGCGAGCGTCCAGAGTCGGGCGTGCGATTGTGTGCCACGAAAGAATGCGACGTAATTGCCGTCCGCGCTTACGCGGGGGTAAGCGTCGTGACCGTCCCCGGGAGCCGGGGCGGTGAGCTGGACTTTGCTGCCGCTTGCTAGGTCATGGCGCAGCAGCGCACGTGGATGCTCAGTGCGAGGCAGCGCAGCGTAAATCAGCGCGCGACCGTCTGGCGTGACGTCAAACACTGGCTGCGGGCGGTCACTGCAGTCGACCAGATCATTGTCTGCCGCGCGTTCGAAGTCACGTAGTGCAATAGCGCAATCCGCCGCGCTATGCGCGACGCTGTTTGACGTAGCAGGCCGCCGCCACCAGTAGAGTATGCCCCGACCGTCGGGCGTAAATATTGGCGAGGCCATGCGCACGCCAGTCCGTGCAAAGCTGCGCTGTCGGCCGCTGGCGATGTCCTGAATCACGATTTCGGACACGTCCTCCGCGCTGCGCACGTAGACAACGGATGCGCCGTCCGGCGAAAAACGCGGCGAGCTCTCGGAGAGCGGAGAGCTGGCAAAGGGGATCGCCGCATTCACCTGCTGCACGAGATCAGCGCTCGGGCCGTCGGCGCTGGCACGCGCATACGTCCTGTAGAGCGCGAAACACGCCAGCGCGACGAAGCAAGCAATCGCGCACCAGCTCAGCCACCGCCAGGAGGCCCGTTTCGCCAGTGCGGGCGGCGAGGTTAGAGTCCGATCGATCACCGCCACGTTCTCGGGCTCGCTGGCCGGCCCATTTGCCGTTGTCAGCGCAGGCCCAGCCTGAGGCGCTGGCGCTGGCGTTTGCGCCGCAGATTGCACCGGCGCAATCAGGCGATAGCCTACCTTGGGCAATGTCTCGATGTAGCGTGGCGCTTTGGGATCGTCCGAGAGAGCGGTGCGCAGCTCGGCCACGGCACGGGAGAGAACTTCGTCGTTGACCATCCGCCGCGGCCAGACGTCGTTGAGTAACGTCTCCCGGCTCACAGCCGCGCCCGGTTCGGCCGCGAGCCGAAGCAGCACGTCCATCAAAATTGGGCGCAGGCGCGTCGTTTGGTCGTCGCCCGAGATTTCGTGGGACACCGGGTCGACCACGAAGTCGCCGATTCGGAGCGTCGTTCGCGCGCGCCAAGAAAGGTTTTGGGGCTTTTGCACCGCGCAACTATACGGCGCGAGCGGTGGTTTTTCGCGGTCGGAGATTTTTTGGAAGAAAAAGAGAGAACTTGCACCGCGCGTGCGGTTGGTAGGGCGCGGAGTATGGCGGCTTCTACTACCCCGCTTCGAGGTTTCTATGATTCGTCGCCTGCTGTTGCTTATTGCAGCGCTTCTGAGCTTTTCGCTGTACGTCGTTCCGCTTGCTGCGCAGACGGCGTGCACTTCTCGCCTGTTCGTCGCCGGTTATGGCAGCACTGTCCATGTGTACGACGCCTGTAGCGGCGCGTTCCAACGCACGCTCGACAGTCGCACGCGCATCAACGGCGCGCAGGCGATCAAGGAGGGGCCAGACGGCCACATCTACGTGGTGAGCGAGAACACGCAGAAAATTCTCAAATATCACCGCGACACGCTCGATTTTCTGGGTGAATTTGTGACGACATCCGGCAACCCAACCGGCATCGCCTTTGATCCTCAGGGGCGCCTGTATGTGGGACGCTACGAGGCGAGCGCCGTGTCGCGCTTCACGAGCGCTGGGGTGTTACTAGACGAGCCAGTGGCGCGCAACACGTCCGTGCTGTTTGGGCCCGACAACGGCCTCACTTTCGGCCCGGACGGCAAGCTCTATATCCCCGGCTACGACTCCAACAACGTCGTCAGCTACGACCCGACGAGCGGCGAAGTGGCGGTGGCGATTCCGGCCAACGCGCAGGATGTCGCGGGCTCCCGCGGCCTGTTGGTGGCGAAGGACAACCAACACCTATGGTTCACCGCAGAGCTCTCGGGTCAACTCTTCAAATTCAACGTTGCGACCAAGGCGCTCACACTCGTCACCCGGGACCTGACTCGGCCCACCGGCATCGCCTACGCGCCCGACGGCACACTACTCGTCGTGTCCAGCGGCGCGGTTATCCGCGTTGATCCCGCGACTGGCGCGCGCCTCGGCACACTGGTGCCCGCTGGCAGCGGTGGCCTGAGCATGCCGACTTATCTGGCCGTCGTCGGCCCCCGGGCCGTCGCAACGGCGGTCGATGTCATTGAATACTTCAACATCAGCCTCAACAAATACTTCATCACCGGCAGACAGAGCGAACAGGCCGCTCTCGATGGCTCCCCAGCAGCCTTTCGCCGCACCGGAGCCCGCTTCGCTGCATGGGCCGCGGCAGGTGCGCCTGCAGGCACTGAGCCGATCTGCCGGTTTTATCTGCCCCCCGAGAAAGGCGGGCCAAACAGTCACTTCTACGGCCGCCCGGTCGACTGCGACTTGGTGCGGGCAAAAGGTGGCCCAATGTTCGAGTACGAAGGAGAGGACTTCGCCGTCGCAGTTCCGACGAACGACACCTGCCCGGCCGCCGCGCCGGTCACGGTCTTCCGCTCGTTTAACAATCGCGTCGCACAGAATGATGGCAACCACCGCTACACCGCTTCCACCGCGCGCTACGATGGGATGACGGCCAAAGGCTGGACAGCGGAAGGCGCGGTGTTCTGTGCAGATGCTGCCGTGGACGGGACTGAGTAGCGGAGTGGAAACACCGAGTGCTCGAACCAATAGCTTTATAGCCAAACCCGCTATTAGAAGGGGGTTTCAGGCCATTTTCTCTATTTGTCGATAGCACGATAAACTTCGCCACAGCGCACGAACACTGGTCATTTCAACGAAAAGTTGTTACTAGAAAATCGAACGTCCGGTCAGCGACGTAAACATTTCCAGTGCCATCGAACCGGCGAGGCTGTTGCCACTTTCTTCGAGCGCGGGCGACCAGACGCAGATGCCGCATTCGCCCGGCAAAATCGCGACAATTCCGCCACCCACGCCGCTCTTGGCGGGCAGGCCGACGCGAAACGCGAAATCCCCCGCGGCGTCGTAGGTGCCGCAGGTGAGCATCAACGCCGACAAACGTTTGGCGGAACTTGGGTCAATCACGACACTCCCGTTAAACGGATTGACGCCCTTGTTCGCGAGAAACCCAACGGCGCGCGCCAGCTCAACGCAGCTCATTTCGATCGCGCAGTGATGGCAATACGCGGTGATGACTTCGCCGACGCGATTGTTGAGATTGCCGAAGCTCTTCATGAAATGCGCCATCGCGGCGTTCCGCGACGACGTGCGCACTTCTGATTCCCCCACGCGGCCGTTGATCTGGACGCCGGGCGCGTTCGCGAGATCGCGCACGAAATCTAGAAGCGCCTCTTGCGGGTTTTCGTACTGCGAGGCGAGCATGTCAGTGATGACGAGCGCGCCAGCGTTGATGAACGGGTTTCGCGGTTTGCCTTGCTCCCGTTCTAACTGAACCAATGAATTAAACGGATTGCCCGAAGGTTCGCGCCCCACGCGCGACCACAGCGAATCGCCCTCACGTTGAAACGCGAGCGTCAACGCAAAAAGCTTCGAGATCGACTGGATCGAGAAGCGCTTGGTCGCGTCGCCCACCGCGAAAACGTTCCCTGCGAAGTCCACCACCGCCATCCCGAACTGATCGGGCGAAACACTCGCCAACTCCGGAATGTACGAGGCGACATTGCCCTCGCCGATGACAGGCTGTAGCGCGGCGTAGATTCGGTCGAGCGTGGGTTGGTAATTCATGATGCGGCCCTTAACGAACCACGATTAAACCAACACCCGCTCGATGCCGCCGTTGTTCGCGCGTGCGACGTACTCGGGCATCCATTTCTCGCCAAGGATGTGTTTCGCCATCTCGACCACGATGTAGTCGGCTTTGGTTTCGCTGTCGTCGTCGTAGCGTGACAAGCCTTGCAGGCACGACGGGCAACTGGTGAGAATCTTCACGTCGCCTTGGAATTTTTCGTCGAGCCCCGACGCCGCTTTCACTGGAATCGCGCGCAGTTTGTCTGCGCCTTTGCGCATCTCTGCTTCTTTGCGGAAACGTACTTGCGTGGAAATGTCCGGTCGCGTCACAGCCAATGTGCCAGACTCGCCGCAGCAGCGCTCGTTGAGATCAACCTTCTGCCCCATCAATTCATTGACGACTTTCATCGGCTGATAGGTTTGCATCGGCGAGTGGCAAGGGTCGTGATACATGTAGCGCGTGCCCGTCACGCCTTCCAGCTTCATGCCTTTTTCCATCAGATACTCGTGAATGTCGAGCAGACGGCAGCCGGGGAAAATTTTCTCGAATTCGTATTTCTGTAATTGATCCATGCAGGTGCCGCAGCTCACGATCACCGTCTTGATGTCGAGGTAATTCAACGTGTTGGCCACGCGGTGAAACAGCACGCGATTGTCGGTGATGATTTCCTGACCTTTGTCCTGATTCCCACTCGCGGTTTGCGGATAACCGCAGCAGAGATAACCCGGCGGCAGCACCGTTTGCGCGCCGACGTGCCAGAGCATCGCTTGCGTCGCGAGGCCAACCTGTGAGAACAGACGCTCCGAGCCGCAACCGGGGAAGTAAAACACCGCTTCTTGCTCGTCCGCGTTCATCTGCGGATTGCGGATGATCGGCACCACTTTATCGTCTTCAATATCGAGCAATTTGCGCGCGGTCTGCTTGGGCAATCCGCCAGGCATCGGCTTGTTGATGAAGTGAATGACTTGCGCTTTGATCGGCGGTTTGCCGCCCGTCGTGGCGGGCGGGCGCTTGGTTTGAGAGCCAATCAAACCGAAACGTTTCGCGAGCTTGTGTGCAAGGCGCTGCGCGCCGTAGCCCCAGTTGAGCATCGTGCTCTTGAGCAAATTTACGGTGGCAGGATCGCGCGCATTCAAGAGCAGCATCGACGCCGCAGTGCCGGGATTGAATTTCTTCTTGCCCTCTTTGCGCAGTAAATTGCGCATCGCCATCGACACGTCGCCAAAGTCAATGTCGACCGGGCAGGGGTTCACGCATTTGTGGCAGACCGTGCAGTGATCAGCCACGTCAGCAAGCTCGTCCCAATGTCGCAGCGAGATGCCGCGACGCGTTTGCTCTTCGTAGAGAAACGCCTCGACCAACAAGCCCGTTGCGAGAATTTTGTTGCGCGGTGAGTAGAGCAAATTCGCGCGCGGCACATGCGTGGAGCACACGGGTTTGCACTTGCCGCAGCGCAGGCAATCTTTCACCGAATCGGAAATCGCGCCAATGTCGCTTGCTTCAAGAATCAGCGATTCGCTGCCGAGCAGGCCAAACGAAGGCGTGTAGGCATAGCGCAAATCGCCGCCGGGCAACAGTTTGCCTTTGTTGAAACGACCTTCCGGATCAACCTTTTCTTTGTAGCGCTGAAACGGTGCGATTTCTTCGTCGGTTAAAAATTCGAGTTTGGTGAGCCCAATGCCGTGCTCTCCCGAGATCACGCCGTCGAGCGACCGCGCGAGCGTCATGATGCGCGCAACGGCCGCATTGGCCTCTTGCAGCATCTCGTAGTTGTCGCTGTTGACGGGAATATTGGTGTGCACATTGCCGTCACCGGCGTGCATGTGCAGCGCCACCCAGACGCGAGCGCGTAGCACTTCGTTATGAATCGCCTTGAAACGATCAACGACGGGTTTGAGCGCTTCACCAGCGAAGATGTCTTCGAGCGGTGCTTTGATCTCAGCGCGCCAGCTCACGCGGATTTCGTGCGATTGCAATTGCCGAAAATTTGCGTCTATGCTGTCGAGCAGGTGTTGCCAGTGGGCGCGAACACGAATGACCAATGCGCTGGCTTCCGCCACTTTTTCGGCGAGCAACTCGGTTGACACGCCATACTCTTCGTAACGATGCTGCGGCATCGCGCCGGCAAAAAACGAGTCGAGCACGTTACAAAGCTTGAGCTTATTGCGAATCGAAAGCTCAATGTTGATACGGTCGATTCCGTCGCAGTAGTCGCCCATGCGCGGCAGCGGGATCACCACGTCCTCGTTAAGCTTGAACGCGTTGGTGTGTTTGGAAATGGCGGCTGTGCGAGCACGATCAAGCCAAAATTTCTTGCGCGACTCGCTGCTGACGGCGACGAAACCTTCGCCGCCGCGCGCGTTACAAATGCGTACGACCTCGGACGCGGCCTTCGCGACTTCGTTTTCGTCGTCACCCACGATGTCGCCGATGAGCACCATTTTTGGCCGCCCGTGGCGTTTGGCCTTCGTGGCATACCCGACCGCTCGCACATAGCGCTCGTCCAAGTGCTCAAGGCCCGAGAGCATCACGCGTGTGTTGCCAATCTTCGGCAACGCATCAAGGTAATCCTTCACCTCAACAATCGCGGGCACCGAATCGCGCACTTGACCAAAAAACTCCATACACACGGTGCGCGTGTGCGGTGGCATTTTGTGCAACACCCACTTCGACCACGTAATCAGGCCATCACAGCCTTCCTTCTGCACGCCCGGTAGACCGGCTAGGAATTTGTCCGTGACGTCCTTCCCGAGTCCGATTTTGCGGAAACTTGGCCCCGGAATAACGAGCGTTTCTTCGCGCAGCATTTTGCTGCGATCAAACTTCGCGTCGAAATATTGCAAGCGAAACGTAGCGTTCGCCGCGTCGTGAATCTTGCCGAGGTTGTGGTCCATGCGCGTGACTTCGAGCCACTCGCCTTGGGGCGTCACCATGCGCCACTGCGCTAGGTTATCGAGCGCTGTGCCCCAGAGCACGGCCTTCTTACCACCAGCGTTCATGGCCACGTTGCCACCGATACAGCTAGCGTCTGCGCTGGTCGGATCGCAGGCCCACACGAGGCCCGCATGTTCCGCTGCTTCCATCGCGCGGCGCGTAACCACGCCCGCTTCGCATTCGATCACGCCATACGCTTCCGTGTGGCCAGGCAGTATCTCGTACTTGACGGGCGACAGCGTTTCGAGCTTTTCGGTGTTGATAACCGCTGAGGTTTTAGTCAGTGGAATCGCACCACCGGTATAGCCCGTACCGCCGCCACGCGGAATGATAGTGAGACCTAATTCGATGCAACCGTTTACGAGGCCAATGACCTCTTGCTCCGTATCGGGATGCAGCACCACGAACGGATACTCGACGCGCCAGTCAGTCGCGTCGGTGACGTGTGAAACCCGCGCTAAGCCGTCGAACGTAATGTTGTCTTTATGCGTGACCTTACCGAGCACCTTGACCACGCGCTTGCGCAGGTCGTAGGTCTCGCGAAACTGCGCCTCGAAGCGATCGACAGCTGCTTTGGCGCGCACCACCAATTCGCCCACTTTTTCTTTGCGCTGTGCGCCGTCAGTGTCCGCGACGTCGATATTGCGACGTTTTTCCACCTCAGCAAGACGATGGCGAAGCGCTTCGATCAACTGCGCGCGTCGGCGCGGGTTGTCGATCATGTCGTCTTGCAAGTATGGATTGCGCTCTACAACCCAAATGTCACCCAACACCTCAAACAGCATCCGGGCACTGCGGCCGGTTTTCCGCTCTCCACGAAGCGACAGCAAAATATCCCATGCGTCGTCGCCCAAGAGTCGAATGACTATTTCACGATCAGAAAAGCTCGTGTAGTTGTACGGAATTTCGCGAATACGACGACCGGATTCATTCCCCTCGGCGGACGCGCCTACCCAAGCGGCCTTTTGCGCAATCGTTTTGGGCGGTTCGCTGGCAGCCGCGGCTGCTGCCGGCATGGCGCCAAGCCGAAGGAAGGTTTGGAGAGTTCGCGGGAAGAAAGCCTTCATGGGCTCGGGCACAGGTCGCGGAGTACAGCGGCCAAAGTCAATGGAGTCGCATTGTATCGCGGTGCAGCAATGGTCGAAACCCGCATGAAACCACGTTCGGCGGCGGGTTTATGTAGCATTCAAGTCCTCTCGTCTCACCCTCGCTTGTTAAAGGCTCCGTTCAATGAAATTTCGCTTCCCAGTCATCATCATCGACGAAGATTGGCGCTCTGAGTCTGCCTCAGGTTTGGGCATTCGCGCGCTCGCGAAGGCGCTGGAAGAGCAAGACATGGAGGTCGTCGGTGGCTTCACTTACGTAGACGTCGGTATGGTGGCCAATCAGGCGGCACGCGCGTCGGCGTTTGTCGTGTCGATTGACGACGAAGAGGTGAACGAAGACGGGGTCGAGAGTCAGGCTGTGCACGACTTGCGTAAGTTCATCGAAGCCACGCGCAAACGCAACGCCGATGTGCCGATATTTTTGTTCGGTGAAACGCGCACGTCACAACACTTGCCGAACGACATCCTTCGCGAGCTGCATGGCTTCATTCACATGTTTGAAGACACGCCGGACTTTGTCGCGCGCAACATTTTGCGTGAAGCAAACAAGTATCTGGGTTCGCTCGCCCCACCCTTCTTCAAGGAATTGCTCGACTACGCCAACGATGGTTCGTATTCATGGCATTGCCCCGGACACTCCGGCGGTGTGGCGTTTTTGAAGAGTCCGGTCGGGCAAATGTTCCACCAATTTTTTGGTGAGAACATGTTGCGCGCCGACGTGTGCAACGCGGTGGAAGAACTTGGCCAACTGCTCGATCACACGGGGCCGGTGGCTGCTTCGGAACGCAATGCGGCACGTATCTTCGGTGCCGATCATTTGTTCTTCGTGACCAACGGCACTAGCACTTCAAACAAGATCGTTTGGCACGCCAACGTCGCGCGCGACGACATCGTGCTGGTGGATCGCAATTGCCACAAGAGCATCTTGCACGCGATCATGATGACCGGCACGATTCCGATTTTCTTGCAGCCAACGCGAAATCATTTCGGAATCATCGGCCCAATCACGCGCGACCAATTTTCGATTGAATCGATTCAGCGAAAAATCGATGCGCATCCGTTGGTAAAAGACAAAACCGCGAAACCGCGCGTGATGACGATTACGCAAAGCACGTACGACGGCGTGCTCTACAACGTGGAGACGATCAAGCAAGAATTGCAGGGCTACGTTGAGAACTTGCACTTCGACGAAGCGTGGCTCCCACACGCTGCGTTTCATCCGTTCTACCAAGATATGCATGCCATCGGCCCCGGCCGAAAACCGTGCAAAGAATCCACTGTATTTGCAACGCAAAGCACGCACAAGCTGCTTGCCGGGTTGTCGCAAGCGTCACAAATTTTGGTGCAGGATGCCGAGAATTTGAAGCTCGATTTCACACGCTTCAACGAGGCCTACTTGATGCACACCAGCACGTCACCGCAATACGCGATCATCGCCAGTTGCGATGTCGCCGCTGCGATGATGGAACAGCCCGGTGGCGGAGCGCTGGTGGAAGAGAGCATTTCAGAAGCGCTCGATTTCCGTCGCGCCATGGCCAAGGTCGACAACGAATTTGGTCAGGACTGGTGGTTCAAAACGTGGGGGCCAGATGCGTTCGATCATGTCGGAGTTGGCCAACGCGAAGAATGGTTCTTGAAACCTACTGACGAGTGGCACGGCTTCGGAAAAATCGAGCCGGGCTTCAACATGCTCGACCCGATCAAGGCAACCATAGTCACGCCGGGACTAGACATCAACGGCAAGTTTTCCGAACAGGGCATTCCCGCATCGCTCGTCACGAAATACCTCGCCGAACATGGGGTGGTGGTCGAGAAGACCGGGCTCTACAGCTTTTTCGTGATGTTCACCATCGGTATCACCAAGGGTCGCTGGAACACGCTGGTCACCGAGCTGCAACAGTTCAAAACCGACTACGACCAGAACCAGCCATTGTGGAAAGTCATGCCCGAGTTCGTCGCGAAATACCCGGAATACGAGCGCGTTGGCCTGCGCGATTTAGCGCAGCGGATTCACGGCGTGTATCGCAAGTACGACATCGCCCGCGTCACGACAGAGATGTATTTGTCGCCGATGGAACCAGCGATGAAGCCGAGCGATGCGTTCGAGCACCTGGCGCACCGCACGGTGGATCGCGTGCCAATTGATGAGCTCGAAGGACGCATCACGGCGATGCTAGTGACGCCCTATCCACCCGGCATTCCACTACTAATTCCGGGTGAGCGCTTCAACAAGACCATCGTGCAGTACTTAAAGTTCGCACGTGAATTCAACACGCTACTGCCAGGCTTCGACACTGATGTGCATGGGCTAGTCATGGAGCATGACAAAGACGGGGAGCAATACTTCGTCGACTGCGTGCGGTCGTAGCTGTACCCAGTGAACTGCACGCGCTGAAGAAGGCGCGTGCCAATAAAGCCCGCTAGCCGTCGGAAAACACCAGGCGTCTCGCGACAACGCCTGGTGATGACCGCTACGCTGCGTAGCTCTCCAACGGCGGACAGGTACACATGATGTTCCGGTCACCGTACACATCGTCTACGCGGCCCACGGGTGGCCAATACTTGTTCGCGCGTAACGAGGCAACGGGATAGGCCGCTTGCTCGCGCGTGTACGCGTGAGTCCATGTTTCGGTGAGTAACACTTCGGTCGTGTGCGGCGCATTGACGAGGGGATTGTCGTCCTTCGGATAGACACCCATTTCGACGGCGCGAATTTCCTCGCGTATCGAAATCATGGCGTCGATGAAACGATCAATTTCGCCTTTCGGTTCGCTCTCGGTCGGCTCGATCATGAGCGTGCCAGCGACTGGAAAACTCACGGTCGGCGCGTGGAATCCGTAGTCCATCAAACGCTTCGCGACGTCCATATTGCTGATACCGCAAAGCTCTTTGATCGGACGCACGTCAACGATGCATTCGTGCGCGACAAAACCACCATGCCCGGTGTAGAGCACCGGAAAATGCGGCGCGAGCTTCTTCGCGATGTAGTTCGCGTTAAGAATCGCAACCGCCGTCGCGGTGCGCAAGCCCTCTCCGCCCATCATGCGAATGTAGGCATACGGAATCGGCAGAATGCTTGCGGAGCCGAAGGGCGCAGCGCTCACTGGCCCGACCTTGCCGCGACCCGGCAGGAACGGGGCGAGCTGTGACTTCACACCAATCGGCCCGACGCCCGGCCCACCGCCGCCGTGCGGGATGCAGAAGGTTTTGTGCAAATTCATGTGGCTCACGTCGGCGCCGATTTCGGCTGGGTAAGTCACGCCCACTTGCGCGTTCAAGTTCGCGCCGTCCATGTACACCTGTCCGCCGTGCTGATGCACGATGGCGCAGATTTCCTTGATCGCTTCCTCGAACACGCCGTGCGTTGACGGATACGTGATCATCAATGCCGCGAGATTAGCCGAGTGCTTTTCTGCGGCCGCTTTGAGGTCGGCCACGTCAACGTTGCCCTGTTCATCGCACTTCGTGACGACCACTTCCATGCCGCACATTTGTGCGCTCGCAGGATTAGTGCCGTGTGCTGAAGATGGAATGAGGCAAATGTTGCGATGTGATTCACCGCGACTCGCGTGATAGCCGCGAATCGCGAGCAGGCCCGCATATTCACCCTGCGCTCCGCTGTTCGGTTGCAGCGTCACCGCATCGAAGCCCGTGACCTTGCACAGCATGTCTTCGAGGTTCGAAATCATCTCGGTATAACCCGCAGCTTGCGCAGCAGGCGCGAACGGATGCATGTTGCCAAACTCCGGCCACGTCACCGGAATCATTTCGGTCGTAGCGTTGAGTTTCATCGTGCACGACCCGAGCGGGATCATCGTGCGATCAAGCGCAAGATCTTTGTCCGAGAGGCGGCGGATGTAGCGCAGCATTTCGGTTTCTGAATGATGCGTGTTGAACACCGGATGCGCGAGGATCGGTGTCGTGCGGCGTAGCGCTGCGGGAATTGCGCTGGCGGCCTCAGGAAGTGTCTTGGGAGGCATCGTCTTCGTCGCGCCGCCGATGATCGTAAGCGCAGCGTCGATATCGGCGTCCGTATGTGTTTCGTCAAACGTCAGGCCGACCGCGCCCATGTCCGCGTAGTGGCGGAAATTGACGCCCATCTTTCGTGCGACGTCAACAACCGTCGCGTGCGCATCGTGCTTAAACGTAACCGTATCGAAAAATTCCGTTGCTGTGAGCGGGATGTTCATCGCCTTAAGGCCCGCAGCAAACCGTGTGGCGCGACCGTGCACACGCTCAGCGATGCGCTTTAATCCAGCAGGGCCGTGATACACGGCGTACATGCTCGCCATCACGGCGAGTAGCACTTGCGCGGTGCAGATGTTGCTCGTTGCCTTTTCGCGGCGAATATGTTGCTCGCGCGTTTGCAGCGTGAGGCGGTAGGCAGGTTTGTTTTGTGCGTCGATGGTGACGCCGACCAGACGGCCGGGCATATTGCGTTTATACGCATCGCGCACCGCCATGAACGCAGCGTGGGGTCCGCCGTAGCCCATCGGCACGCCGAATCGCTGCGACGAACCAATCACGATGTCAGCGCCCCATTCGCCCGGCGCCTTCAAGAGCACAAGCGCGAGTGGATCGGCTGCGCAGATGAAGAGAGCGCCTTTGGCGTGCGCAGCGTCGGCATGCGGCTTCATCCCGTGAATCTGGCCAGATGTCGACGGATATTGCGCCAGCACGGCGAAGTATTCACCCTCTCCCATGAGTTTCGGCGCGAAGCCGACTTTCACTTCAATCCCCAAGGGTTCGGCGCGCGTCTTCAGGCACTCGATCGTTTGCGGATGACAGTCGCCGGCGACGATGATCGTGTTGCTGTTTGATTTTGCTTGGCGTTTTGCGAGCGTCATCGCTTCAGCGGCAGCGGTGCCTTCGTCGAGCAGCGACGAGTTCGCGATGTCCAAACCCGTCAGGTCGCAAATCATCGTTTGGTAATTCAGGAGCGCTTCCAAACGACCTTGCGAAATCTCGGGCTGGTACGGTGTATACGCCGTGTACCAGGCTGGGTTTTCGAGAATGTTTCGCAGAATCACGCCCGGCGTGACGGTGCCAACGTAGCCCTGACCAATGAAGTTTTTGAAGACTTGATTTTTGTCGGCAATCGCGCGCAACTCGGCCAGCGCCTCAACCTCGGACTGCGCAGGCGGGAGCGCGAGCGGTTTGCTCCCGACAATGTTCTGCGGCACGACCTTGGCGAGCAAATCTTCGAGCGAATGCGCGCCGACTTGCGCGAGCATCTCCATTTGCGCTTCGCGATTAGGACCGATGTGGCGGGGGAGGAAATCAGACATAAAGTGGCCGTTATTGAGAAATCAGAAAGTAGGGTGGGCACCCCGTGCCCACATGTCGTGAACGTTCTTTGGTTGTCCGCGTGGGCAACAAGTTGCCCACCCTACGAACTGCCACTAGCTCGCGCGCAACGGATGAGCGCTCCGCTCACATGGCCATTCGATACACCAGAAAGCCGCTACGTTCAGCGACCTTGTTGTAGAGCACCATCGCGGTGGCGTTGGTCTCGTGGGTTTGCCAGTACACGCGGCTTGCGCCTTCTAGCTTGGCTGCGACATGCACCGCTTCAATCAACGCTCGCCCGACACCTTTGCCTCGCGCTGCATCGACCGTGAACAAATCTTGCAAGTAACAAGTCGGACCCGGTGTCCAGCAGGTACGGTGGTAGATGAAGTGCACGAGGCCCAGCATCGTCTCTCCCTCGAACGCGCCGAGCGCATGCATCGGTTCGGCCGGGTCGTGAAAGCGCGACCATGTGAGGTCAAATTGCTCAGGCAGCAGAGACGTTTTGTAGAACGTCAAATAGCCTCTCCACAGTGGTTCCCATGCCTCGCGGTCAGCGGGTGTAAGCGAGCGAACGAGCACCATGATCTAGGCGATGAGCGCTTTGTACGCTGCCTCGTCTTGCAACGCGGCAACGGCTGCAACGTTCGAGACTTTGATTTTGAAGAACCACCCTGCACCCTCGGGGTCGGTGTTCACGAGCGACGGATCGGCAACAACGGCGTCGTTAATTTCGACAACTTCGCCTTCAACCGGTGCTTTTACTTCGGCTGCGGCTTTGACGGATTCGATGATCGCCGCGTCTTCCTTCGCGGTCAGTTTACGGCCCACTTTGGGCTGCTCAACATAAACGAGGTCACCTAATTTATCTTGCGCAAAGTGGGTGATGCCGACGGTGCCAATGTCGCCGTCCATCTTGATGTATTCGTGGTCTTCGGTGTAGCGCGTGGTCATGTGTTTCCTTAAGAGAGCGGTGAGTAGTGGATGAATAACGAATTCGTTACGGCTCAGCGTTTGTATCCATGCGGCGCAAACGGCATCGCCACCACCGTAACCGGTGTCGGTGAACCGCGCAGCATCGCGTTCATCTTGGTGCCGGGCGCGGCGTGTGCGGCGTCGACGTACGCCATGATGACTGGTCCATTGACCGTAGGGCCAAAGCCGCCGCTGGTGACCACGCCAATCTTTGCGCCACCGGCATCATGCAATTCGACGCCCTCGCGAATCGGCGCTCGTCCGTCGGGTTTCAGGCCGACGCGTTTGCGCTTGACGTTGGTCGGATTGTCGAACTGGCCGAGGATCACATTCGCGCCGGGAAAGCCGCCCGCGCGCTCGCCGCCGGTGCGACGCACTTTTTGCATCGCCCAGTTGAGCGAGGCTTCGACGGGTGTTGTGGTCGTATCGAGGTCGTGACCATACAGGCACAGGCCCGCTTCGAGCCGCAGCGAATCGCGTGCACCGAGACCGATGGGCTGTACGTTGGGCTGCGCTAGCAGTGCCTTGGCCAAAGCTTCGCACTGCTTCGCGGAAACGCTAATTTCAAAACCATCCTCGCCGGTGTAGCCGGTGCGCGTTACGAGGCAATCGATTCCCGCAAGCTTCACGCGACCGCCTGCCATAAACACCGCTGGAATTTCACCGGCCGCAACCGCTTTTAGCGCCGCCTCCGCGCCCGGTCCTTGCAGCGCTAGAAGCGCCAAATCTTCGCGTACGCGAATGTCGCAACGATTACCGATTTTGTTTTTCAGGTGCGCGATGTCTTGCGCTTTGCACGCGGCGTTCACCACGACGTGCAGGTAGCTTCCCGTATTGAAAATCATCAGATCATCGAGGATGCCGCCAGCGTCGTTGGTGAAGAGCGCATAACGCTGCTTACCGGGTGCAATGCCAATCACGTCGACGGGGACGAGCGTCTCTAACGCCGCAGGCGCGTCGGCGCCATGCAGTTCCACCTGCCCCATGTGCGACACATCAAACAAACCAGCGTGCGCTCGAGTGTGCAGGTGCTCTTTCAACACGCCAAGCGGGTACTGCACCGGCATTTCGTAGCCGGCAAACGGCACCATGCGCGCGCCGAGGCTCAAATGCAGGTCGTACAGCGGGGTGCGGGAAAGGGATTCTGTGGCGGACTCAGACATATCGGGACGTGGCTCCATTGAGGAAGTGTTACGTCCCGGATCTGTCCTTTGTGCCTGAGAGATTCAACCCGAGCGCGGCTCGGTGTTTTGCCCCTTCGGCGGAGGCTCTCGTTGGCTTGTCGCCGACTGCCTCGCTCTCCAGATGTTGTTCTGGAATCAGTATGGGTACCTGAGCGATCCTCCGGGGATTACGCCTACGGTAGCAATCAGCCTCGCGGCATTGCTTCTCCTGAAACCAGCCGTAATCTTACTATCCCTCGAAGACCTCTGCACAACTACTGCGAGCCCGTGATGCGTCGTTAAAAATTACCGAGAAATCCTCACGTACCTAAGTACGCTCCGGTGTTTTCAGTAATTTTTGCCTAGCCTGACGAACTCTCGCTACGTTGTGCAGAGGCCATCATCGGTAAAAAATTACCCTTCTCCGCGCCAATTCCCCAAAAAGTTGGTCATCGCGGCTTCGGCCGTCTTGTGCCATTCGTTGATTTCCGCACGGTAGCGTTTCCAAGGCTCGTAAATCTTCTTGAACGCGGGGTTAGTCGCGGCTTCGGCGTCGTAAATCGCGAAGGCCGCGCGATAGGCGGCGATCATGAAATTGTTCGGGAACAATTGCACCCGCGTGCCGCTGCCGATCATGCGTTTGTAGACCTGCGGATTGCGTGAATCGTACGCAGCCATCATCCATTGATTGACCCAGCCCGTTGCGACGCTGATCGCCTCTTTGTACGCCGGGGGTAGCGCCTCATAGGCCGCTTTGTTCACGTACAGACTAAGCGTGGCCGAGGGCTCCCACCATGCGGGGTAGTAATAAAACCGCGCCGCTAGCGGAAGCCCAAGCTTTTCGTCGTCATACGGCCCAACCCATTCGCCCGCGTCGATCTTCTTGTCACGCAGCGCGGCGGCGATTTCTCCGCCGGGCATGCTGACCGGGTCTGCACCGAGTTTCTTCCAAATTTCCGCGCCGAATCCCGGAATGCGAATCTTTAGGCCCTTGACGTCCTCAACGTTGCGGATCTCCTTGTTGTACCAACCGCCCATTTGTGCGCCGGTGTTGCCCATCGGAAAATTCACCATGTTGTACTGCGCGAACAGCCCGCGCAACAGTTCCAACCCGCCGCCGGTGTAAACCCACGCGTTGTGCTGGCGCTGGTTCATGCCGAATGGCAACGTGGTGTCGAACGCGAGCGCTTTGTTAATGTTCGGGAAGTAGTAGCCTGCCGTGTGGGTGCATTCGACCGTGCCCTTTTGCACCGCCTCAAACGCGCCAAGTGCGGGGACAATTTCGCCAGGCCCGGCGACCGTGATCTTGAAGCGGCCGCCAGTGATGGCGTCCATGATGCGCGCAAATTGCTCTGCGCCGCCGTAAATCGTGTCGAGCGATTTCGGAAAACTTGAGGTCAGGCGCCAGTTCACGGCGGGTAGGTTTTGCGCTGATGCGCTGCCTGCGGCGAGTGCTGCAAGTGTGGCTGCGCTCAGTGCGCCCGCAGCGCCTGCGCCAGAAAGAAAGTCGCGTCGTTCCATCGTCGTCCTTGGTTGGTTTTCTGCGGAACGACGCAGCGCGTTTGAAATGCGCGCAGGCGCGCTGTGTGCGCCTACAATCGGCTCAAACCTACGGGTCAGTCCTCTCTTTTTTGCGCAAAGGAATTTGTTTTGAACATCTCGATGTACACGCTGTCTGTCCCGGTCTTTGATCGCTACCTTGGCAATCTCATGAACCTTTTGGACAAAGGCGCGGCCTCTGCTGCGGAACGTAAGATAGACGAGACGGTGCTCACTTCTATGCGGATTTACCCCGACATGTTTCCGTTAACGCGACAAGTATTTATCGCTGCGGATTTTGCGAAGGGCGCGTGTGCGCGGCTTGCTGGCGTTGAAGTGCCGAAATATGAAGACACCGAGAAGACCTTTGCTGAGCTTAAGGCGCGTTGTCAGAAAACGCGCGACTTCCTCGCCACCTTGAAGCCCGAACAGTTCGAAGGCAGCGACAAGAAAACCATCACCATTTCGATCGGCGGCACGCCGACCGAATTCGTCGGCCTGCCGTATCTCACAGGTTTCGCGCTGCCCAATTTCTACTTCCACGCGACCACCGCGTACAACCTGCTGCGACAAGCCGGTGTACCGATCGGCAAGCGCGACTTTGTCGGCGGCGCGTAGGGTTCGTTCGTTAGGGTTCGAGTTCATTGATTCAAACAAGGAGGTTTCCATGAAATTACTCACCGCATTGCTCTCAACGTTCATCGCGAGCGTCGCATTCGCACAAACTCCCGTTGGCGTCTGGAAGAGTATCGACGACAAAACCGGCAAAGAGAAGTCCATCATCCGCATCACTGAAACGGGCGGCGTGCTGACCGGAAAAATCGAAAAGCTCCTCGATCCGACCAAGCAAGATGCCAAGTGCGACGAATGCAGCGATGAGCGCAAAGGCAAGCCCGTCACCGGCATGACCATCATTCGCAATGTGAAAAAAGAAGATGATCGCTGGGGCGGCGGCGACATCCTTGATCCAAACGACGGCAAGATTTACCGCGTTCGCCTCACGCCAAGTGCGGACAACAAAAAAATGGACGTGCGTGGCTACATCGGCACACCGATGCTCGGGCGCACGCAAGTATGGATGCGGGTCGAGTAACAGCTTTTCGCGTCTAGCGACCAACGGGCGGCGGTTGCCGCCCGTTTTTGTTTATAGTCGACAAATTCACGAATTGGCCTGCAACGACCGCCCGGCAGTCGTTCTGCGCATAAAGCTGAACCACGACCTGTACCCGCACCCGTCCTCCCGCGACCACGCCGTGCGTTTCGCTCGGTGATCTGACCTGCGCCACGTGGGCGCGACGATGAAGTCAGTATGCTTTGCGATTCTGCTTTCTAGATTTCGCGTCATGACCGCCACCACAGATCTCTGCGACGCCCACGAACCGATGCTTGCCGACGGCAGCCTGCGCGTCCTCGCCCCCACGTTTCACCGGTACGGCAAACACACAACCTTCAGCGGTCGCGTGAAAACGCTCAAAGTGTTTGAAGACAATTCGCTCGTTCGAACCGCTGTGGAAAGCGCCGGCAATGGGCAAGTCCTCGTCGTTGACGGCGGCGGTTCGTTGCGCTGCGCGTTGCTCGGCGGCAATCTCGGCGTGCTAGCTGAGAAGAACGGCTGGGCCGGCGTGGTGCTCAACGCGCCGATTCGCGATGCTGATGAGATCGACGCTTGCGCCATCGGAGTTCGCGCACTCGGCACTTGTCCCGTGAAAAGCAAGAAAGGCGGCGCGGGAACGTTCGACGTGCCGCTCGCGTTTGGAGGCGTGACGATCAAGCCGGGCGACTGGTGCTACGCCGACCGTGATGGCGTCTTGTTCTCAGATGTGGAGTTGAAATGATTCCGAAGCCACACCGCCGCAACAACGTCGCGGTGCCCTTGGGCGGCGTGCTCAAGCACATGGCCGTGCACGAATGGGGCGACGAGAAGAATCCGCGCGTCGTGATTTGCGTGCATGGTCTGTCGCGAAATGGACGCGATTTTGATGTGCTCGCCGACGCGCTAAGTCGTGACTGCCGCGTGCTTTGTCCCGACATTCCGGGTCGTGGCGACAGCGATTGGCTCGCGAGCGCGGAGCAATATGTGATCCCCGTGTACGCGCAGTTCATCGCTGCGATGCTCACAGAGTTTGGCATCAAACAATACGATTGGGTCGGCACCTCGATGGGCGGTCTGATCGGCATGGTGATGGCCGTCACGCCGGGCAGCACGATGCGCAAATTTGTAATCAACGACGTCGGCCCGGTGATCGAACGCGTCGCGCTGGATCGCATCGGCAACTACGTCGGTCGCAATCCAACCTACGCCAATTACGAACCGCTGTTCGCTGCGGCGCAGCCGTTCTTGTCCACCTTCGGCCCGCTCTCCGAAGAAGAGCAACACCACATGATCGGCACCTCCGTGCAGCGTCGCGCCGATGGCATGTGGGAATACAAAATGGACCCGAAAATCGGCGACGCGTTCCGCGCGACGCTGGCCGCGCCGGAAGTGGATTTGTGGCCGCTGTGGAACGCCGTGAAGCAGCCCGCGCTCATTTTGCGCGGCGCTCAGTCCGATTTGTTGAGCGTAGCGACGCTCGAAAGAATGCTCGGCACCCATCCGAACGCCCGCGCTATCACGCTGGAAAAAACCGGTCATGCACCCGCGTTGATGGATGCTCCGACGGTCGCAGCGATTCAACAATTTCTTTCGGAGTCGGCATGAGTGTCGTTAGTCTTTCGCCCTCAGACTTCACGCCGGACGAGCTCTATTTCGTGCTGCGCGACGCGATCATTCCGCGACCCATCGCGTGGGTGTCGAGCGTCGACGTGAACGGTGTGTCCAACCTTGCGCCGTTTTCGTTCTTCAACGTCTGCTCACCGGTGCCGCCGATTCTGGGGTTCAGTTGCGGGCCACGCGGCGAAGATCGCAAAAGCGAGCACGTGCAGCCCAAGGACACTTGGGCGAACATTCGCGAGACGAAAGAATTCGTCGTGAACATCGTGCCCGAAAGCATGGCCGAACAGATGGTGCGCACGAGCGATCCGCTGCCGCCGGGTGTGAGCGAGTTTGAGCATGCGGGCTTGGTGGCGGTGCCTTCCACGCTCGTGAAGCCGCCGCGCGTCGAAGGCGTGCCCATCGCGTACGAATGCGTGTTGCGCGAAGGCATTCCGCTCGGGCGCAATACGTGGGTCATGGGCGAAGTCGTGAAGATTCACATCGACGAGCGGGCGTATGCTGGCGAGAAGCGCGGCTTCAAGCATCGCGTTGATGTGCTCGCACACGTCGACCAACGGCCGTACGCGCGGCTCGGCAGCAATTTTTACGCTCGCTTGCGCGACATCGAGACGCTGCAACGCTCCGATGGTGGGCAGCGTGGAACGTAATTCGCTCGCGGCGACGATGGTTGTCGCTGGATTGTTCTTTGGAGGCAACGCAATGGCCGCAGACATCGACGCCTTGTGGGATTACAACCAACCCGCCGTGAGCGAAACGCGCTTTCGTGATGCGCTCAAAACAGAATCTGGCGACGACGCCCTCGAACTAGAAACGCAAATCGCGCGCACGTTTAGTTTGCGTCGCGAATTCTCACAAGCACATGTTCTGCTCGACAGCATCGACAAACGCATCAACGAAAGAACGCGCCCCATCGTGCGCGTGCGTTCGCTGTTAGAGCGCGGGCGAACGTGGCGTTCCGCGGGTGATCTAACGAAAGCTCGACCGCTTTTCTTTGAGGCCTGGCAAATCGCAGATCGCGAGAAGATCACGTTACTCGCGATAGATGCGGCGCACATGCTCGGCATCATTGATCCGCCGACCGAGGCGATGCGTTGGAACGAGCGCGCCATGGCGCTGGCGATGTCGTCGAACGCGCCGCGTGCGCTGCGCTGGCGCGGTTCACTCGCCAACAACATGGGCCACACCGAACGCGAGCGTGGCAATTTCGACGCTGCGCTCAAGCACTTTCACACCGCCTTAGTCGCGTTTCAGCTCACACGAATCGACGAGCAAATTCGCATCGCACAATGGCAAATCGCAAACACGCTGCGCCTACAAAAGAAGTTTGATGATGCGCTCGCGATGCAACTAAAACTCGAAAAGGACATGCTCGAGGCGAACGCACCGGACGGCTACGTCTACGAAGAAATTGCCGAGATTTACACGGCGCTGCAAAAGCCCGTCGAAGCGAAACCGTACTTCGCCAAAGCCGCGAAAATCCTCACGGCGGACACATGGTTTGCCGAGAACGAAAAGACGCGATTGGCGCGGATTGTGGAGATGGCGAAGTAAGTTTCGCCGAACAATCGCGGGCGAGCCCGCTCCCACAAGGTGATTTGGTGGGCACGTGGCGCCTCACCCCGCGCGTGCATGTGCAGCAACAGCTTTTGCGCGCAAGCGACTGTCCAGCGGTCGTTACAGCAATATTTCATTGCTAGTCGAGAGCCAATAAAAACGGGCGGAAAAGACCGCCCGTTAGTCGCCAGAGCCGAAAAGCTGTTACGCCGCCAACAACGAATCGCCGTAGCGTGCGAGGTGCCAATCGGTGTCGCCAAACGTGGCGTTAATCATCGCGAGGCGCTTGAAGTAATGCGATGTGTTGAGCTCGTGCGTGACGCCAATGCCGCCGTGCAACTGCACCGCGTTTTGACCGACGAAGCGGCAGCCTTGTCCGATCAAAGTCTTGGCGGCCGACACGGCCTTGGCGCGCGCCTTTGCGTCCGCGTTTTCCACTGCAACCGCCGCTTCGAGCGCCATCGAGCGAGACATTTCGACGTGCATCATCATGTCCACCGCGCGGTGTTGCAGCGCTTGGTTGGTGCCTAGCGCGCGCCCGAATTGCTTGCGCGTCTTCAGGTATTCGACGGTGAGTTTTTGCAACTCAGTCATCGCGCCAACGGCCTCCGCGCAAAGCGCCGCGCAGCCGACGTCCATTGCGTATTCAATCGCGGCTTGCGCCTTGCCACGTCCGCCGAGGAACGCATCGGCACCGACCGAAACGTTGGCGAATTCGATATCCGCACCACGTTGTGCGTCTTGCATTGGGTACGCGTGGCGCTTCACGCCCGCCGCGTTTTCGGGCACGAGAAAGAGCGATGCTTCTGCATCGCCAGCGATGACCGCCGATACGATCAGTGTGTCCGCGCAATCGCCGCCGAGCACAGAAATTTTCTTGCCGTTCAATGTGTAACCCGCGCCGCTCGCCGTGGCCGCAAGGCTCACCGAAGCGCGCTCGTAGCGCTGCCCCGGTTCGGTGTGCGCAAACGCAAAGAGCGTTTCACCGCTTGCCAAACCTTCGCATAGTGGTGCGCGTTGCGCGTCGGTCGCCGCCGCTTTGATGAGCGCGGCAGGCACGACGACGCAGCCGAGATACGGCTCCAGCACGAGGCCGCGACCGATCTGCTCCATCACCACCATCGTGTCCACGCCGCCGCCGCCCAAGCCGCCATCTGCCTCCGCCACGGGCAGCGCCATGAGTCCGATTTCTGCGAGTTGGTTCCAGTGCGCGCGCGACCAGCCTTCGGGCGAACGAATCACTTTCCAGCGATCATCAAACGAGTAGTCGCGCTCGATGAATTTCGCGAGCGTGTCTTTGAGGGCGGTTTGTTCTTCAGAGAGAGAAAAGTCCATGATTACAGCCCCAGAACCAGTTGCGTGATGATGTTGCGTTGAATTTCGTTTGACCCGCCGTAAATGCTGGTCTTCCGGAAATTGAAATAGTGACCGCTGGCGTAGCGATACGCCTCGTCGGAGAGCCATGACACGTCAGCCGCGCCATTCTCGCCTTCGCGCACGTACGGCAGTGCGGCGGGGCCAGCGGCCATCATGGTCAGCTCAGTCAACATCTGCTGAATTTCCGAGCCTTTGATTTTTAGGAGCGAGGCTTCGGGGCCTGGCTGTCGCTGCTCGCGCTCGGCATCAAGCACGCGAAGGAGCGTAATTTCCAGCGCGCGCAAATCGATTTCCACTTGCGCCAATCGGTCGCGGAAACGCACGTCCTCGATGAGCGGCTTGCCATTTGATTTGGCTTGCTGCGCGACGTTTTGCAGGCGCTTGACGATGCGCTTGCAGCGGCCCACGCCAGCGATGCCGGTGCGCTCATGCGAGAGCAAAAATTTGGCGTAGGTCCAGCCTTTGTTTTCTTCGCCGACGCGGTTTTCGACGGGTACTTTCACGTCGTCAAACCATACTTCGTTCACTTCATGTTCTTGGTCGAGCATGATGATCGGGCGCACGGTAATGCCCGGCGTTTTCATGTCGATCAGCAGAAACGAAATGCCTTCTTGTTGGCGACCATCAGTCGACGTGCGCACGAGGCAGAAGATCCAATCCGCATGTTGTCCCAGCGTCGTCCACGTCTTCTGGCCGTTCACGATGTAATGATCGCCAACGCGTTCGGCTTTGCATTTCAGCGACGCGAGATCCGAACCCGAGCCTGGCTCCGAGTAGCCTTGGCACCACCAGTTTTCGCCCGAGAGAATTTTCGGAAGGTGGTAGTCCTGTTGTTCCTTATTGCCGAAGTTCATGATGACCGGTGCCACCATGCGCAGGCCGAACGGAATGAGTTGAGGCGCGCCTTCGTCGGCGGTCACTTCATCGAAGATGTGCTGATGTGTGGAGTCCCACCCGGTGCCACCAAACGCTTTCGGCCAACCCACGCCGACCCAGCCCTTTTTGTGCAGCGATTTGTGCCAATTCAAAAAGTCATCGCGCTCCAAGCGCGCGCCTTCGAGCACTTTGCGCGCCACCTTCGGGTCGAGGTTCGCTCGCGTAAACTCGCGCACGTCCTGCGCGAATTGCTGTTGTTCTGGGGAATACCGCAGGTCCATCCTTGTCGTGCCTCCAATGTTTTCAACGTCTAGTTTAAGCAATCTTAGCTATGCCAATCCCCGCCGCTTTAGAAAATAAACTCAGCTTGCCCGTGATAGGCGCGCCGCTGTTCATCATTTCGCATCCGCCACTCACCATCGCACAGTGCATGGCCGGCGTGGTCGGTTCGTTCCCTGCGCTCAACGCGCGGCCCAAGGAACAGCTGGACGATTGGCTCGCCGAGATCACCGAAACGCTTGCGACCGCCCGCGCAAAAGAACCACAACGCCGCATCGCGCCATATGCCGTGAACCAGATCGTGCACGCGAGCAACGACCGTCTCGATCACGACATGAACATGTGCGAGAAGCACAAAGCGCCCATGCTGATCACCAGCCTTCGCGCTCCGGGCGATGTGGTGAAGCAGGCGCACAGCTGGGGCGGCATCGTATTTCATGATGTCATCTCAGTGCGTCACGCCGAGAAGGCTCTGGAGGCTGGCGTTGATGGTTTGATCCTCGTATGCGCGGGCGCAGGTGGACATGCGGGCACGCTCTCGCCGTTTGCGTTGGTGCGCGAAGTGCGGCGGTTTTACAACGGACCGATTGCGCTTTCGGGCTCGATTGCGCATGGCTCCAGCATTCTCGCGGCACAGGCGATGGGCGCAGACTTTGCCTATATGGGTACGCGTTTCATCGCGACGCAAGAAGCGCGCGCCGTCGACGCCTACAAAGACGCCATCGTCAATTCAACAGCACAGGACATCGTGTATTCGTCGCTCTTTACGGGCATTCATGGCAACTACCTAAAGAGTTCAGTGAAAGCCGCGGGCCTCGATCCAGACAATCTCCCGAGCGCCGATAAGTCCGCAATGAATTTCGGCGGAAACGCGGTCAAAGCGTGGAAAGATATTTGGGGTTCAGGGCAAGGCGTGGGGCAGATGGATGACGTGCCAACGACTGCGGCGCTGGTTGAGCGTTTGCAGGCGGAATATCGGGAGGCGGCGAGCGCGCTTTCGAAGAAGACTGCTGAATTTATCTAGCCCGCTCGTAGGCTCGGACATAACCCAATACTCTTCCGTTCAGCGGTAGGCGACGACTTGGCGTCGCTTCGTGCCACGGGGAAGGCGCGGCCGAGTCCGCGCCTACAGATCGATTCAAGGAACGATATTGGAGCTTGGCCGCGCTATACCGCGCCGACTCTCAGTGCTTCGCGCCACCCTTGGCCAACGCCGCCCGCGCCATCGCATCCACGCGCGACGGTGCGATGAGTTTTAACCAGCGTCCAAGCTTGCCCTTCGCGCTCATCACCTCATCGCGTTTGCGCGAACGCATCGCCGCCACGATCAGTCCCGCGCATTCCTCGACGCTCATCGCGCCCTCTTCCGCGAGACCCGACACGCCGGCCCGCTCGCCTTTTGCGTTCCAGCCATTGCGGCGAATTTCAGTCGCGACCACGCCGGGATAAACGATTGTCACGTCCACGCCCTCTGGTTGCAGCTCGGTGCGTAGCGCTTCAAAAAAACCCACCTGCGCAAATTTCGTCGCGCAATAGGTGGTGCGGCCCGGCACACCGACCAACCCCGCGAGGCTCGCCACCGCTACGACCAAGCCTTTACTCGCCTTTAGGTGCACAAGCGCCGCGTGCGTCGGCCAAATGCTGCCCATGAGATTCACGCGCATTAAGCGTTCGTACACGTCGGTGTCGGGAATTTGATCGAGCGTCGCGTGCATCGACACGCCCGCGTTGTTCACCAGCGCATCAATGCGCCCAAATTTTGCAACGGCGACGGCGATCAGCGCGCGGCAATCTGCCTCAACGGAAACATCGGTGGGTACGCATAAAGTTTGCGCGCCCGCCGCTTCGCATTGCGCAGCAACGGCCGCGAGCGCGTCAGGGCGTCGCGCGGCGAGCACGAGCGTGGGTTTGTCGCGCGCGAGTTGGCGCGCAAGTTCAGCACCAATGCCGTCCGACGCGCCCGTGATGATGATGACTTTGCCCGCAAACGACATGATCGCCTCGCCAATGAATGTGTGGCGCGATCATAGCAAGCGGGTGCGCGACGCTACTTCGCTGCGGTCGCAATCCGATACAGCTCGTCTTTCAAATGCAAGCGTTGCTTCTTAAGCGTTTCGACGGCCGTGTCGCTCATCGGTGCCACGCCGGTTTCGCTCTTGGTGATGTCAAGGTCAAGGGCGTCGTGTTGCGACAGCAGATGCGCGAAATGCGCGTTGCTTAATTTGAGCTTGCTGACAGCCTCGCTGAGTTCCGGGAATTCGCGGTTGAGGGCGTGAGGAAGTAAGTCAGAACGCATAGGGTCTCCTTAAAAATTCGGCGAGCGCCACGAATGTTTCGCGACGAAAAATGTGTCGTTGATTCATCGTAGCAGTCAGCCAACGAGACTGCTTGATATGCCGCAAGTCTTCTCGGCTTTAGGAGAAGTCAACGCGGTTTTAAGTACCGGGCGTCATCAAACGTTGCCACCCATTGCGGGCGGTACACCACACCAATCGTGACAATCATTCCCGTCAGCGCGGCTTCGCCGAACCCAAGCTGCAGCAAATACGGCGCATAGTTTGACAGCATGTGTGTGAGCGGTGCGTCGGTGGCGAGCGCGAAAACCGAGATCGACAGCAAGCCTGCAACCCCGAGCGACAACGCGGTGCCAAAAAACGCAACAACAAAAATGTAGATGAAGAAATTCGGCGCGAGAAAGCGCTCGGCCGCACGCAAAGTGAGCCATGACACCGCAATCGCCGTAACGCCCAATGTCACCCACACTGCGGCAAAGTTTTGCCACGCACCGCCATGAATCAGCAAATGCACGGCCACGACGACCGCGGCGGACACCAGCGCGAGCGGCGCGCCGAGCGCCAACGTCAAGCCCGCCATGCCCAGAAGGTGAAATGTGAAGTTGCCTGACACCGTCGCTTGCAAGCTCCAAAGCAGCACGCATGTCGCAATGCCACCGTGCCAAGCAGGCGTGATCGCGTAACCCGTTTGCGCGTTTCGCTTGGCCATCATCACAGCCACGGGCAACACAAGCAGCGCCACCACCCAAAACGCGAAGGTCCATTCGGCGGGGAAGGCAATGTTGCTGAGATCCATACAGCGAATTTAACGTGGTCGAGGCTCGACGAATTTACGTTTGCGCAAAGAAGTTTGGATCAGTCCGGTACGGGTAGTTCAGCAGCGGCCGACCAGTCGGAAGGCAACACATCATCGCGCACGAAACGATGAAATGACGAATGCGGCCAATCGATAGGCCGAGCGCAGTGGCCATGTTTCACCGGGTTGTAGTGGATGTACGCGATGTGATTTTCAAGGTCGCGTTCGTCGCGGACGGTGTGTTCCCAGAAACGGCGTTGCCAGATGGGATATTCGCCATGCGTGTTTGCGGCGAGCGACGGATCACGTTTCACCATCGCGCGAGAGAATCGCGCTTTGATCAACGCCCACGCCGACGAGTAGTCAGCGTCGCCATTTGGCATTGCCCAAATCGCATGTAAATGATCCGGCAGCACACAAATCGCAACGGTTTCAATGCCTCGATCCGCGACAACGGAACGATACGCCGAACGCAAATCATCAATGCATTCCACCAGCATTGACGACCGACGGTCCGCCAACGTCACCGTGAAAAAGTATGTTCCACCCGGAACCAAATTTCGTCGATATTGAACCATTCGTAGCCTTGAGAAGCGAAGCGCGTCAAGGCATTTGTACATCGAACCAAGGTGCGGGAGAAGTGCCTTCGGCGGAGCGACGGAAACCCGGACGCGCTTCGCTTCTCCGGGCTACGCTGCTAATGGTCTTCGCCAAATGTAAAGATGGTTGAGCAGTTTCGATTCTGGCGTGGTCGCCGCACGTCGAACGTGATCGTTGCTTTGTCTCGGGGAATCGACATCACCGCTGAATCGGTCCGTAGCCATACAGACGATTGGCTAAGTAAAACCAGACAGGCGTCAAGTTCGTTGTCCTCCGAAGAGACGTGAACTTTTACACCAGAAACGCCGAATGGTCGGAGCGCAAGTTGTTGATACAGGACTGCTGCATGGTACGGGAATGAGGCAATCAAGCAGACCGATGCGACGCCGAACGTCCCGGTTAAATAATTGGAGACGGCAGCATCATGGACATACCACCGAATGGCCAGAACCAGCGCCACAAGTACGATGGCGACGCCGGCAACTATTAACGCCGTATCGCCAGCCCACATCGCTTTGAATATCGGCCATACGGTTGTCACTACCGCAATAACAATGAGCCAACGAAATATCCTCAGGAAGATTCGGTCGAGGAAGGACTTAGCTCGACTGAACTTTCTCTCCCTGGGCTCTGCGTTTGAATCTTCCGAGACGCCGTCCTGCCTTTCAAGCGTTGTTTCTATCAACGAAACTTGGGCGCGTAACGCAATCAACCACGCACCAAAGAAGGCCAATGCGGAAATTAATGTTGCAGTCGCTACCAACGCCAAGAAGTGATTGGCGGCGAACTCGGCATCAAAGATGTCGTGCGCCCAAAGAAACGCGACGGTGAGACCTATTTGCAGGCCGACCAGTACCAAGCTCGTAATGGCAGCACCGCCCAAAAGACGATTGCGTGTCTCGTGATTTGAGATGAACGCCTTGAGAGCCGGAACGACGACGGCTTCGTGGAATTTACGGATGAAAGGCAAATTGAGCATGGCAAAAACTTCGGGCTCCCGCAGGAGCCCGAATCTACATCACCGTTTGCTTACTTCTTGTCGTCTTTGACTTCCTTGAAGTCTGCGTCAACGACGTTGGCGTCATCCGGTTTGTTTCCACCAGCGCCACCCGCCGGGCCAGCACCGGCACCGCCTGCCGCAGCACCCGCTGCGGCTTGTTCAGCTTGCGCCGCCGCGTACATCTTCTCGCCCAACTTCTGCGAGACCGTCGAGAGCGATTCGAGTTTGGCGTCTAGCGCTTCCTTCGATGCGTTCTGGTCTTTGAGCAGCTCTTCAGCTTCTTTGAGTGCCGATTCGATGCTCGCCTTTTCTGCGGCGTCGATCTTGTCGCCGTATTCGGTGAGGCTCTTCTTCACGCTGTGCGAAAGCGTGTCGAGGTTGTTGCGGGATTGCACTTGTTCTAGGCGCTTTTTGTCTTCGACTTCGTTGGCTTTGGCGTCGTTCACCATGCGTTGAATTTCGTCTTCGCTCAAGCCGGAGTTGGCCTTGATGGTGATCTTGTTTTCTTTGCCGGTGCCTTTGTCTTTCGCGCTGACGTGCAGGATGCCGTTGGCGTCGATGTCGAATTGCACTTCAATTTGCGGCATGCCGCGCGGTGCGGTAGGAATGCCTTCGAGATTGAATTGACCTAGGCTCTTGTTGCCCGACGACACTTCGCGTTCACCTTGCAATACGTGAATCGTCACGGCGCTTTGGTTGTCGTCGGCAGTCGAGAACACTTGCGATGCCTTGGTTGGAATCGTGGTGTTTTTCTGGATGAGCTTCGTCATCACGCCGCCGAGCGTTTCGATGCCGAGCGAGAGCGGCGTAACGTCGAGGAGCAACACGTCGGTACGGTCACCGGCGAGCACGCTGCCTTGAATCGCGGCACCGACGGCAACCGCTTCGTCCGGGTTCACGTCTTTGCGCGGCTCCTTACCGAAGAAGTTTTTCACTGCTTCGATCACTTTTGGCATGCGCGTTTGGCCGCCAACGAGGATCACGTCGTCGATCTTGTCGATGGTCAGGCCAGCGTCTTTCAATGCAACACGGCAAGGCTCGATCGTTTTGTTGATGAGCACTTCCACCAACGATTCGAGCTTGGCGCGCGTGATTTTGAGCGCGAGATGTTTCGGGCCAGTCGCGTCCATCGCGATGTACGGCTCGTTGATCTCAGATTGTTGGCTCGACGAGAGCTCGATCTTGGCACGCTCTGCAGCGGCTTTGATACGTTGCAACGCGATCGGATCTTTGGTGAGATCAATGCCGCTTTGCTTTTTGAATTCTTCGCAGAGGTAATCGACAAGCAGTTGGTCGAAGTCTTCGCCGCCCAAGAACGTGTCGCCGTTGGTCGCGAGCACTTCGAATTGCTTTTCGCCGTCAACGTCAGCGATCTCAATGATCGAGACGTCAAACGTGCCGCCGCCGAGGTCGTACACGACGAACTTGCCGTCTTTTTTCACTTTGTCGATACCGAACGCGAGCGCAGCAGCGGTCGGTTCGTTGATGATGCGCTTGACTTCAAGACCGGCGATGCGGCCCGCGTCTTTCGTCGCTTGACGTTGCGAATCGTTGAAGTACGCGGGCACCGTGATCACGGCTTCGGTGACTTCGTGGCCGAGGTAATCCTCAGCGGTTTTCTTCATTTTGCGCAGCGTTTCGGCCGACACGGCGGGCGGGGAAATTTTCTTGCCGCGCACTTCGACCCAAGCGTCGCCGTTGTCGTTTTTTACGATGGCATAAGGCATCAGCGAGATGTCTTTCTGCACTTCTTTTTCTTCGAAGCGTCGGCCGATCAGACGCTTCACGGCAAAGATCGTGTTCTTCGGGTTGGTGACGGCTTGGCGTTTGGCTGGTGCGCCGACGGTGATCTCGCCGTCTTCCATGTAGGCGACGATCGACGGCGTGGTGCGCGCGCCTTCGGCGTTTTCGATGACTTTAGGCTGGCCGCCTTCGATGATGGCAACGCACGAGTTGGTGGTGCCGAGGTCAATACCGATGATCTTGCTCATGATGGGTTTCCTTTATTTTTTTGGTGGCGCGACTACGAGGTGCCGCTCTACGATGACTGATATGTTTGGGGGTTAGGCTTGCGGTTCAACTGATGCGGAGCTCGAATCGTCTGATTTTTGCGCGGCGTCAACATTCGCGGCTTCCGGCGCTTTCGCAACCGCCACCATCGCCGGGCGCAACACGCGCTCGGCAATCGTGTAGCCCTTCTGGAACACTTGCAACACGGTACCCGGCGCATCGGTGGTCGATTCGATTTGCGTCATCGCCTGATGCAGGTTCGGGTCGAACTTCGCCTTCTCGGCTTTGACCTCTTTCACCTTCGCCCGCTCAAAAGCGTTGGCGAGGTTTTTGAGCGTCATGTCGACGCCCATCTTGATCTGATCGGTCGTGCTCTTGTCGTCCTTGAGCACCATCTCCAGCGTGTCTTTCACCGACAACAGCGAAAACGCAAAGTCCTTTGCAGCGAATTCGCGCGCGGATTGCACCTCGGCGGCGTTCCGCTTGCGCAGGTTGTCCATTTCGGCGAGCGAGCGCAATTGCTGGTCTTTGAGCTGGGTCTTCAGCTCAGCGATTTCGTTCTGGGCAGCGGCGAACTGCTCGTCGAGGTTCGCAGGCGCCGCGTTGTCCGCGCCTTGCGGGTCGGCGTGCGGATCGGCGTTCAGGTCGGTGTTCGGGGTGTCGTCGGGCGTGGCCATATTTTTCTTAAAAGCGAACTTAAACAAGGACGGATTCCATTGCTAAATCGATAGTGCCGTGAAGCGGAGCCGAAGACTGTGCGGCAGCGCGCCTAGGACAACGCGGCAGAAAGCACGATGGATTTCGTCTGGGATGCACGGTATCTAGGGGCCAGTTCCCCTGTTTCAAGGATGGGCTTCAAAATTTGTATGGCTTTTTGGCTCCGGCGACCGCCAGGCGGTCATTTGCGGCCATTTATACGCTATATCGACAGTCACGAAAATTGCCCGCAAAGCGCCGCACGGCTGTCGTTTATAGCAAAAAGCCATATTTAGCGAAGAAGACGCACTTAGCGTTGTAGTCGACAATGCGCTCATGAAGCCCCCCAAGAGACTGCAATCCCTGATCGACGAAGGTTTGATCGACACCGTCGTGCGTCAGCTCATGAGCGGAAAGGAGGCGATGGTGTTCGTTGTGCGCTGCGGCGACGAAACGCGCTGCGCCAAGGTTTACAAAGAGGCGACTAACCGTAGTTTTCGCCAAGCCGTGGACTACACCGAAAACCGCAAGGTGAAGAACACGCGCGACGCCCGCGCGATGGCCAAGGGCAGCCGCTTTGGCCGGAAGGAAACTGAAGCGGCGTGGCAGAGCGCCGAAGTTGACGCGCTCTACCGCCTCGCAGGCGCGGGCGTGCGCGTGCCCAAGCCGTACAACTTTTGCGACGGCGTGCTCTTGATGGAATTAGTCGCCGACGATCATGGCGACGCTGCGCCGCGCTTGAACGATGTGGTCTTTTCGCCGGAAGATGCGCTCGAACACCACGCGACGCTGATCAAGGAAGTCGTTCGCATGCTCGGCGCGGGCGTGGTGCACGGCGATCTCTCGGAGTTCAACATCCTGCTCGCCGCCGACGGACCGGTCATTATCGATCTACCGCAAGCGGTGGACGCCGCGGGCAACAACCACGCCAAGCGCATGCTGCTGCGCGACGTGCAAAACCTCAAAAACTTCTTCGGACGTTTCGCGCCGGAACTACTCGTGACCGACTACGGCCACGAAATTTGGGACGCGTATGTGCGCGGCGAATTGAATGTCGACGCGCCGCTCTCCGGCAAATTCATCCACGAAACCGGCCCGGTGAATTTGGAAAGCGTGATGGACGAAATCGAGGACGCGCGCTTCGAGGAAGAAGCGCGGCGGATGCGGATGGCAGAGGAGTAGTTTGGGGTTGGCGTCCGCCCTGCCATCGCAGAGACGCTACCTCTCTGCTGACCCCGCGCGAATTTCGGCCAAACGTGAAGAGCGCTACTTATCTTCCCTGACCACGTTAGAGCGTGAGGGGAATTCCTTGCCGATAGTTGAATACGTTCTTCGGATCTACCGCACGCTTGACGCGCACCAGACGTTCAAGGTTTTCGCCGTAGTAGGCGCGCAGGAAGTTTGCCTGCGTGTCGTCGATGAAGTTTTGGTAGCAACGGTCCGAAGTGTGTTCCGCCATCACCGCGTGAAAATTGGCTAACCACGCCTGACTCGCGGGGAGCGTTGTTCCGATGTCCGTAGTGTCCCAATTCAATTCGACCGCCGTCAACATCGACGCCGCACGATGAACATAGGCCGTCGCGTTCGGCGCGACCTTGGAGGCGGCGCCCCCCATCAGAAACATTTTCCACATGGCGCGTTTTTTGGTGCGAGGCCAACGCCGCAGCTCCGCGAGAATGGTTTTGCTTGCCGCTTTGCTCATGGAGCCGAAGGCGTACCGCGAGCGTTCGTCGAAATGCTCCGGTGCGCCGCTCTCTCCTAAGAACGATGTTTGCGCCTCCCAGTAACTCATCGGCTTTACGATGTCGTAGTTGGGTTTTGCGAGTCGATACAAGGGAGCAAACAATCTACGCAGCTCGTTTGCGTCGCCGCCTTTTAATTGGCCGGCGATCTCGATGTTTAGTTCGCCATTGGCTTCAGCTTCAACGGCGAGCACGCATCCGAAGCCGTTCGGCATCGACGGCAGTAAATCAAGCATTGCGGGCAAAAGCTCGTCGAGATTCGCCATCCAATCTACCTTGAAGGCAGTCACCGTTTCTACCGGGAAGGTCTGAAACGTCAGCGACGTATTGATCCCGAAATTGCCACCGCCACCGCCGCGACACGCCCAGAAGAGATCGCTATTTTCCGTTTCATTGCAGCGCAGAAGCTTGCCATCGGCGGTAACAATTTCGGTCTCGCGCAATTGATCAATCAATAGCCCGTGATCGCGTAGATTGAGCCCAACCCCACCGCCCAACACTAACCCGCCAACCCCTACAGTGGCGCACATGCCGTGCGTGACTGAAGCCTTCGCAGCCGGCATTTTTCCGTAAAGCGTCAAGTTGCGTGCGCCACCACCGACCACCGCTTTACCGGTTGTGGGATCAAAAGCAACGGAGTCGAGCTGCGTCAATTCGATCATGAGTCCCGGCGTGGTCGAATAGCCCGCGTACGAGTGACCACCTCCACGTGTAACCAGCGGCAGCTTGTGCAACTGCGCCCAGGCAAGACAAGCCTGTACGTCAGCGACACTCTTGCAACGGGCAATGCCGGCGGGACCAGCAACGCTGGCGTAGCGCAAGTTTCGGGGCGCGGCCAGGAACCCGAAGTCGCGCTGGCCAGGGCGCAGAAGCTCCCCCTGCAAATGCGACGCGAGTTCAGCCCAGGCTTTTGGGCTGACCGACGATACATCGCTGGAAGGTGTAGTTGTGCATCCAGCGAGCCACGGGGTAGCCGTTAGGGCGGCACCAGAGGCCAATTTGATGAATTCGCGGCGACCGGATTGCGCTTTTGGGGAGTCGGAATTGAGTGGCATCGGGGGGTTCTAATTGGACGGTTGGGTCAGACGCAAATGGGTCGCGTCAATTTCAATTCTTAAACAAATTCAGCACGGCTTCGATAACGGGTTGAGGCAGATTCAGGCCATCGGTCAAGTAGGCGTTGATGTGCTGATACCCCGCTTCGGGGAAGAACCCGCCGGGATTCTCCGGGGTATAGGTGTTCGGTGTACCGCTGAAGACAAATTCTTTGTCAGCGGCGATGCGGGTGTAGCCCTTGTTCTGGACCGCTACACGAACGGCTTCGTAAGCGCCCAGCAGTTCCGAAGGAAATGCAAACCCGGCACCATTGTTGAACGGCGCGCTGCGGTATAGCGTGGGTATTCTTTCGAACATGTCTTTTTGCCAGCTATTGGGTACGATGTCGTAGCGATTGATGACCGAAAAGTATCGGTCGCCAAACTTCATGGCCGCATAGGTCGCAAAGGCGGCATCGCCCGGTGTTGCTCCGGCAAGGGGATACACACTGACAGTGATGTGGTTGAGAAGGTTTTTCTCTTTCCACTCGATGAGAGCAAGCGCGAGCGCGGGGCTCAACGCCCCACCTAAGCTGTGGCCCGTGCTCGCTACCTCAACCGGCGCATCTTTCGGGAGATTGCCGAGAAATTCGGTCAATGTTTTGCCGGTAACGGTGTCTTTCATCGCCATCAAGATCGCTAGTCCGGCGTGCGTTCCCGCGCTGATCTGTCCGCTGCCGGGCGTGGACCAATCGACTTTCTCGAACACGTTGAAGTCTTCAACCAACCACCCTTTCTTCGAGACGATATTGGTGCCAGCCACGGCAACAACGTACATGTCACGCCCGGTCGTAGCGTCCTGTCCTTTGGCGACATACATTGCGTTGTCGGTGACGTAGGTGATCGCACCAGTGTCTTTGTCTTTTTTCGGGCTGTTAGACAGCACAGGGCCCCACACCACCCGCCAGCTGTCGCCAAGGTAAGCACGCAGATTAGCGTTGGTGCTCAAGGTGCTCGCGATTTTTGCGGTGTTGGCAGCAAGCGCCTCCTCGGAAGGGGCGATCAAATTGAAGTTCACATCTGCCATCAAACCCAGGACAGCGATCACGCGGTGCTTTTGTGTCGGACCCGACGAAACCAACA
>JAGNQL010000048.1 GCA_017989135.1 Burkholderiales bacterium
AACCTGAACACCAAAGACCCGATGGTAACCACCACCGGCCCGTCGTCGATCAACCCCGACACCGGCAAGCCGTACGGCATGAGCTTCCCTGTGGTCGCGATGCGCGACTCTGTGCGCGTGCATAAGGCGCTCGTCGACTCGCTCGGCGTGAAGAAGCTCCACGCGGTTGCCGGTGCGTCCGGTGGCAGCGTGCAAGCCGTTGAATGGACCGTGCTCTACCCCGACTTCGTTGATCGCGCGATCCCGGTGATCTCGCCCGGCTTGTCGATCTCGCCGTGGGCCGTTGCGCTCTTGGACATCTGGGTCGCGCCGATCAAAGCCGATCCGAAATGGAACAACGGCGACTATTACGGCAAGGCCGAACCGCTCGAAGGAATCGCGCTCGCATTGAAGACCGTGACCATCACCACGCGCCACTGGAACTGGGTCGAAAAGACCTTCGGCTACAAACCCGCCGACGCGACCAAACCACCCGCAGACGCGATCAACAACCGCTTCGCGAGCGAAGACGCATTCACCAAATCTGGTGCCGCCCGTGCCGTCACCACCGACGCCAACAACAAGATCTACATGGCCAAAGCGAACCAGCTCTTCAACGTAGAAGACGACGCCGCCAAGATCAAAGCGAAGTTCCTATTCATCCCCGCGCAGAGCGACCTAGTGTTCCCACCAGAAATGTCACAAAAAGCCGCCGCCAAATTGCGCGGGCTCGGTAAGTCAGCCGATGTGTTCGTCATCGAAGGCGACGGCGGGCATTTGGATGGTGTCCTCGCAGTTAACAAAGCGGCTGATGTTATTCGGGCGTTTTTGGCGAAGTAAAAACTTGCGTAGTGTGGGCAACTTGTTGCCCACTGCGCCCTACTAGTTCGCGCCATCGCGCGTTCTCTCGCCTTTGCTGCCCTCATCCATTAGCACACGGACCACTTCTGCCAAAAGGGCGTCGAGCGCTGGACCGAATGCGGACTGTTGCTGTGTGGGGACAGATTCCGATCGACGAATTTGTTGGTGTAGATGGCCATCGGCAATTTTGCGCAATGACTTGTCGAGATGCGACATGTGCTCCTTAAACGACTTGCCTCCGTGCTGCCCTGCCACCTCACTGAACGACGTCTTGCCGAATACTGGCGGTATGTGGTCGACGATCGCGCGCACCAGCATCGCTGTGCAAATGTGGCAGTCGTGTGCTGCGACAACATTTAGTTCGCGAAGCATTTGTACGAGACGCGCGACATCAAAACGGCTAGGTCGAATCGCTGCTATTTCGCGGATCCGAATAGTACTGACGAAGTCGACCCGGCCTCCTAATGCTGGCGGTCGATTGCCTAACGGCGGGATAAATTGGCCTCGGGAGTCGAACCGGTTCAGCCCGTCGAGTGCGTTAACGAGCGCATGATCGGCGTTGATCACATCGCTGCGCGAAACTGCATCTTCTGATCTCGACCCGCCTCTAAGCGACGCGCGTACTGCCGCTGTGTAGAGATTGTCTTTGCCGAGACTATGTTCTAAAGCTGCCGTGCATGCCAACAGTTTTTGCGTGTACAAGGGACGAATGAACTGGCGTTTCCACCAACCACCCAATGAGGCGTTCTCATGGCTCCTAAGCCAGTGAATAGACTCAATCAACGTCGCACGAGCCGAGTCGTGGGGGGCGCTATCCATTGAATATCCGATACTTGTTGCTCTTAGCTGAACTAATCATAACTATTGCTTTTGTTAAGTTTTTCGGCGCTGCGAAAACCTTCGGTACAAATGAATGCTTTCGGGCAAAAAGTTAGCCCACGTGGCGATGTAGATTACGGTTCACCGCAACGCCCACCATTGGCTCGTATCAATTTGGGTGCAATAAGATTGCACCCTACGAATGCATGAAGGAGCAAACCATGTTCATCCCACCCGGTTTTGGAACGGTTACGCCTTATTTCTTCACGCGCGATGCTGAGCGCTTCGTCGATTTTCTGGTGAAGGGATTGGGCGGCGTTGAAGTGTGCGAGCGCTCGTTGCGACCCGACGGGCGCATTGCGAACGCGCAGATTCGTTTGGGCACGTCTACTGTGATGGTGAGCGAGGCGTCGGAGAAATATCCACCGATGCCCGCGTCGTATTACCTCTACGTCGAAAACGCCGACGCCACGATGGCGCAAGCGCTGGCGCACGGCGCAACGCTCGAAATGGCCGTCGCCGACATGCCGTATGGTGATCGGCAAGGCGGTGTGCGCGATGCCCATGGCAACATTTGGTGGGTGTCGCAGCGGTTGGTGAATGGGGCGTATTAGCGAGTAGGCGTGACGCCACCGACCCTCGATTCCGCTTCGCTGCATCGAGGCTACGTACCCGTCCGCTCCTACTTCGTGGGGGACGTAACTACTTCTCAGCGAAGTAGGGCGGATGCGCGGAGCGTCATCCGCCATCGGTTGCACCCCACGACGGTGGATCGCGCTTCGCGCATCCACCCTACTCCGGAACGTTTCGCATCAAACGCTAGTCATCGCCACCGTCTTGGTGTTCAGGTATGCCTCTAGCGCTTCGGGGCCGCCCTCAGAGCCGTAGCCTGAATCTTTGATACCACCGAACGGCAGCTCGGCCCACGGCGCTGCGGCTTGGTTGATCCAGAGCATGCCGGTTTGCACTTGGCTTGAGAGCTGGTGCGCGTTCTTGATGCTGCTGGTGAAGGCGTAGGCCGACAAACCGAACGGTAGGCGGTTGGCTTCGGCAATGGCTTCGTCAAGATTTTTGACCGTGCGCACAGCGGCCATCGGGCCAAACGGCTCGTTGTTGAACACCGAGCTGTCGAGCGGTGCATCGAGAATCACCGTGGGGGCGAAGAAGTTACCCGTGGTGCCGATACGTTCGCCGCCGGTCGCGATCGTTGCGCCGCGCTTGATCGCGTCGGCGGTGATTTCTTCCATCGCGGTAACGCGGCGTGGGTTTGCGAGTGGGCCCATGTTGATGCCCTTTTCGAGACCGGAGCCAACTTTGAGGCCTTGGGTGTACGCGACCAGGCCAGCGACGAATTCCTCGCGCGCCGATTCTTCAACGAGGAAGCGCGTTGGCGAAATGCACACCTGGCCAGCGTTTCGAAACTTCGCACCGGCGATGATTTTGATGGCGTTGGGGATGTTGGCGTCGCCCGCAACGATCACTGGCGCATGACCGCCCAGCTCCATCGTCACACGCTTCATGTGCTTACCCGCGAGCGAGGCGAGCATCTTGCCGACCGGGGTTGAGCCGGTGAAGGTGATTTTGCGAATCGTTGGATGCGGGATCAGGTAGTTGCTGACCTCGGCTGGGTCGCCATAGACCAAGCCGACCACGCCAGCGGGCAGACCAGCATCCACGAACGCGCGGATGAGCTCAGCGGGCGAGGCGGGCGTTTCTTCGGCGGCTTTGACGATCATCGAGCAACCGGTGGCGAGCGCGCCGCACAATTTGCGCACGACTTGATTGATCGGGAAGTTCCACGGCGTAAATGCGGCAACGACACCGACCGGTTCTTTCAACACCATCTGCTGCTGGTTCATCGCGCGCGGCGACACGATGCGGCCGTACACGCGACGGCCTTCTTCTGCGAACCACTCGATGATGTCCGCAGACATCCCGATTTCAACCTTGGCTTCGCCCAGTGGTTTGCCTTGCTCAAGCGTGAGCATCGTCGCGATGGCGTCTGCACGCTCGCGCAGCAACGCGGCCGCGGCGCGCATGACTTTCGAGCGCTCGATAGCGGGCGTGTTTTTCCAGATCGCGAAGCCTTTAGCGGCGGCGTCCAGCGCGTCGTCGAGATCGGCGATCCCGGCTTTGGCGACAGTGCCGACAACCGAGCCGTCAGCTGGGTTGACTACGGGCAAGGTAGCACCGCTGCGAGCAGCGCGCCATTCGTTATTGATGAGGAGTTGAACGTTGGGGTAGGTCATGTTTTTTGAATGGTGAGCGGTGAATGGTGTGTAGTGAGCAGTAGGCGCGGACTTGGCCGCGCTCCTCGGTGGCGGGGAGCGACGCCAAGTCGTCGCCTACAACTCGGTGAATCGTGAGGGCGAGCGCTTAGGGTAGGCCAGCAGCATAGACCTCTATTTTCCTCCAACCCACCCGCAGCACACGCTCCGAAATCCGCAATCGCGCACAATTACGTCTCTCTCCGCATCTCGCGCGTCGCCGCGCTCGCCCGAATGGTCGCATTGCAATACCTATTGCCGAAAAAATTACTCACGCAAATGGCGGGCGCATTCGCGCGGTCAACCTCCGGCGCAGTGACGACTTGGGCGATCACCCGCTTCGTCGCGAAGTACGGCGTGAACATGAGCGAGGCGGCCAATCCCGACGTCAAGAGCTACGCGTCGTTCAACGATTTCTTCACGCGCGCGCTCAAACCCGGCGCGCGGCCGCTCGCTAAGGCCACGTTCGTCTGCCCGGTCGACGGCGCGATCAGCCAGTTCGGGCCGATTGATGGCGACCAACTGTTTCAAGCCAAAGGGCATCACTACTCCACGCGCGCTTTGGTGGGCGGCGACGCGACCCTCGCCGAACGCTTCGTGGACGGCCACTTCGCCACGATTTACCTAAGCCCGAAGGACTATCACCGCATCCACATGCCCATCGACGGCACGCTCACGCGCATGATCTACGTGCCCGGCGACTTGTTCTCGGTGAACCCCGCGACCGCGCAGGCCGTGCCCGGCTTGTTCGCCCGCAACGAGCGCGTCGTTTGCGTGTTCGAAACAGCGCGCGGCCCGTTCGTGCTCGCGCTCGTCGGCGCGACGATTGTCGGCAGTATGGCCACCGCATGGCACGGCGTCGTCAACCCGCCGCGCACGTCGGACGTGCGCGAATGGACTTATGCGCCGGGGCAAGTCACGCTCAAACAAGGCGACGAGGTAGGCCGCTTCCTGCTCGGCTCCACGGTCGTCATGCTCTGGCCGCGCGACACCATCTGCTTCGAAGAAAACTGGACCCCCACCGGCGCGGTGCGGATGGGCGAAGCGATGGGCAGTGGCTTTTTCGATTGAACGACCGGCGGGCGGTCGTTTCAGCGTTAAAAAGTACTATGTTGACTAAGCGAATTTTGCACGTCTAACGACCGCCTGGCGGTCGTTAGATGGAAAAAGCCATTACGCAAGACAAGTGATGGAACTCCGGACGAAACGAAAACGCGCAGTGGTGGGCATTCGTACGGTGCCGGTTCACCGCACCCAAATTGATACGAACTCCGGTTGAACAGTGCGATGGACCGCAACCATCGCGCAGCTCGCAACGCGTCGAGTTCAATCCAAAAACGTCCAAGTGTCGGCACCGTCGAAGCGACGGATTTGTACCGAATCCAAAATCTTCGGATCGAAGTTACGCAGATTCACGCCGTGTTGTGCTCCAGGTTCCGGCGTCAGCGGTTCCCAGTGGGTTGTGCAGCCGCACGTCGCGCAACGCACGGTTCGAAGCGTCTTGTCGCCTTGCACGTACTCCTGCGTATGCTCCGGGTGCCCCGTGATCCGAACGGTGCCAAACTCGTAATAAGCCCACAACGCACCGAGGCGTCGACAGATGGAGCAATTGCAGTTTGTGGCCTTGGCTGGTGCGGAGGGCAATTCAATCGTGACTGAGCCACAATGGCATGTGCCTACAAGCATGGTGATACCTCAAAAAATTGCATGGCATTGAGCGGTAGCGCTGGCATCGCGGCCTACGTGCGCCGGAAGCGTAGCCACACGAACTCACCCCCCGATATAACTCATCTCCACCTTCCGCAGCTTCGCGGTTTCTGCGGTGCGAATCTCACTGTAGCGGTCATTGCGCACCTGCCACAGACCCGCGAGTAGCGCGGCGATGTCGTCATCAGAGCTCGTGCCGTCGCGCAGCAACGTGCGGAAGTCGATGCCTTGCTGCGCGAACAAACAGGTGTAAATCTTCCCGTCGGTGGAGAGCCGCGCGCGGGTGCAGGTGGAGCAGAAGGCTTGCGTGACGCTGGAGATCACGCCGATTTCGCCGGAGCCATCGGCGTATTGCCAGCGGCCTGCGACTTCGCCTTCGTACTGCGCGTCCGCCGCGACGAGCGGGTGCGCGGCGTGGATCGCGGCCACGATGTCGCGGCTCGGCACAACGTCGTCCATGCGCCAACCGTTGCTGCTGCCGACGTCCATGAATTCGATGAAGCGCACGATGACGCCGGTGCCTTTGAAGTGGCGCGCCATGTCGACGACCGTGTGATCGTTCACGCCGCGCTTGACCACCATGTTCACCTTGACTGGCGCGAGGCCCGCTGCGAGCGCGGCGTCAATGCCTTTGAGCACATCGCTGACCGGAAAGTCCACGTCGTTCATCGCGCGAAACACCGCGTCGTCCATCGAGTCGAGCGAGACGGTGATGCGCTGCAAACCTGCGTTCTTGAGCGGCTTGGCTTGTTTTACGAGCGTTGAGCCGTTGGTCGTGAGCGTTAGGTCGAGCGGCCTGCCTAACGGCGTTTTGATTTGCGCGAGCATTTCGATAAGCGCGGGCAAATTGCGCCGCAGCGTCGGCTCACCGCCGGTGAGTCGGATTTTTTCTACGCCGAGCTCCGCCGAAATTTTGGCGAAGCGCGTGATTTCTTCAAACGAAAGCAGCGCGTCGTGCGGCAAAAATTTGTAGCCCGGTCCGAACACGTCTTTCGGCATGCAATATGTGCAGCGAAAATTGCACTTGTCGGTAACCGAGATGCGAAGGTCGTGCAGGCGGCGCTGGCGCGGGTCTAGCAGCGCGTTGCTGGCGCGAACGGCCGTGAGCGCCTCGCTCGACGCGGGTTTCACTGACGTGTTGCGACCAGCGGGCACCAAGGTAATGACCTTGCCCGGCGCGGGACATTGCAGATTCGGGTGAACGTGTGTGGGCTCGCCCATGGAAAACACCAATCAATTAAGCCTGCGTATTCTGCTAGATTCAGTGGGTGAGTGCGAATTTGAATATGAACGCGGCGACAGATGCTGCCCCCGGCGTCGCGTCAGCGGCGATAAATCCTCCATCGGCAAATCCCTTGGTGACAGCGTGGTCAGCAAGCGTGTGTTTTCGCAAGCGTCCGGTCAATAGCCTTTGGGTTGATTTTGAATGGGAAACCGCGAGCGTGACGGTGTCCGCCGCAAACGCTCAGGCTGCGCCGACCGGCCCGGTTGAATTCTCGTTCGGTGTCGAGACGCAATGGCGCTACGACGCTGAGCAGATTTCGCTGCATCCGTCGGAAGGCGAGGGCTACTGGCTCAATCTCAATTCGCCGCAGCCGTGCGTTTTTGTGATGTGGCGGTTGGAAGAGGGCGACGCCGTGCCGCGCCCCGTGGTGGTAACGCTTTCGTACAACGAAGCGGGCCGAATGCTCGACGCTGGCGACCATGTGGACAATGTGCCAATGCCGGACGCGTTGCGCGCGGAGCTTCAGGCGTACACCGACGCGCACTACAAACCCGAACCGCGCAAGAAAGTGCGACGCAACGATCCGTTCGTCGAGGGCGCGTTCCGTAAAGTTTCTGACGCAGGAGCGGCGCGTGGCTGATCAAAAAGAAGCGCCCGCCGCGGAAGGCCTGTCGCTGTCGCGCTGGTCGCGCTTGAAGCGGCAGGCCGCGGCGGCGCCGACGAGCACGGGAACGGCATCCGCTGTAGCTGTGGAATCCGCGAACGTGCTCGTGGAGAGCCCGGCGGCCGCGAATGACGCACCCGCCGCCGCGCCCGAGCTAAGTTTGCCGCCGCTTTCATCGATCTCACTGACCGAAGATTTCACGCCATTCATGCAGGCCAAAGTGCCGCAGGCCTTGAAGCAGCAAGCCTTCAAAGCGTTGTTCAAGGAGCCGCATTTCAACGTGATGGATGGTCTCGATATTTACATCGACGATTACACGCAGTTTGAGCCAATTTCGCCTGAAGTCATGAATACGCTTTCGTCGTGGAAGACGATCATGAATCCCTCGAAGCAAGTCGTTACCGACGGCGGTTACGCGGTGGATGAGACGAGTGAGGAAGGCAAGGCGGTATTGGCGGCGAGAGCCAAATTGGCCGAAGCTGCGCCGAATCCGACAGACGAAAATGCGGCCGTGGCGTCTGATTCGCCCGCCGAAGTGACGGTGGAAGACGCCCCGTCGGTCGAGCGCATTGCGGTAGTTGCCCATCCACGCCACGGCAAACGCGTAGGCGAATTTTCATATAACGATACGCCGCTGATTTCTACTGAAAACGAAGCCGTCGACGCTGCTACCACGTCCACCGCAACGCCCACCGAAAAGTTTCAATGACCCGACAAGTACATCTCTGTTCGTGCAACCGCACGATGCCTTTTGACGCGGCTGCGTTTGCCAGCGCAGCGGCCAGCGCCGGTGCAGCCAGCGTGCAATCATTCGACGCCATGTGCCAGCGCGAACTCGCGCGGTTTGGCGACGTGATCGAAGGTGATGCCGTGGTGGCGTGCACGCAAGAATCGCGGTTGCTCGGCGAGGCTGCGAGCGACTCCCCCAAAGTTTCTACGGTTCGCTTTTTCAATGTTCGCGAAAAGGCCGGCTGGTCGAAGGACGCGAGTTTTGCTACGCCGAAGATTGCAGCACTAATCGCCGAGGCGATGCTGCCCGAGTCTGCGCCAACTACACAAGTGAGTTACAAAAGCGGCGGCCAAACACTCATCATCGGGCCGATGCGCGATGCATTGTTGATTGCCGAAGCATTGAAAGGCGCGGTGTCGGTGAACGTATTGGCGACGGACGCGGCGAATGCTGTGCCAACCGCTGTCACGGGCAGCACCGAGACGAAGTTGCCCGCCGTGCGTGAATATCCCGTGGTTAGCGGCGCGCGCATTGGTGTCTCCGGTTGGCTAGGCGCTTTCAACGTGCGCTGGCAGCAAGCCAACCCGATTGACCTCGATGCGTGTACGCGCTGTAACGCCTGCGTGCGCGCCTGCCCCGAAGGAGCGATTGATTTAACGTATCAAATCAATCTCGACGCCTGCAAATCGCATCGAACATGTGTGGCCGTGTGCGGCGATGCGAACGCCATTGATTTCAATCGCGCAGATGTGACGCGTGACGGCCAGTTCGATATCGTGATCAATCTCACCGACGAGAAATTGTTCACTCAGCATCAGCCGCCGCAAGGCTACTTTGCGCCCGGCAGCGACGCGATGGCGCGACTGAAAGTGGTCGCCGAAGTGGCCTCGCTCGTGGGTGAGTTTGAGAAACCAAAATTCTTCAACTATCGCGCCAACATCTGCGCCCACAGTCGGAACAAAAAGGCAGGGTGTACGCAATGCATTGACGTGTGCTCCACGCGCGCCATTGCGCCGAAGGGGGACCACATCGAGGTGAACCCGCAGCTTTGCATGGGCTGTGGCGCGTGTACGACGGTGTGTCCATCAGGCGCGCTCACGTACGTGTATCCACGTGTGGCAGACACCGGTTCGCGCCTGAAGACGATGCTCAACACCTACGCAAAAGCGGGCGGGCGAGACGCGGTGGTTTTGCTCCACGATGCGGCAGAAGGACAGTCAGTCATCAACGATTTGGCGCAACGAGGTGATGGCTTGCCGGCGCGCGTCTTGCCGATTTCGCTTCACCATCCGGCGTCTGCGGGGCTAGACGTTTGGCTCGGTGCCATTGCGTACGGTGCGACTGGCGTGCATGTGCTAGTGACGCCCGACATCGCGCCGGATTACCGCATTTCGCTCTCAGGGCAAGCGGACATCGCCAACGCCATCCTGACTGCGTTGGGTTATCAAGACACGATGGTGACGATTGTCGGGATGCGCGAACTGGCGTCCGGCGAAGCGGATGCACGCCGTGGCCTCGCGGTGCGTGTCGCGGCGCCGTTTAACTTGGGTAACGACAAGCGCGGCACGCTTGACGCCGTCTTTGCGCACTTGCTAGAGCATGCGCCTACGCCCAAGAGCGTTATTGCGCTCGCACAAGGCGCGCCGTTTGGCGAGATCATCGTGAATGCCGACAAGTGCACGATGTGTTTGGCCTGCGTTGGCGCGTGCCCAGAGGGGGCATTGGCAGACAACCCGGAGCAGCCGCAGTTGCGTTTCATTGAAAGCAAGTGCGTTCAATGCGGTATCTGTGAAAAGACATGCCCTGAGCACGCAATTTCGCTCGCGCCGCGCCTCAATCTTGCGCCTGACGCGAAGAAGTTGCGAGTGTTGAACGAAGCAGAGATTCTGGGGTGCCTTCGCTGTGGAAAGCCGCTGGGTGCGAAAAAAATGATCGAGAACATGTTCAACAAGTTGGCCACGCACAGCATGTTCGCCGACGAGCAATCGCGCAATCGAATCAAGATGTGCGCCGATTGCCGGGTGGTAGATCTTTACAGTGAAGAGAATCCTTTGGACATTAGGAATATCAAGTCATGAGCGAAGCCAACGTAGCGTTCAAGTCGTGCGTATCGGCGGAAGATCATGGCCGCGCGAATTTTTATGCGCTGATCTCGCGACTGTTGGGGGCGGCTCCGGATCAGGCGTTGCTTGCTGCGATTGCGGGTTCGCCTCCATTGACTACTGAAGATGACGGCGCGCCGTTGCCGCTTGCGTGGTCGAAACTCATCGCGGCATCGATGGCGATGGATGCGGATGCCGCGCACGACGAGTACGAGCAACTGTTCATCGGCGTGGGCCGTGCGCCTGTCAATTTGCACGCTTCGCACCACCTGACCGGCTTCATGATGGAACAGCCCTTGGCGGATGTTCGTGGCGCATTGGCAACACTAGGGTTTGCCCGTGTCGAAGTGCAAACCGTAGTGGAAGACCACCTCGCGTCGCTTTGCGAAGTGATGCGATTACTCATTGTCGGGGCAAACGGCATCGAGCCTTCGTCGGTCGCCGTGCAGCGAGAATTCTTTGGCAATCACATCGCGCCTTGGTTTGAAATTTGCTGCGGTGCAATAGCGAAATCTTCGCTTGCTAATTATTACGCCGTCGTTGCACAATTCATAGGTAGCTTCTTGCAGGTGGAACGTGATGCGTTCGCAATTGAACCGTGAGAAGCGCGCGGTCTGAGCATTACTGCTCACATCCCGCGTCGGCAGCAAGTTAGGTACCAAAAAAGTTGTTAAGGAGTGGATCATGGCTGAGAAGAAGCAAGACGCAAATTTGAAGCGTCGCGGTTTTTTGCTGGCGGGCAGCGTAGGTGCTGCAGGTGCCGTGGCGGTTGTCGTTGCGCCGTCGCTCAAACAAGTCGCTCCCGTCAAAGTCGCGGCAGTTCCAGCGTCGGGTGACGCGGGTTACCGCGAAAGCGAACACGTTCGCACCTATTACGATTTGGCTCGCGTTTAGCTCAGCCGTCCTTAGTTTCTCGGAGATAAATCATGCTCGTTAGAAAATCTCACGATGTGGACGGCACGCGCCTGTCTGATCATTCCCCCATTCGCCGCTTCGGTGCTGCTGGCGGTGCACCGCTTGGCCGCACGCTGGACCGACGTGCGTTCCTCAAGCGCTCGGGCGTTGGGCTTGGCGCTGGTGCCTTTGCGAGCCAATTGCCGCTCGGATTCGTAGGCAAAGCCGATGCAGCCGCGCCGACAGAGGGCGCGGGCAAGGCGGAAGTCAAACGCACGGTATGCACCCACTGTTCTGTTGGCTGCGCAATTGACGCAATTGTCGAGAACGGCGTTTGGACAAGGCAAGAGCCAGTGTTTGATTCGCCAATCAATCTTGGTGCGCATTGCGCAAAAGGGGCCGCTATTCGTGAGCACGGTCACGGTGAGCATCGCCTGAAGTACCCCATGAAACTGGTGAACGGCAAGTACGTTCGCATCAGCTGGGAGCAGGCGATGGCCGAGGTCGGCGACAAACTGCTGGACCTTCGCAAAACTGCCGGGCCGGACAGCGTTTTCTGGGTTGGCTCGTCGAAGCACAATAACGAGCAAGCGTACATGCTGCGCAAATTTGTGAGCATGTTCGGGTCGAACAACTGCGACCATCAAGCGCGTATTTGCCACTCCACCACGGTGGCTGGCGTTGCGAACACTTGGGGCTACGGCGCCATGACCAACTCGTACAACGATATGCAGAACACCAAGTGTGCGCTGTACATCGGCTCGAACGCGGCTGAGGCGCATCCGGTGTCGCTATTGCATATGTTGCACGCGAAAGAGACCGGCGCGAAAATGATTGTGGTCGATCCTCGTTTTACGCGTACCGCCGCGAAGGCCGACGAATACGTTCGCATCCGTTCGGGCTCCGACATCCCGTTTTTGTTCGGGCTGTTGCACCACATCTTCAAGAATGGTTGGGAAGATAAGAAGTACATCAATGATCGTGTCTACGGAATGGACAAGATCAAAGAAGAGGTGATGGCCAAGTGGACGCCCGACAACGTTGAGGCGGCTTGCGGTGTACCCGAGGCGCGCATGGCGGAGATCGCCAAGATGTTCGCGACCAATCGTCCGTCGACGATTGTGTGGTGCATGGGCCAAACGCAACATACGATCGGTAACGCGATGGTTCGCGCGAGCTGCATCCTGCAACTCGCCTTGGGTAACGTCGGTGTGTCGGGCGGTGGCACCAACATCTTCCGCGGTCACGACAACGTGCAAGGCGCGACCGACGTTGGTCCGAACCCAGATTCGCTGCCTGGCTATTACGGCATCGCAACCGGTGCTTGGAAGCATTGGTGCACTGTCTGGGGCGTCGATTACGAATGGCTCAAGAAGCAGTTTGCTTCTCAAGCCATGATGGAAAAGCCGGGAATGACCGTTTCGCGGTGGATCGACGGTGTGCTCGATCCGAACGAGACGATAGATCAAGACTCAAACCTCAAAGGTATCGTCTTCTGGGGGCACGCTCCTAACTCGCAAACGCGTGGGCCGGAGATGAAGAAGGCCATGGAAAAGGTCGAGATCATGGTGATCATCGATCCTTATCCGACAGCTTCGGCGGCTATGCCTGATCGCAAAGATGGTGTGTATTTGCTGCCGGCGTGCACGCAGTTTGAGACGGTAGGCACCGCAACAGCTTCTAACCGCTCGATTCAGTGGCGTGAACGCGTTATCGCTCCGCTCTTTGAGTCGCAAACCGATCACGCGATCATGTACGCGTTTGCGAAGAAATTTGGCTTCCACGAACAATTTGCGAAGAACTGCAAAATCGTCACGCCGGACGGTGCGAAGAAGTGGGAAGAGCCTGAAATCGAGAGCATCCTTCGCGAGATCAACAAAGGCACTTGGACCATTGGCTACACGGGCCAATCACCTGAGCGCTTAAAGCTTCACATGAAGCACATGAACACGTTCGACGTCAAAACCTTACGTGCTAACGGCGGGCCCTGCAGCGGCGATTACTTCGGTTTGCCGTGGCCGTGTTACGGCACGCCGGAGATGAAACATCCGGGTTCGCCAAATCTGTACGACACATCCAAACACGTGATGGACGGTGGCGGAAACTTCCGTGCGAACTTTGGCGTCGAGCGTGACGGCGTATCACTGTTGGCAGAGGACGGCTCGCACTCTAAAGGCGCGGACATCACCACGGGCTACCCTGAACTTGATCACGTGTTGCTGAAGAAGCTCGGCTGGTGGGACGAACTCACCGAGGACGAGAAGAAAAAGGCCGAAGGAAAGAACTGGAAGACCGATCTTTCCGGCGGCCAGATTCGTGTGTTCATGAAGAACCACGGTTGTCATCCGTTCGGCAACGCCAAGGCGCGCGCCGTTGTCTGGAATTTCCCTGACGCTGTTCCTCAGCATCGCGAGCCGCTGTACGGCACCAGTGCAGAACTCACGAAGAAGTACCCCACGCACGCTGACAAAGGTGGCGCGTTTTGGCGCGTAAAAACGCTCTACAAATCGATTCAAGACAAGGCGATTGCGGACAAGGTGTACGAGAATTTTCCGCTCGTGCTTACGTCCGGTCGCTTGGTCGAATACGAAGGCGGTGGCGAGGAGACGCGTTCCAATCCGTGGCTCGCAGAATTGCAGCAAGAGAACTTCATCGAGATCAACACCAAAGACGCGAACGATCGACTCATTCGTCACAACGATATGGTGTGGGTGAAGTCGGCGACGGGCTCGCAAATCAAAGTGAAGGCGCTTGTCACAGAACGCGTTGGTGCAGGTACCACGTTTATCCCGTTCCACTTCTCGGGCTGGTGGCAAGGTAAAGACCTGTTGGAGAAATACCCCGACGGAGCAGCACCGATCGTGCGCGGTGAATCGGTTAACGTGGCCACGACTTACGGTTACGACTCGGTCACCATGATGCAAGAAACCAAGACCACTGTCTGTCAAGTAGTGAAGGCATAAGGGGATCACCATGGCACGAATGAAATTTATTTGTGACGCTGAGCGCTGCATCGAATGCAATGGTTGCGTTACTGCTTGCAAAAACGAACACGACATTCCTTGGGGCGTTAATCGTCGTCGCGTGGTCACGTTGAACGACGGCGTCGTTGGCGCCGAGCGCTCGATTTCTGTGGCGTGTATGCACTGCTCGGACGCGCCTTGCATGGCCGTGTGCCCAGTTAATTGCTTCTACAAAACAGAAGACGGCGTTGTGTTGCACGACAAAGATTTGTGCATCGGCTGCGGCTACTGCTTCTACGCCTGCCCGTTTGGTGCGCCACAATTTCCGTCGGCGGGCGCATTCGGTGTGCGCGGCAAGATGGACAAGTGCACTTTCTGCGCAGGCGGGCCAGAGAAAGACGGATCTAAGGCGGAGAACGAAAAATACGGCCGTAACCGTTTGTCGGAAGGCAAACTTCCAGCGTGCGCAGAAATGTGCTCGACTAAAGCGTTGTTGGCAGGTGACGGCGACGTACTTTCGGACATCTACCGTGAGCGCGTGATGCGTCGTGGGCGTGGTGGCGATCTGTGGGGGCATGCGACCGCCTACGGACGACCCGATGCCAAGGGCGCACCTGTGCTTCCTGCTGCACCGGCAGCTCAACCCGCAGCGCAAAAATCATGATGAAGCCGCTTAATCTTCTGTTCGCCGCTGGTGTGTTCGCATTCGTGCTTTCCGGCTGTGGTGAAACACCCCAAACTAACGTCGCCAAGGCGGGACAATCTGCCGCCAAAGAAGGCGATAAGCCCTACCAGAACGATCAGTTCAAGGGCAATCGCGAGGAATGGGCGAAGACGCTTCGTTCGCGCGCCGATAACCAAAATGAATACAAGCGCGTCAATTGACCGTGATTGATGTATTACCTAGCGTGAGGAGCGAATCATGAGGCGCTTGATGGTATTGGCCGGGGCGCTTTCGTTTGCGCTGTCGGTGTTCGCGCAGCCCACGGCGTTGCCGTCGATGACGCGCGATGAAATTTCGCAGCAGCAATCGCAGCAGAAGGAGCGACAGCAGCAACAGCCCTACAACAACGCACCGGTTTGGAAAGCTGCACGCGGAGCGGTTGAGGGCTACACGAGCCTCCCTGCCCCCGAGGCTGGCGTACTGATCCAGACCGACGGTCAAAACTGGCGGGCACTGCGTAACGGTACGGTATCCGTTTGGGGCGGTTGGGCGCTCGTTGCCATGATGTTAGTCGTGGGTATTTTTTACGCTGTCCGCGGGACTATTCAACTGCACGAAGCACCGACCGGTCGCATGATGGACAGGTTTTCGCTGCTTGAGCGTATGGCGCATTGGTCGACTGCCGTCAGTTTTTGCGTGTTGGCGGTTTCTGGCCTCATTCTGGCTTTTGGCAAGAGCATTTTGATTCCTGTGCTCGGATTCACGTTGTTCTCATGGCTGGCTTTCGTCGCGAAGAATTTGCATAACTTTCTTGGCCCTTTGTTCGCGTTGAGTTGCGTAATTACTTTTGTCGTTTTTGTCCGTGACAACATCCCGAAGGCAATCGATCTCAAATGGATCGCCAGCGCTGGCGGATTGTTCAATGACAAGCACGTACCGAGTGAGAAATTTAACGCGGGCGAAAAGGTGTGGTTTTGGGGCGGTGTGACCCTTTTGGGTATCGTCGTGAGCGCGTCAGGCTTTGTGCTGGACTTCCCGAACTTTGGACAGTCCCGGGCCACAATGCAGTTTGCCAACATCGTCCATCTGATCGGCGCCACGCTTTTCATGGTCGCCGCGTTCGGCCACATCTACATGGGGACGCTCGGCGTCGCTGGTGCGCTGGACGCGATGAAAACGGGGCGAGTCGACGAAACGTGGGCCAAGGAGCATCACGAGATTTGGTACGAGCAAGCTAAAGCAGCCCCACCAAAGAACACAACGAATAACGTAGGCAAGACGCCTGTTGCTGTCGGAGGAGATGACTAATGAAACTCAATCATTTGGTGGCACTTTTGGTAAGTGGCGCACTCGCCGCAATGGCGACGCCTACCTTTGCGAAGCTTCCCGCGCCAGCCCCGTTGACCGATGAGCAAAAGGCCAAGGCAGCTGAGGTCAAAGAAAAAGCCGCTGAGGCCGCCAAAAAGGAAGCAGCGGACCTCGCTCGCTACCAAGATAGAGCAGCGGCTCGTTTCTTCGCTGACGCGAAGGCTGCGGGTAAGGCCGTGCCCGCTTCCACGTGGGTGCCACCGACTCCCATCGCTGTGGCTGTGCAGCCGTCATCGTCTGAGTCGCATGGTCAAAAGCAGGCTTCTGCGCCAAAGAGTCAAAGCGCCGGCGGTCCGGCTGCAGCGAAAAAGGCAGGTACGGACTCCAAACCTACGCCTGCCAAAAGCTAGTCAAATTGATGAAGTCGCGAACCGAGTAGGCTAGAATCTAAGTCTCGGAGAGGTGGCAGAGTGGTTGAATGTACCTGACTCGAAATCAGGCTTACCGCAAGGTAACGGGGGTTCGAATCCCCCCCTCTCCGCCAAGATGCTAGCAAAAACGGGCCTTCCAGGCCCGTTTTCTTTTCTACCCCTCCGTCTACCCCACCTTCGAAATCGGCCCCATTCGATAGCCTTTTCGTCTCGCCGACGGTCGAACTTGCTGGCGAGCGTTGTCGCGGTCATAAACTGTTGACAACGTTGCAACTTGAGTGGACACTTGGTGTACGGTGTCTTCTCGGCAACTCTTTTCTGTGGAGCACTGGCGGTCTCACGGCCGCAATACCAGTTGGTGATTTGTCCGAGGTTGCGGGCAAATGCAAATATCAACTTGGCCCCATGAGTCGCCTTTGAGCGACGGCCTGCCGGAATGCTATTTGGCAATTGCGACGGGTCACAATGCGAGCGTCTGTCCCACGCGAGCACACGTTATGCCACACCGCAGCTCGCTGCTATCCCTTTGTTTTCCGATGGAAAACATCAACAGCATGATCTCGTTGATTTCGTGCTGACCATACCTCCTTCCAATTTATCGCTGCCCTTTCGAGGGTGAGCCGCTTTTCTGCGCCATTTGGACAACTGCGCAGGGCAGCTTGAAAGGAAAGAAATGACTCAAGTACCTAAAGCCGTGTGTTTGACGCTTGTGACGG
>JAGNQL010000211.1 GCA_017989135.1 Burkholderiales bacterium
CGTACGACTGTCCTTAAGGCCACATCCCCACGCGCATGACCAAACGAGTCGTTGATCCACTTGAGGTCGTCCATATCGAACATCATGAGGCTTAGCGGCTGCCCCGTGCGCTTTGCAAACGCAAAGGCGGCAGCAGCTTTCACTTCGATGGCCGAACGTGACAGCGCGCCTGTCAGACCGTCATGTTCGGCGCGGCGGCGGAAACGTCTTGCACGCACGACCTGCCAGCCCGCGAGCATGGCTGCAATCATCGTCGCTAGCACCGCCACGGCAACCGTCAAGCGTTGGTTGAGCAACCGCTGCTCGACCGCTTCCACGCGGGCGTCGTTGAGTCGTGCTTCATTCGCGAGTCTGGCTTCACGCAGTTCACGATCTGAAAGGCGATGTAGATCTGCCTGTGCGGCGAGTACTTTGAGATTGGATTCGCGCGCGCGCTCCATTTTCAGCGCTGCGGCCTTGCGCATAGTCGCCAGTGCCTCAGCGGTTCGACCCTCACTGGCGAGAACATCCGACTCCGCCGCAGCGACGTAGGCGTGCATCGGGTGCTCACCGAAAGTTGCGAGCTGGCTCTTCGCGCGCGTAAGCGACGCGCGTGCCTCTGCTCTGCGTCCCTCGTGCGCCAACACCGAAGCGGCGAACAAGTCAAACTGCACTCGCGTGAGCGGATCGTCTATCTTGTCGCGCAACGCGGCAACGCGATTGATCGCGCGCCGTGCGTCGGCGTAAGCCCCCATCTCCAGCGCCAGCTCAACGCGCTCGATGCTGCTGACAAACTGTTCCCACACGTTACCCGCCGTCAGCGCACGATGAAAACACGAATCCAGCAAATCGGCTGCACGCTCTTTTTGCCCCTGATTACGCAGCGTACGCGCGAGCGAGTGTTGCGCGAACCCAATAAATTCACTATTGATCGAGCGCTCGGCTCGCGCGACTAACGCTTTCGCGCTCGACAACGCGGCGTCCGCGTCGCCGACCAACCGCAACATCTCAGCCTGCGCATACAAAACGCTGAAAACGAGCGATGTCAACGGGTCCGGCTCGGCCGCGACCAGACGGACGGCTTCGTTCGACAGTCGCATCGCGAGCGCATATTCGTTGATGTCGGGCAGCAGCATCGCATACGCAGCCAACTCGCGAGCGAGTTCGCGTGGCCGTCCGAGCATTCGCAACTTGGAGATTGCGCCCTCGATCCGGCGTTGTGATTCAGGTGAGCGCACCATGGCGAACTGCATTTCGCCCGCGAGCGCGTCGAGCGAAGCGGCGCGCAGGTCATCACCCACGACACGCGCCAAATGCAACATGCGCTCCACCGACGGAACCACGGTGTCAGCCGCGCCGTCCGAATAGCGCATCTGCGCGAACGCTAGAAATACATCCAAAATAATCGTCGGGGGGTCATCAGCCTCAAGGCGATTCAAAGTCGTCGTGAGCGTCTGCCGGAGCGCAGGATCGCCCCGATCCTCCATCTGGTGGAGCTTTCGCACATCCTCGACGCTCACCCGCGAGGCTGCGGGGAGCGTGTTTTGCGCGCAAGCCTCACCCGCGAGCGCCACCAGCACGGCAAGCGCGAAGACAACCCGCATGGCGGACGACATCCAATGCCGAGAAGCCGCGCGCGCTGAAGCCGGCGCGTCTAGTTCCTCGGCGCCGCGTGGGAGAGAAAAATCGCGCGAAATAGCCTATCCCCTCTGCGGCAGCGCGCGCGCCTGCACGACGAGTTTGTTGTGTGCATCGAGAAACGCGGCCGCCACAACTTTTCCTTCGTTGGTGATACCCCAACCAGCCGCGCCGCCCAGCACTTTGCCCAGCACGATCCCGCCAACACCGATGTCAGTCGCCCGAGCTGAACCCGTTGCGGCGGCCAGCTGCTCGGTCGTTTCGTTGTCGGTCAGAAGCAAGACCACTTGCGCCTCTTTGATCTTGACGCCGCTGGCAACGCCCGCCCAGTCGCGCAGGGCAGGAATCGCGCTCAAAATCGCCGCGATGCCGCCGCCCGCATTGTTTTCGCTGAAGGTGAGCGACGGTGTGAGCGTGAATCGTGCACCGATGCCCTCGCCCTTTTTCGGCACGGTCTCGGCCTTAAGAATCCCCTGCTCTTTGAGTTGCTGTTCCTGCAACGTCCCCCGCAATCCCGCGGCACGATCCACGATTCGAAAGCAACCCGACTGTTGAGCGATGACGCGGATAAGCGGGAGCGGTGTGGGCGGCAACTGCGTGCCCGAAATCACGGTGTAGCCGTTGGGGTTTTCAGCGAGCGCCAGCGTAGCAATCGGCTGCGCGCAGGTCACCAATTCTTTCGCGGCGTCTTGCGGACCTGCGGGCCCCGCAGAGCCGGCGACTTTGCTGCCACCTTCGCCCAAATCAGTCTGACGGCAAGCACCGAGTAGCGTAAGTGCCATGCACAGGATCAAGACGAGCGGACGATTCATCACAAGGTTCCGGGTACGATTGCCCCACATTTAACCCGATTGGCGCTGCATAGGCGAATTCTGAGGCCGCAGATTTACCTGCGCCGCACCATGCCGTTGCATCCAGCACACCGAACGCCGTCGGTTGCGACCGATCATCAAAAGGCGAAGGACATTGTCATGTTGAAACTCTGGGGCCGCGTCAATTCATCTAACGTTAAGAAAGTGCGCTGGACCTGCGCTGAGCTAGACATCCCCTACGAGCGAATCGACGCCGGGCTGCACTTTGGCGTGAACAACACGCCGGAATTCAAAGCCATGAATCCGCTGGCGATGATTCCGGTGATTGATGACGACGGTTTCGTGCTCTGGGAGTCGAACGCGATCATGCGCTATCTGTGCGCGAAGCATCCCAAGGCGCCGTATTACCCAGCCGACGCACAGACCCGTGCCTCGGCAGATCGTTGGATGGATTTTCAGAGCGGAACGTTGAGCCCTGCGCTCGGCCAGCCCTTCATGCAGCTCATCCGGTCGCCGCAAGCGGAGTGGGATATGGCGATGATCAAAAAAGGCATCACGCGCTCGGGTGAACTCTGGAAAGTCGTCGATCAGCAGTTGGGCAAGACCAAATGGATGGCGGGCGACGACTTCACGATGGGTGATGTACCGCTGGCGATCTTGGCGTACACGTGGATGGAGCTGCCGCTCGACAAAGCGGGTCTGAGCGACCTGCGCCCCAAGCTCGACAACCTCTGGCGCTGGTACGATCAACTCATGGCGATGAAGAACTACCGCGAAATCGTCGCGATTGGGTTGACCTAAGCGTCGCGACGACGCGATGTAGGCGCGGCATCAGCCGCGCTAGTGTGTCCCGAAGCGCGACTAATGTCGCGCCTACAGGCGCTGCCTCGTCGAGAAATCGCAGGAACAGCTTTCGCGCTCCAGCGACAGCTTTGTGGTCGTTTCAGGTGCTTTTCACATATAGTCGACTAGCACGATAAATGCGCCGTAACGACCACCCGCCGGTCGCTAGCGCGGTAAAGCCGTAGCAACGCATTCCGGTGTTTACTTGCGGCGACGATTGCCCGCCACGCGTCGCGCAATCGGCGATCATCGCTCATGACTTTGCTCCCGTGCGCAGCGCTTCGACCGTGCGAACGCCCACCGGCAAGACTTTGCACGCAAGTAGCGCCGCCCACACCATCGTCGGCCAGACCACATGCCACGCGGGCGAATGCCGTCCCAAGTGAAGGAATATCCACACCGCCGACGCTGCGGCAAAGCCCGCGCAGAGCGGTGCCCACTTCACCGAGTCGGGCCAGCGTCGTGCGAGCAGCGCCGAACCCATCCCGGAGGCCACACCCGCGGGCAATGCGATGAGCAGAAAAACCGCCGCCATCATGATGACGTGAATGAACGCGCCGATACTGGGCGTGCCGCGATCAATGGTCAAGAGGCGAGCTGCCGCGCCAACGATAAACGCGGCGACGATCAGTACCCACGACATGGCTGCAAACCCATCGCGAAGGTCATGCGCGCGGGCGATGGGCTTCAGGTCGTTGTCGCGCCAACGCGTGGCTGCGCGCGACGAGAAATTAAGCGCCTTCATGGATGCGCCCCCACTTCACGTTACGCGTCATGAGCATCACGCCCGCGAGCACTGCGAACACCAAGAGCGACCCTGCCAAGAGTGCGTGTTGCTCTGACTGCAACACCAAATACAACACGCCGTAAAGCACCGCTAAGCCCGCCGACATCGGCAACGCGCGCTTCCAACCGCCGAGCGCGGCTTTCGCATACACCGTGAGCAGCAACACACACGCCACCGCCGCCGCCACATACGCCCACACGAACGCGATGTGCTCCGACAAACTCAAGAGCAACAGGAAGAACGCCGCCATCGCCGCGCCGATCAACAAATACTGCACCGGATGCACCGCTTCGCCCTTCAACACTTCAAGGAGCACGATGCCCGCAAACGTCAACACGATGAACAAAATGCCGTACTTCGTTGCGCGATCCGAGAGCGAAGCCGGATTGATCGGATCGATGAAATCTACGCCGAAGGATTGGAGGCAGCCGGTCGGTTGTTGTGAGCCACTGGCGCGCTCCGCGCACGCGGAAACGTTCTTTCCTAACTGCCCACGCGCATTTGAAGCCAAAGAAGAAACACTCCACCCC
>JAGNQL010000049.1 GCA_017989135.1 Burkholderiales bacterium
TGCGAGACAATACGGCCCATGAAGTTCTACAAATATCACGCCATTGGCAACGACTATCTGGTGATTGATCCTGCGGATCATCCTGCGGCATTTACGTCCGACGAAATCGTGCGCATTTGTCATCGCAATTTCGGCATTGGGTCGGACGGCATTTTGTGGGGGCCATTGCCCGCACGCGACGGCGCTCCGTTTGCGCTGCGAATTCTGAATCCGGATGGTGGCGAAGCACAAAAGTCTGGCAACGGATTGCGCATTTTTTGTCGCTATTTGTTTGATCGTGGGCTCGTGGCTCATGCGCCGTTTAAGGTGCATACGTTGGGCGGCGTGGTCGAGGCAACGGTGCATGCGCGCGGCCGCAGCGTGACGGTGCAGATGGGCTCGGTGAGTTTTGATGCGGCGAAGATTCCGGTCGCTGGCGCGCCGCGTGAAGTGATCCGCGAACAGATGAACGTGGGCGGCGAAACGCTGACGTTCACGAGCGCAACGGTGGGCAATCCGCATTGCGTGATCGAACGACCGGGCACCACGACTGCCGACGTGCATCGACTCGGGCCACTGATCGAGCGGCACGCAAATTTTCCGGAGCGCACCAACGTACAGTTTTTGACGGTGCACGATCGCAACAACATCGCTATCGAAATTTGGGAGCGCGGCGCAGGTTACACGCTGGCGTCGGGCTCAAGTTCGAGCGCTGCCGCTGCGGTCGCACATCGATTGGGGTTGGTCGATCGTTCGGTGACGGTGCACATGCCCGGTGGCACGATTGCAATCGAGATTGGCGACAATTACGCCATCACGATGACCGGGCCGGTCACGCGCGTCGCCGAGGGTGAGCTACACAACGAAATGCTGGAGAACTAAGAACATGAGCGAAGAAAACAACGAAGTCAGCGGCGACGATGTCGCGGCGTGGCTCAAAGCCAACCCCGATTTCTTTATGGATCATTCGGACGTGTTCTCGGCGATGCGAGTGCCGCATCCGCAAGGCGGGCACGCGATTTCGATGGTGGAACGACAGTTGATTTCGCTGCGCGATCGCAGCGCGCAACTTGAGCGACAACTCTCTGAACTCATTGGGTTCGGGCAACACAGCGATGCGCTGATCGAGAAGCTGCATCGCCTCACGCTCGCGCTGCTGCGATCGCCCGACGCCGCGATGACGCTTGCGGTGGTGAACGAGAGCATGCGCTCCGATTTCGCGATACCAATGAGCGCCGTGCGCTGGTGGGGCGGCTCGATTTCGAATGAACCACTGGACGAGACCGAATCGTGTTCGATGGAGGTGCGCAATTACGTCGCTGGACTGGATCGACCGTACGTCGGCCCGAACGCAGCACACGAATCGCGCGAATGGCTGGGCGAAGCTGGCGTCAGCGCTGCGTCGTTCGCATACGTGCCGCTCACTGATGGCGATGTGTCGGGCGTGTTGATGCTTGCGAGTGACGACGCCGCGCGCTTCACGCCAGACATGGCCACCGACGTGCTCGCGCGCCTCGCGCATCTCACCAGCGCCGCGCTCGCACGCTTCGCGGCGCGCGGGTTTGAGCCAGTGGTCGCTTAAGAAAAGTGGACAACCGCGCAGCGCTCGACGCCTTCGTTGAAGGTCTAAAAGCGCGCGGCGCGCCGCAGACGCAAGAGCGCTACGTACGCGCGTGCGAAGCGCTGATCACCGCCGCGGGCGACACACCGCTCTCCAAGCTGCAACGTCACGACATTCAACGCGCGCTCGCGAAGCTGCACGCCAAGGGCTTGTCACCGCGCACCCTAGCCGTCACGCTGTCGGCGTGGCGCGCGTGGTTTCGCTACTTAAGCAAATCCGACGCCGCGATCAATCACACGATTTTCACCGGCATCAAAGCGCCGCGTGCGCCCAAGCGCCTGCCCAACGCACTGACCGAAACCGAAGCCGTGCGCTTAGTCGAAGCGCCCGAGAACGACGACAACAATTCGTCGCCCGCGATCATCGCGCGTGACCAGGCGATGTTTGAAGTGCTCTACGGCTGCGGCATCCGTATCGGCGAACTGGTGGGTTTGAACGTACAGGACGTTGATCTTGCGAACGGTGAAATGCGCGTGTTCGGCAAGGGCCGCAAAGAACGCATCGCGCCGCTCGGCGCGCCTGCGATTGCGGCGATCAACGCGTGGCTCGCCGCGCGCACCGCACCAACGAGTTCGGAGGATGGCAACGCGCTCTTCCTCGGCACGCGCGGCGATCGTATCGCGGCACCAGTCGTGCGTCGAGCGCTGAAAGCCCGCGCGTTGCAGCAAGGCATCACCTCAAACGTGTACCCACATCGGTTGCGCCACTCGTTCGCGTCGCACGTTTTACAAAGCTCAGGCGATTTGCGCGCGGTGCAAGAGCTCATGGGGCACGCGAGCATTGCCTCGACGCAGGTGTACACGCATCTAGATTTTCAGCATCTCGCGAAGGTCTACGACCAAGCGCATCCGCGGGCGCGGAAAAAGGCTGGGGCGAAGTAAGTCGCTCATCACGTGGTTTCGTATCGATTGCAGCGCCTTGGGTGAAATATTGTTGCCAGCTACACTGCGCACGTATTTGGTTCGTCCCGTGCAAATCGAGGTTAGCGCGTAAACCGCGCGACGCTTAGATTTTCCGGCACACGGACATCGAATTCGCAAATGACACTCTCGATTTCTCGCACCATGCAAGTTTACAAATCAATTGTCGAGCCTGTACGCCAAGGATTAACGTGGGAAGAGCGGTGGACTGCCGAGGACAAAGGTCTGATCACGTGCTGGGAGCGAGGACGTGAAAAGCGGGCTGAAGATCCGCTACTTGCGGCCCAAGCCGACGCTGGTCAGCTTGTACTCCTGCCCTGGAAAGGCGGTGTGGAAAAAGCACTGAAGAAGAAACAGAAGTATGGAACGCTCTACTACTTGGCCATGTGGCAAGGGCTGCGGGGTACCGATCTTCGTATCGCAACCGCAGGTGAAACAGTAGTGAAATGCACGGCTACGGACATGGAAGTTGTTTTCACAAACGACTCAAGCAAGTACGGTGAAGCCTAGATTGAGGGGAGTGCTAACTCATGCAATTCGTAGCCGTTGACGTTGAAACTGCGAACGCGGACATGGCTTCGATTTGTCAAGTTGGCGTCGCGAAGTTCGTAGATGGGACATTGACTGAGGAGTGGTCCTCACTAGTCGATCCGGAGGACTACTTCGACCACGTGAATGTTTCCATCCATGGAATCGAGCCCAACATGGTTAGAGGACAGCCGACGCTATCCGTGATCGCTGGCAAATTGCGCTCGTTGCTGGAAGGCACTACTTGCGTTTGCCACACGCATTTTGATCGGATCGCACTCAGCCGCGCATTTGACAAGTACGAGTTGCGCCCGTTAGCTACCACTTGGTTAGATTCGGCTCGGGTAGTACGCAGGACTTGGACGGATCTCGCGTGGAAGGGGTACGGACTTGGCAACGTCTGCGAGAGGATTGGATACGAGTTCAGACACCACGACGCGCTAGAGGACGCGAAAGCGGCAGGATTCGTCCTTCTTGCCGCGATGCGCGAATCGCGGTTAGACATAGATCAGTGGCTTCGCCGAGTCGCACAACCCATCGATCCCACAAACATGTCGTCGGGTGCGTCTGTCCATCGCGACGGCAATCCGGAAGGCGATCTGTCTGGGGAAGTCTTGGTATTTACGGGCGCGTTGGGGTTACCCAGAGCGGAGGCGGCCAACTTGGCGGCCAGCGTCGGCTGCGAGGTGTCCGTCGGGGTGACGAAGAAGACAACGATCTTGGTGGTGGGCGATCAGGACGTCACAAAACTAGGCGGGCACGTCAAGAGCTCGAAGCATCGAAAGGCCGAACAATTAATTGTTGATGGCCACAAAATTCGCATTCTCCGCGAGTCGGACTTTAAGATGCTGGTTCGCTCCACAACATCACAGTAGGCCGACCTCACCGCCCCCCCATCCGCAGCCACCATCCGCGCACGGGTCACAGCCATAGGTAGTTGACCACGCGACCAACGCGCGCGTCAGCGTTAGTCAATGCGGCGACTAACGCTGGCTTGCGGGGCGCGGTTGCTTGGATCCGGTCGTCGCCAAGTGCAGCGAGATGCCACTTACAGCCATTTAGCGCAAAGGACTGCCCAGCGGTCGTTTCCGGGCATTTTGGGCTCATGTCGAGAATGTTCTAAATGGCCCGTGATGTCCCTCTGGCTATCGCTTGTCAGAAAAAGTTGTTTCGTGTGAATACGTCGGCGGCGGTGAAATTGGGCATCAGAATTATCCTGATGCCCAGTAGAATTTGCCATCGTTGATTCAAAGTCATGAATTAAGGAGGGGAATTAAAGTGAGAACACCATTTAAGTTTTCGTTCCAACTACTGACTGGCTTAGGTGTGGCGAGCTGTGCTTCGCTGGCCGTCGCTCAATCCAGCAGTGGTGCTGTCCTTACCTACGGCCCTCTCGCCGTCATACCCACCATCGGCGGCGGCCTGCTGATCGCATTGGCGGCACTGCTGATGCTGATTGCGATTCGTCGAATGAAGGATCGCCCCCAATCGGGCACAGGTTTGGCAATCGCCCTTATCGCATCCGTCTCCTTGGCCACGGGTGCTGGTGGGCTCAAGCTGATGGCCGACGCTTATGCCGCAATTCCCGGCGTGCAAATGACTGCCGCCGCCGGCGGTACGCTGAATCTGCCTCCAGGCGAATCGCAAGTGATCAACGCCACGCAAGCGCCCCAAGCGATTAAAAGTATTCAGTTCACTCAAGGTTGTAGCCAGAGAAATCGGGGGCCATCAACGAGCGCCTGCTCCACGTCTTCTGTTCTGGCGCCACAGTCCGCCGGTCAATGTGATATCGAGGTGTTTTGCCCCTGCGCCTACGCCTGGAATCCGAATTTCTATGTTGACTTCAGTGCTGGCGACTTTGTCGGTTCCGGCAACTATTGGAGTGACCAAAGTTGTACCGTCCCGAACGGCAACTTATCGCGTAAATGGGTGTATTCACCCAGCGGACAAGCCAATGCAACGAACATTTGTGTGGCGAATTTGGGGGCGGGCTTTACGGCGATACCGTCGCACGGCCCGCTTGTCTTTGAATGCGTTATTGACTAGGTTGCACGAGTCGTGTCTATTGCTCGCTGACGCGAGCTCTCTGGCCAGCATTAGCCGCCGACGCACTGAGCGTTGCCGATGTGCAAACTAATATCGACGATCGTTCGAAACTCTCGCGCGACAAACCACCTCACCGCCTTCGCATCCGCAACCACCGCGCGCGCACTGGCCTCAGCCATAGGTAGTTGACGATCCAGTAACCGTTTACCGCGAACCAGAGCCCCATCACCGGCAAGCCGATGGCCAGCGGCCAGCCTAGCGATTGCACCCAATCGGTAAGCGCGCTGAACCACGCGGTGGTGCCAAACGTGGTGTCACCGAAGGGTTGCAACTCGTGCTTTCCGGGGATCAGTAGCGCACCGATTTTGAACGCCGCGATGTAGAGCGGGACGATGGTGATCGGGTTCGTGTAGAAGGTCGTGATCACGCCTGCGACGATGTTGCCTCGCAGAAGCGAGCACATCACGATCGTGCCCGCGATTTGCAGCGGGCCTGGAATGAGCCCGCATAACAACCCGATGGCGACACCCATCGCCAGCGGGCGTCGCGTGAACGAGAACAGATCGTGGCGATCAAGCCACGGTTTCGCCCACGCAAGTGCCGGGCGATCAAGCTCTTGCAACACTCTCGGTTCAAGCGAGCGAAACCAGCGCTTAATTTTCATGAAGGGTGTGTGCCGTTTTTATCTTTGCCGCGCGAGACGTAAAACGACGCGATCATCGAGGAGGCGATTAGACCAGCGGTGACCGCCAGTGCGATGCCAATCGGGATTTTGTAGAAGTCGATGAGCAGCATTTTGGTTCCGATGAAGACGAGCACGAGCGCGAGGCCGTACGCCAGCAAGTGGAAGCGATCAGCAAGGTCTGCGAGCAAGAAGTAGAGCGCGCGGAGTCCCAAGATCGCGAAGATGTTGGCCGTGAGCACGATGAACGGATCGTCGGTGATGGCGAAGATGGCAGGAATGGAGTCGACGGCGAAGATCATGTCCGTCACGCCGATCATAATGAGAACGACGAAGAGCGGCGTGTAGTGCTTAACGCCGTTAATCATGGTGGAGAGTTTCTCGCCGTCAAACTGGGTGGTCAACGTGATGTGTTTGCGGAGAAACTTCAGCACCGGATTTTGTTCGATGTCCGGTTCTTTGCCGGCAGCAAGCCACATCTTAATGCCTGTAATGACTAAGAACGCACCGAACACGTAGAGCACCCAGTGAAATTTGGCCAGCAACCAAGCGCCGGCAAGGATCAGCACCGCGCGCAACACGATGGCACCGATGATGCCCGTGATGAGCGCTCGCTTTTGGTATTCGGCAGGCACCGCGAAGTAGCTAAAGATCATCAAGAAGACGAAGATGTTGTCCACCGACAGGCTCTTCTCAACCAAGTAGCCGGTGATGAACTGCATCGACACTTCGTTAGCAGTCTCGCGCCCTTGCGAGCCGTTCAGATACCACCACAGCAGCGCAACAAACACGAAGGCCAGCGAGAACCAGAGCACGCTCCAGCCCGCAGCTTCTTTCATTGTGACCTTGTGCGCGCCTTGTTTTTCCATGACCAGCAGATCAATGGCAATTGCGACTACGACAAAGACGGCAAAGCCCGTCCACATCCACCACGTACCAATGGTTTCCATTTGCTTTCTTTCAGAAATGAGGAGGCGGTGAGCAGCTGGGCTTACTCACCGAAGCGCATTCGCGCTGTCCGCTGTTACGTTATTCCGCGCCGGCTTTGAAGGGCAACGCCTCGGTCGGCGCGCTACGCTTCTTGCTCTGCGCATAGATGAACATGCCCAACAATGCCGCTGTCAACAGCGCGCCGCTGAGTTCGTCAAACCACGTGTGCGCTGGCAGGTACGCTGCGAGCAATTTTTCGTCGAGGATCATCTGCGTTGCGGTCCAGATCAAGACGCCTGCGCCGACGGTGATGATCCACGGACGTTTGTCGACGAGCTTGAGCACCAGCGTCGAGCCCCAAACCATGATCGGCACGCTGATGAGCAAACCGAGTACGACCAGCAGGAAGCTACCTTGCGCCGCGCCTGCTACGCCCAGAACGTTATCCACGCCCATGAGCGCGTCGGCAACGATGATGGTCTTCATAGCGCCCCAGAAGCCGTTGGCGGTTGCGCCGTGGCCGTCACCGTGCTCGGTGCTGGGGTTCATGAGCTTGTAGGCGACCGGCAACAACAGCAAGCCGCCGGCGAGCATGAGCCCTGGGATTTTGAGCAGCCAAACAATACCGAGCGTAAAGACGATGCGAATGCCGATCGCACCCGCTGTGCCCCAGATAATCACGCGTTTTTGAAGGTGCTGCGGCACGTTACGTGCAGCCAGACCAATGACCAGCGCGTTGTCGCCCGCAAGTACTAAGTCGATGACGATGATGGTCAAAAGCGCCATCAAGAATTGGGTCGAGAGAATGTCCATTGAAGTTGAGCTTACGAAGTTAGGTGGTGATGCGTCGCGCACTCGGTATACGCGCACACGCAAACAACATAAGGCTTCGATGAGAATGCCCTCGCCGGTGCGTCTGCGCTCAATGCGCGACTCCTGACGAAGGTCTTGCCTGACAAAACGTGTGGCACATCCGGCGGTGGCCGAACAGTGTGCGTTTTGCCCACCTGTACCGAAGGCGACGCTTAGTTACCAGCGCGGCCTCGTATTGACGATACGGGTGTGGGAGCTACTCCCCTTCAACGGGTTGAATTATTACAGCAAAAAAATGCTTTCTGAATACTTTTTTTGTGCGCCTTTATGGCTGGAACGACCGCTGGGTGGCGTTTTCAGGCCAGTCTTGCTATCTTGCGACTACCTATAGAAACGGGCTGCAACGACCGCCTGGCGGTCGTTTGAAGCAAAAAGCCATAAATATTTGCAAATTTTGAGACTTAACGTTTCGATAAATTGCCATTTTGTTCATCGCATGCTTTCAGAAACCACCGTAAGCGGACCACACATCACGCCCGCGCGACTGCGCCGACAAATTGCCGAAGAAAGGCGTTGAACGCGCCGCCGCATTGCATAGAATCAGTGCAAATACCCACTCACCCCGCCAAGCCTTCCCCCATGTCACTTACCGCCGCCACCGCGTCTGATCGCGCGCAGATTCTTGCCGACTCGCTCCCGTACATTCGCCAGTTTCACGACAAAACGTTGGTGATCAAATACGGCGGCAACGCGATGACCGATCCGCTCCTGAAGAAGAGTTTTGCGTTCGACGTGGTGATGTTGAAGCTTGTCGGCATGAACCCGGTCGTCGTGCACGGTGGTGGTCCGCAGATCAACGACATGCTCGACAAAACGGGCAAAAAGGGCACCTTCATTCAAGGCATGCGCGTGACCGATGACGAAACGCTGTACGTCGTTGAGGCCGTGCTTGGTGAACTCAATCAAGAGATCGTTGGCCTCATCAATCAAGCGGGCGGCCGCGCCGTGGGCTTGAACGGTCAGGATGCGGGTTTCATTCGTGCCAAGAAAATGATGGTCGAGAGCGAAACCGAAAAGGGCAAGATGCTCGACATCGGCTACGTGGGCGACATCTACGATATCGATCCGAAGCTCATTCATCACCTTGACGCGGCGGACTTCATTCCCGTCGTTGCGCCGATTGGTGTGGGCGAGGATGGCCAGGCCTACAACATCAATGCCGACTTGGTGGCGAGCGAACTCGCGCAAACGTTGAAGGCGGAAAAGCTTGTGTTGATGACCAACACACCGGGCGTATTGAACAAGGCCGGAAAGCTCCTCACGGGTCTCACCTACAAAGAAATCAACGCGCTCTTCGACGACGGTACGATCAGCGGCGGCATGAAGCCAAAGATTCAAGGCGCGTTAGACGCCGTGCAGCACGGAGTGAAAACGTCACACATCATCGACGGCCGCGTGGAACATGCGTTGCTGCTCGAAATTCTCACGTCGGAAGGCGTGGGGACTATGATTCGCGCAGAATAAATCGTCGCCCTAGCAGCGCGCTAGGATGACAACAAGGGGAACGGTAATGGCGATGAAACCGGGCGAACGTAAGACCCAGATCCTGCAAACGCTGGCCACAATGTTGGAGCAGCCGCAGGGGGAAAAGATTACGACGGCTGCGCTCGCAGCGAAGGTCGGCGTGTCGGAAGCGGCGCTGTATCGGCATTTCGCGAGCAAAGCGCAAATGTTCGAAGCGCTCATCGAGTTCATCGAAGCCACCGTGTTTTCGCTCGTCAACCAAATCGCCCAAACCGAGCGCGACGGTCGCGCACAAGTACATCAAATCGTGGCGATGCTTTTGAATTTCGCCGAGAAAAATCCCGGCATGGTGCGGGTGCTGATTGGCGACGCGTTGGTGAATGAAGACGCGCGCCTGCAAACGCGCATCAACCAACTACTTGACCGCGTAGAAGCTTCGCTCAAGCAAGCACTGCAACTCGCAGCTGCCGCAAGCGGTGCGCCCGCCACGCAGTCGGGCGCGTATGCGAATGCTTTGGTTGCATTCGTCGTGGGCCGTTGGCAACTCTTCGCGAAGTCAGGGTTCAAGCGCTCGCCAAGCGAGCACTGGGCCGAGCAAGCGGCGTTGTTTCGGGTTTAACCGTAGCGTCAGCAGGCTCGCGGAAGCGGCCTTTTCAACCACTAGCCTTTGAGTCCGCCCGCGGTCAAACCGCCCACAACACGCTCCTGAAAAATAGCGATCACGATGGCCACGGGCACGATGGCCACGATTAGCGCGGCGGAAATGATCGGCCATGGGAAGGTGTATTCGCCTTGATAGAGCGTGATACCCACCGGCAAGGTGCGCATCGCGGCTGACGAATTGAGCGAGAGTGCGAGCAAAAATTCATCCCACGCATTCACAAACGCCAAGATACCGGCCGTGAAAACGCCTGGTGCGGAGAGAGGTAACACCACGCGCCACAGCGTGCCGAATCGGGTGCAACCGTCAATCATCGCGGCGTTCTCCAAGTCACGCGGAATGCTCTGGAAAAAACTCACGAGAATAAGCGTGCACACCGGAAGATTGAGCACCACATACGGCAGCACCAACGCGATGTAGCTGTTAAGCCACCCGAACGCGCGCATCGTTTCGAACAGTGGCACCAACAATGTGACCAATGGAAACATCGACGAGGCGATGATCGCAGTCAGAATCAACTGTCTGTTTTTGAGATTGAGCCGCGCAATCGCATAAGCGGCAAATGAGGCGACAAGCAACGAAAGCACGGTCGAGAGGAACGCCACGACGACGCTGTTTTTCATGAACACTTGAAACAGCGGTTGCTCAAAGGCGGCAGTGACGTAGTTCTGCAGCGTCGGCTCTTGCGGCAGGTAAGTAATTGGTTTGCGGTAAAGCTCGGTGCTCGTTTTGAATGACGTGAGCAATATCCAGACCGCGGGAAAAAAGCCGTTAATGACCACAATCGCCGCAGCGAAAAAGCGCAACCGCGCGCCGGAGAATATGCCGCCGTTCATGCCGACTCCTGCTTGCTAATGTGGCGCAGGTACACCGCCGTCAAGATGAGTGAAAGCACAAACATGCCCACGGCGAGCGTAGAGCCATATCCCACGTCCAAGTAATCAATCGTGGTTTTGTGGATGTACATCGCGAGCGTCTCCGTGGCATTACCGGGACCGCCTTTGGTCATCGTGTACGGAATGTCGAACGTCTGCAGCGCCGTAATCGTGCGGAAAATAAGTGCGACCACGATTGATGGCATCAGCATCGGTAGCGTTATCTGCGTGAACTGCTGCCACTTGCTCGCCCCGTCCACTTCGGCCGCTTCGTAGAGCGACTTTGGAATCATCTGCAAGCCCGCGAGCAAAATCAACGCCATGAAAGACGACGCTTTCCAAATGATGGCAATACAGATGGCCCCAAACGCGGACACTGGCGAGAGAAGCCACATGCGCGGCTCTCCACCGAAGCGCGACCAGACGTCGTTAACGAATCCGTATTCCGTGTGAAAAAACCACGCCCAAATCAAGCCGGCGAACGCAAGCGGAAGCGCCCACGGCAGCAGCAACGCAAGGCGAACGGGCCACTGCCGTTTGAACGGCAAATTGGCCAGCAACGCTAAGCCCAGACCAACGAGCAACGCACCGGGCACAGTGACAACAGTGATGATGACGGTATTGAGCGTCGCGTCCCAAAACGCGGTGTCCTTCATCATGTCGGCGTAGTTTTGCAGACCGATAAATTTAGAGCCCTGCCCACCGGACAAACGCATGTCGAAAAAGCTGTTGTAGAACAGCTTGCCAATCGGATAGACCACGATCAATAGCAAAAGCAACGCCGCAGGCGCGAGCAACATCGCACCTAACGCCTTTTCGCTGGGGTCACGTAGCTTGTCAATGAGGGTGGGTTTGCTCAAGAAACGCTTCGAAAATCAGTGGGGCAGTGTTGTGCCCATTTCAAAAACAGTCGTCATCCCGGCGAAGGTCGGGATGACGACATTGATTGCTGCGGCTTAACGCATCACTCGACGCAGTTTGTTTTCAATCTCCGCAACGCCGTCAGCTGGCTTGACCGTACGCGCGAGAATCGCATTGCCCGTCGTACGAATCGCGTCTGACACTTCGCCGTAACGATCAGACATTGGACGACCGCGCGCAGCTTGCACGACCGGCAATGCATCTTTGTAGTGTGGAAGTTTTTTCAGAACATCAGCATCACTGTAGGTTTGTGGATACACAGGCAACAACGAGCCTTCGATGGCGAGGAACTTCGATGACTCTGGCGAGCTCAAGAAACGAGCAAGTTTGACCGAAGCCGGCTTGTTCTTCGAGAACGCGCTCACCGCCCATTGCCAACCACCAATACACGTCGCTGATTTGCCGCCGGTCATTGCTGGCAATGGCAACACGCCCACTTTGCCCTTCACAGTGGAATCCGCTTGCGACTGCAGGATGTCCCAAGCGAAGCCCCAGTTCACCATCGCCACCAAGTTGCCCGCCTTGAACGCGTTGTTCATGTCGGCCGGTTTAACTTCGGCAATGTTTTTCTGCATCACGCCACGATCGACCAGCGAGAGCCACATCTCCATGCCTTTTTGCGCGGCGGCTTTATCGAGCGTAATGCGTCCAGATGCGTCGTTAAAGTCCTTGCCTTGACTCCAGTATGGCTTCAGGAATGTGCACACCGTACCTTCAATGGCTGCGCCCGTGGTGGCCACGCCGTTCATCGCAGGGTTCTTTTCGCCGTCGAGAATCTTGCGCATGCCAGCGGCGAGTTCCTCCCATGTTCCCGGCGCTTTCACGCCGTATTTTTCGAACAAGTCTTTGCGGTAATACAAGAACTGGGCGTCAGCGAACGCGGGAAGTGCAACGATTTTGCCGTCGACCACATCTGCGCTGGCGTAAGCGGGCAAGTAGTTTTTCATCAGCGTCTTGGCGTCGGCACCCAGATAGGCATCGAGCGGCTCCAACCAACCTGCGCGCGCATATTGCATCGGGTTGACAATGTCGATCATGTACAGATCGATAGCGCTATCTTTTGCATTCAATACGGTAGACAAATATTGACGCTGCGCCTCGGAGGTCGCGCCGCCCGTTTCCATCTCGATCTTGGTGCCTGGGTTTTTCTTTTCAAACTCATCGAACAGTTTGCGCATCAAATCCGGACGCTGACTTGCGCCGCCAGAAAATACGCGGATATTCTGTGCCGCGACAGTCGCTGAAACGACCATCAACGCTGCGGCCAGCAGGGCTTTTCTCAGTTTCATAACGAAGGACCTCCTTAGTGTTGTAGTACAGTGACTAACGAATAGACGTTCCGGACGAAGCATCGAAGAGATGCAACTTATCCGAAGCGAGTTGGGCTTGAACGCTGTCGCCCGAGCGCAAGCTGACATCGGGACGCGCGCGCGCGACAAACTCTGTGCCGCCGATGCGCAGCGTAACTAATGTTTCTGCGCCAAGGGGCTCGGTCACAACGACCGTTGCGCTGACCGACGTGCCCGCACTCGTTGTGGTGCGATCCACCGAAATGTCTTCGGGCCGAATGCCCAAATCGACTGTCTTGCCACGAAACGCAGCGTTTGCGCTTCGTAGGTTTTCCGGCAGGGCAATGGTCGCGTCCCCCACTTGCGCGGAGGCGCCATCGGCTGAGACGGTCGCCGTTGCAAAGTTCATTGCGGGCGAGCCGGTGAAGCCAGCCACGAATTTCGCAGCCGGACGGTTGTAGATTTCGTCCGGTGTGGCGTACTGAATGACTTTGCCACCAGAGAGTACCGCGATGCGATCAGCGAGTGTCATCGCTTCAACTTGATCGTGGGTCACGTAAATGATCGTTTTGCCGAGGCGTGCGTGCAGCTTCTTGATCTCGGTGCGCATTTCGTTCCGCAGTTGAGCATCAAGGTTCGACAGCGGCTCGTCAAACAGGAATGCTTTTGGATCGCGCACAATCGCACGACCCATCGCCACACGTTGGCGTTGTCCGCCAGAGAGTTGTCGTGGCTTGCGCTCCAACAAGTGTTCGATGCGCAAGATCGCCGCAGCGTCACCTACGCGTCGCTTAATTTCGTCTTCAGATGTCTTCCTTAGACGCAGGCCAAACGCCATGTTTTCGTAAACGCTTTTGTGTGGATAGAGCGCGTAATCCTGAAACACCATCGCGATATCACGCGAACGCGGAGGTGCGTCGTTCACGCGCGTGTCGCCAATCATGATGTCGCCGCTGGTGGTTGTTTCGAGCCCAGCAATCATACGAAGCAGAGTTGATTTTCCGCAGCCAGAGGGGCCCACGAACACCACAAATTCGCCAGACTGGATGTCGAGATCAATGCCGTGAATGACTTCAACGTCGCCGAAACGCTTGATGATTTGCTTGAGCTGAACGTTAGCCACGCCAATACCTCACTTGAAACGCTTCACGTTCATCACGCGCTGACCATAGCTACGCCATGCGTTACCGTCGGCCTTGAGTGAAGCGCTTTGCACGCACACCTCATAGCCGCGCTTACCGGGCGCGCCGAACTCCGCGACCGCGATGACCGGCGTGTCGCCTTCCAGTGGTGTGGTCGATTGCACGACTGGGCCGATCGGTAGCGCGACGCCCGCCCTCACAAACACCGGGATGCGCTCCCAATCGTAGTTGAGCGTGATGACTTCGCCGCCGTCAACGTGCATGCCGCTCCACAGCTCATACCAGCCGCCGGGCACGTCCGGCAGATATCCTTCGACATCGCCTTCGCGGTTGAGCACGGGCATTACGATCATGTGCGGGCCGCAATAAAACTGCTGCTCGAAGGCACGTGCAACGCGGTCTTCGGGATGCATGAGCGCCATCGAGCGCATCACAGGCAAGCCGGTCTTCACCGCAAGATCACATGCACCACGCAAGTACGGCAAAAGCTTGTAGCGAATCTCAAAGAACTCACGCGCAATACGTTCAACATCTTTGCCAAAACACCACGGCTCACGCGCGCCGATGCCGTGAATTCGGAAATGCGAGGCAAAAATGGCCGCTTGAACCCAGCGTAGGTAAAGCGCGGGTTCAGGCTGCGTTGCGCCGTAAAAACCGCCCACGTCGGTGGCGTGAAATGGCGAACCGGAATGGCCGTGGTTTATTCCCGCGCGCAAACTTGCAGCGAGGCCTTCCCAATCGCTTTGCGGGTCGCCGCCCCATTGCAGCGGATGGCGCTGCGACCCTATCCAGCCGGCGCGACCCCATACGCACGCTTGGTCGCCAAAGGCTTCACGCGAGGCTTCATACACGCAGCGGTTGTAAAGATGCGAGTTCACGTTGTGAACACGCGCACCCGTGTCTCCGTTGTAGGCAAGCGCATCGGCGGGCACTTGTTCACCGAAGTCGCTCTTGATGACGTCGACTCCCGCGGCCCACAAATTTTTGTGTTCGTCGCGCCACCAGGCGTACGCCGCAGGATTCGTGAAATCGACCAGACCCGACGGCGGCAGTGGTGTAAGCGTGGGGCCGAATGGCGTTGTCTTCTTGCCCGTATCCCATTCGAACACGAGCTCGCTGCCGTCTGCACGCTTGAGGAAATATCCGCTTTGTTCGTACTTGCGATACTCGGGGTGATTGACCGATACGAGCGGGTATTCCCAGCAGCAAATTTTGTAGCCGAGCGCTTTGAGTTGGTCATTCACGCGCTTTGGATCGGGGTAGCGCGACGGGTCAAAATTGAAGTGAAAGCGCGTTGGCGTGTCTTGCCAAGCGCGACCGTCAAACGTGATGACATCGACCGGAAACTTGCGTTCGCGAAACTCATGCGCAGTCGCCATGATGTCCGCTTCATTCTTGTAGTACGCGCGGCTGACCCACGCGCCGAGCGACCACAGCGGCACGTTTTCCGGCTTGCCCGTCACATGATGATAGCCCGCGATTACCTCGGTTGGCGTGTCCGCCGCGAACAAAAATAGATCGAGTTGCGGTTCATTTGAAACCACGACGTAACTGCGATTCGACCACTGCGCGTAACCCACGCCGTGCATCACATCGACCGTCGTGTGTGTGAGCACGCCCCAGCAGCCATTGTTCGTCGTGCCCCAGGCGAAGGGCGTGTTTTTGTAGCTTAGGTCGGTGTTCACGCCCAGCGCGTCCTCGACGCGTGAGGCGACGAGTTGTCCGCGTTTGTTCAGCGCGCCGCCTTTTTCGCCAAGTCCGTAAACTGGCGTCTCGGAGTCCAGCGCGAACGCAGCGACGGCGACCGACTCAGTGAGACCAAATGCAGCAACGCGTGTGGCTTCAAGGGGCTTCGCCATGCCACGAAAATGCTCGTCGGTGATACTCGTGAGTACCGTTTTTCCACGGTGCGTGAGTGTGAGATGCAACGGGTGCGTTGCATCTGAAGCGAGCGTCAGGCTTGCGCGACCCGACGTAAGCGTGAGGCTGTTTTCGCCCTGTTTTGCGCTGCCCACAGCGGGCGCGACGGCATTCGCGACCAACAATCCGTAGTCAGGTTTGGCGATTGGATTGATACGCAAGCGAAAGATGCCCGCGCCGAAGGTGGCGATGGAAATACTCACATCGTTGCCGTCGATGGTGCGGGCCACGGCCTCGCATTCGCCGGAGTCACTCGGTGTGAGAGAAATCAGTCGATCAAATTGCGTGAAATCCATGCGCTCGCGCGTCCTTCTGGTCTTGGCTAGTAGGCCGAATTTGGATTGAACGATGTCTTGTTTGTCGTTGGCGCAGAGATGGTTGGTGGATCGCTCATTGAAGCGTCGACGGAAAGCTCTCGAATACGTGCGATGCCGGTTTTAGATGCGCCCATCAACAAGCCCAAATCACTGGCATGCGACACGAAGTTAAAGCCAATGGAATAGGCCCAAGCCACAAGCTCCGGGGTCGGCAGCACGGTGCCTAGCGGCACACCCGAGCGACGGCAATAACCGCCCACTTCTTCCATCATTTCTTTGACTTGCGGGTGCGTCACGTCGCCTCCGTGGCCAAGCGCCACTGACAAATCACCAGGGCCAACCAAGAGGCCATCAATCCCCGGCACGTTTGCAATTTGCATCGCGTTGGCCATCGCCAGCGGCGTTTCAAGTTGCGCGATGACGCACACTTCTTGATTGATTCGCTCAAAATAATCAGGCTGCGTGTTGTACCGGCTGGCGCGATGCATGCGTGCAAAGCCTCGATCGCCAAACGGTGGATAGCGGCAAGCGCGAGCGAGTGCCACGGCGTCATCCACCGTATTGACCATCGGGAAGTACAACGACAGCGCGCCCATATCGAGCGCAAATTTGATTTGCGTTTTGTCTTGCGACGCCATACGCACCACAGGTGACGTGCCGCTCTCCGCGACTGCTTGCAGAAGCGCGTGCAGATCATGCGTGCTCGCCGTCGAGTGCTCGATGTCGATCACCATGAAATCGTAGCCCGCGTTGGCAACGAGTTCGGCCATCACGGTAGAACCCGACATGAACCATGCGCCGACTAGGCGTTCGCGGTTTAGGAGCGCGTGTTTGAATGAATTGTGGAGTGCCATTGCGTTGTCCTGTGATGTCTTTGCCGCGTCGTTGCGCGCTAAAAAATGGTGGGTTCCGGCAAGACCGTATTGCCTTGAAGAAAATCGAAGTCTGCGCCTTCGTCGGCTTGTGTGACGTGCTGTTGATAGAGCGCAGCGTAGCTTCGCTCGTAACGCAGCGTCGCGGGCTTGGCGCTTGACCACTGTGCGCGGCGTGCCTCCAACTCTTCCGGCGTCACGAGGAGCGA
>JAGNQL010000212.1 GCA_017989135.1 Burkholderiales bacterium
ACGTTACGTCGATCAACGGTCAGACTGGCGCGCTTGCGTCGTCGCAAAATCGCGTCTTGCGCAACACTTACATGTTGCTCGCCGCCTCAATGGTGCCTACGGTCATCGGTGCAGTGCTCGGCGTGTCGATCGGTTTCAAGGGCTTTGGTCCTTGGTGGATGAACTTCATGATTTTGATGGGTGCGGTGATGGCGTTTAGCTACGGCATCGAGCGCACCAAAAACAGCGGCGCCGGCGTGGCCGTGCTGCTTGCGTTTACGTTGTTTATGGGCTTCTGGCTGTCGGTGTTGCTCGGTCGAGTTCTCGCACTCAAAGACGGTGCAACGCTGATCGCCTACGCCTTCGGTGGCACTGCGCTGATCTTCGCCGGCATGGCCACCATCGCCAGCACCATCAAAACGCAACTCACCGGCATGGGTAAGTTTCTGTGGATCGGCTTCTGCGTGATTCTGCTCGCAGCCATCGGCGGCATCGTGCTGCAAATGCCTGCGCTCATGATCGCCTGCTCAGTGCTCTTCATCGGCTTGTTTAGCGCATGGATCGTTTACGACATCAACCAAATCATGACCGGCGGCGAGACTAACTACGTCACCGCTACGCTCTCGATCTACATCAACCTCTTCAACGTGTTCAGCAATCTGCTGAGCCTGTTGGGTTTGACTAGCAACGACTAACAGTTCCTCGTTGTGAAATGAAAAAAGGCTCCTTCGGGAGCCTTTTTGTTGTCTGGCGTCTCTCTGAAATTAGCGCTTGCGATCCGGTTTCACCGGTGAGGGGATGCTGATGTTGGTGTACGAAATCAGCTGTTCTGTGTCGTCGACTTTTTGTCGGTAAACGCGTCCGTCCGCGACCCCAATCCATACTTTGTGCACCATTGGCTCTTTGGTAAACGGATTGACGGACTGGCTCGTCCATGTGCGCGTCGGCGTCGTCCCGACCAGCTCAACCCCACCCGCCGCACAACGGGTGAGGCTTTGCTGCGCCTGCTCCATCACCACTTTCGGGTCGGGCATTTTCACTTTCGTCCAATGCGTCGCCTTGGGCTGCAAAATGTACATGTCACCGCCGATCACGACCGACTCGGTCACGCTCGGTTGCCCGTTCATCGCCATCGTCATCTTGACGCGATACGGCACATTGAAATCGGGCATCGTGGCTTTGATTAACGCGGCGCAGCTTGGGTCGGCCGCATGCGCGGTACTGACCGAAACGGCGACGCCGAACATGGTTGCGGCTATTGAGGCGACGTGAACCGTGAAGAGCTTTGCTGACATAACTAGTCCTTCGTAGTGGCGCTGCGCGCCTTGGCAATTGCGGGGAATGGGCGAAATAGTCCGCGTTACTTCCAAAGACGTAAAGCGCCCCTATTCTCTGTCATGCGGCGGGGAATAATTTGCGCGCAGTCGCGCCATGCTTAGCGATGCGCTACGCTTCGGTCATGTCACCCACGCCGCGCCTCCTACCCAAAGTTGACTACTCCGAGCGCATGCGCCGCGTGGTGGCCATGCTAGACAACGGTGCCATTCAGCACGCGCTCGCCGAAACGCATTTCAACGAGGGTGAAGTCGAACGCGGCGAGGGCATCGTGCTGCGCAGCTTTCATGCGATTGCCTACATTCTCAAAGGCGAGCCGTTGCTCGGACTGCGCATCGCGACGGAAGTAAAAGTCAACGCCCCGGAGGCGGAGCTTGCGATGTATCGTGCCGAGGCCGATCACGCGCTGCTCTTCGCGCTGCAGGCGCTGGACGAGCACGCACGCGCGATTGAGCTGGCGGTGGAGTGCGAAAAATTCAGTCGTGACCACGACGCGAAGGAGTTGGTTGCGCGATCGATGCGTGCGCACGGTGTGTCGCTATCAGTGCTCGGGCAGCACGACGCCGCGATTGAAAAACTGCAAGCCGCAATCGCGCTCTTCGAGGCACACAGCCCGTATATCGCGCGAACGCTGCACGCGAAATACCTGTTGCTGAACGCTGTGAGTCGCGCAATGAGCGACGCGGCACACGGTAGCGGTGCGATGCCGCCGGACTACGCCGAGCTTGCTAGGCGCTGGTCCGCGTTCGCGGTCGAAGCGAAAGCCAATGGTTTGGGCCGCCTGCACGCGATGGCCGTTGGTAACGCGGCCATCGCCACCAATCACCTTGGCGACACGCCTATCGCCATCACACAATTACACGACGCCTTCGTCCACCAGAATGCGTTGCAGCTGGGGCCGTACAGCGCTGCTACGCTCTGCCAAATCGGCGCGGCGCACGCAAAAGTCGGTGACGTCGCGGCCGCGATCGCCTCCTATCAGCGCGGCATCGAGCAATACGGCGAGAGTAATCCGCGCGAGGTCGCCACCGCGTGGCGTGAGCTTTCGGAGTTGCTAGAAAGCAGCGGCGACGTGGCGGCGGCGCTGCATGCATTGCGTCAAGCCTTCGCCGCAGAAAAGAGATTCAACGATCAAGCCGCGATGCTCGCGGTGGCGAAGGCCGAGCAGAAAATAGAAATCGACCGACTCGCCGCGAACTGGACGCGAATCGCCGAGGAAGACGCGCTCACCGGTTTGCCCAATCGTCGCGCCTACGAGCAGCGCATCGTACAGACGCTCAACACACTCAACGCCGACGAACACCTCGCGCTGGTCATCGTCGACGTGGATCACTTCAAGCGCGTCAACGACGAACACGGCCACCAAACGGGCGACCAAGTGTTGCGCGCGCTGGCGCAAACGCTCAGCGGCGCGACGCGCGACGGAGATTTCGTTGCGCGGTTAGGCGGCGAAGAATTTGTCTTGCTCATTCGCTGTCATGGTGCGGATCAGGCGCGCCAACTCGCCGAACGCGCGATCGGCGCCGTGCGCGCGTTCAATTGGCGTCAGCATTGCGCGATCAACGCCGTCACGGCGAGCGCGGGCGTGGGGCTGCACTCCGAAATCACCGCCACCGAGCCAAACGTCATCAAGGCGATGTACCTGCTCGCAGATCGGCGCCTGTACGCCGCGAAAAAACTCGGGCGAGATCGTGTGGTTGCCGAAGGGTGACGCACGCTGCGTTCGAAGACCATCAGCCCGCCGAAAAACCTTGTAGGCGCGGACTCGGCCGCGCTTCACTACGGCAATAAAGCGACGCCAAGTCGTCGCCTACCTTTGAACTATTTCAACGTAACAACTTTATAGCGCTAGCCCCCGCCAGACGGTCGTTATGGCTTAAAAAAACATTTATCGACTATCGTTAAAAAGGTCATGAAAGCACCATCCAGCTGTCGCTTAACGTGAAATGATGCTCCCGGATTCTCCAGCAGTGCGCAGACCTGAACTACCCTAAACTGTCACCAACAAGTGGAGCGAAACTGGCGTGGAAGCAATGAGTTGTGGCGTTTTGGAATTGGATGCGCAGTCGCCGGAGCACCTGTTGCTAAGCGTTCGCGACGGCGATGGCCGCGAAGTGACGACGACGCGTCAACACATCGCCGAAGCGCTGCCGCCGTCGTTCGCACGGAACCACCGACTGCGTGATTTGACGCTCAATCTCGCCGCCGCCGCGCCGCCACCGCGTGCAGCGCCTTTAGCCGAAACTGACGCCGTGACCGCCATCGCAAACACTGCGTTGCTATCGGCGCTGCGTCACGTCGCGATTCTGCTTCGTGCGAACGACCTGAGTGCGTGTGCGCTTGCGTCGATGAACGTGACGGTCGCTGCCGCAGTGGATCAGCTCGCGCCGTTCGTGGGGCTGGTTCGCGACCGGATTGACGAGCGCGACGTGCTGCGCGCTGCGGTCGCTGACGATGGTGACGAGCCGGGCGCGACACCACTCGTTTCGGTGCTGGTCGCGGGCCACAACCCGCGCTACCTCAATGCCGCGTTGCAAAGCGTCGAGAAGCAAACATGGCCGAACATCGAAATCGTCGTGTGCGACGACAATCCCGGCGCGGCCGTTGCCGACGTCGTGCATCGATTCGCCGCGACCTCGCGTTGCCGTGTCCGGTACTTTAAGAATGAAACGCGTCTCGGCGTGCGCCGCAACTACGAACGTTGTCTGCGCGAGTCGAGCGGCCGCTACATCAAGTTTCTCAACGACGACGACCTGCTCGACCCGCCGTGCATCGAGCGCATGGTGCGCGCGTTGGAGCGCTGCCCGAGCGCGCACTTGGCGACCTCGCACCGTCGTCGCATTGACGAGCGCGGCTCGCCGATGAGCGATCAACTCGCGACCGTACCGATCACTAAGACGGACATCTACGTCGATGGGCTTAGTCTCACCAACGCGCTCCTGATGCTCGGCCTAAATTTTGTCGGCGAACCGTCGACCGCGATGTTTCGGCGCAGTGCCGTCGAAGGCGGCGATGGCGAGCGTTTTCACTTTCTCGGCGAAATGGGACGTGGCATCGTCGACATGGTGATGTGGACGCAGCTCGCGCTACGCGGCGACGTAGTTTTTCTTGCTGATCGGCTCTCAAGTTTTCGCATCCACGGCGAGCAACAAACGGCCACCACCAACGTGTCGACGCTCGCACTCACCGCGATTCCCGCGTTGCGTGATCGTTGGCTCGCGTTTGATTTTTTTACGCGTGTTCCGCCTAACGTGCTGCGCGTCATGCC
>JAGNQL010000213.1 GCA_017989135.1 Burkholderiales bacterium
CTACTGTATGGACGGCACGATTCCTCGCGCGCAATTGCGCGCAATACACGCGGCAGTTGCGCGCGAGGAATCGTGCCGTCCATACAGTAGTAGTCCGGTGATACTCGGCCCGTCGCGGAGAACGCATTTTTGCGTCCGCTCCAGTAGCGCAGGCGCTCATCTTCGTTCCGCGAGACTTTGATGTCCGTTGCGCCAGCGCCGCGCAACACTTCCGCGACGCGCGCCATTTCGTCGGCCACTTCTTCAGGTGTGCCGTCGCTTTCGCAGAGCAAAATGGCTTCCGCTGTCAGGTCGTAACCCGCATGCACAAAGCCTTCGACCGCGATGGTCGCGATCTGGTCCATCATTTCCAGACCCGCCGGAACAATCCCCGCCCCGATGATCGCGCCCACTGCCGCGCCTGCTGTCTCGACGCTGGCAAACGAGGCCATTGCGACCTGCGCGAGCTGCGGCTTCGGCGTGAGCTTCACGGTCACTTCGGTCACGATTCCGAGCAGCCCTTCGGAGCCGATCATAAGCGAGAGCAAGTCGTAGCCACCGGGAGCCATGGCATCGAGCGAGTCTGAGCCAAGTTCAACGATGTCGCCAGTCATGAGCACTACGCGAAGCTTGCGAATGTTGTGCACGGTCAAGCCGTACTTCAAGCAATGCACACCACCGGAATTTTCAGCAACGTTGCCGCCAATCGTGCACGCGATCTGCGAGGATGGATCTGGCGCGTAGTAGAGCCCATGCGCCGCGACGTGTTCGCTGATCGCGAGATTGCGCACACCGGGCTGCACGCGCGCGGTACATGCGAGCGGGTCAACCGCGAGAATCTTCATCATCTTCGCCGTTGAAAGGAGCAAGCCATCGGCGCTCGGCATTGCGCCGCCCGAGAGGCCTGTTCCTGCGCCGCGCGCGACAATGGGCACACGGTGCGCATGACATAACGCCACGATCGCCGCAAGCTGCGCTTCGTTTTCTGGCAACGCGACGCACTTTGGCAGTACGCGATACATCGTCAATCCATCACACTCGTACGGACGCTTGTCTTCGTCGGCGATCTTTAAGCTTTCCGGCGGCAAGATGGCGGCGAGTGCTTCAAAGAATGTGGCAGATTTCATTGCGATGATCCTTCGTGGTTCGCGCGCGCGTTGATGCGATCTACTACGCGGTCAATCGCGCGCTGCACATGATTGTGCGCCAAGCGCTTGGCCTTCGTACCCTCACCGGCTTCGATTGCTTTAAGCATTGCGCGGTGGTCCGATTGGCCGACTTCGGTGATGCCCACGCCATAACCCGCGTTGTCCCACGTGGCTTTGCGCGAAGCTGAAAACTGCGCACCGAGAAACTCGAGAAACTTCGTGAGCTGCGCGTTGTGCGTCGCCGCGGCAATCGCGTTGTGAAAATCGTCGTCTACGGTTGAGCCATCGCGCCGAGCGGCAAGCGCGCCGTCCATCGCGTTCACCGCATCGCGGATCGCCGCGAGGTCATCGTCGGTGCGACGCGAGGCCGCCAACTCCGCTGCTCCGGATTCAACGATCTGCCGTAGTTCCAACATTTCGCGCTCGGCGATGTCGGCTGTAACGCCGGGGGAAGAAACTGCTCCGGACGGCGAACTAGCAGCAGTACCCGCAAAGCGAAACGCGGAAAGCTTGTTGCGATCCGCGACGAACGCGCCGGAGCCTTGTCGTGTTTCGATGCGGCCATCGGCCTTCAAGCGCGCCAACGCCTCCCGCAGCACCGGACGCGAAACCGCGAGTGACTCCGCAAGCGCCTTCTCGGGCGGCAATTTGGTGCCCACCTTCCACAGCCCCATTTCAAGCTGCAACAGGAGCTGTCGGTGCGCTTCGTCTGCCAAGGACTGCGGTCGCACGACGGCATTTAGCGCGTCTGCGGCGTGACCGAGGGCGGTGGAATAAGTCGGGTTGTCTGACAACATGACAGAATTGTACGGACTTCCCGCATCGCCAGTATTGGGGTTTTCGAGCACGGCAGAACGTTGCATTCACCGGTGACACACGCGCTGCTAAATCCGATGCGGCGATTGCGGCTCAACACGCTACGAAAATCGAACAGCTTCCACCGCAAATATGCGTTCAAGCACCGTCGGTCGGTCGTTATTCCGATAAAAACCAATAACTCGACTTAAGACAAACAACTGCCACAACGACCACCCGGCGGTCGATACAAGCATTTTTCTTAGTGAAGCTGTTAACTACCGCAACCGCCACCGCCGCATCCGCCGCCACCACCGCCGTCACCGCAACTTCCTCCGCTGTCACCGCAGCTGGGCGAACCTGAGAAACCGCCACCGTCACCGCCGCTCGAACTGGCGGTTGCGTTCATTTGTTGATATCGCGCCTGCAGGATTTCTAGGTCGCCCTCTGAGTACGCATTGCCACCGGGGATGCCCAGCTGTTGGTCGAGACCAAACATGTCGTGGGTCGAAAAAATCGACGCGGCCGCGACACCGCCAACACCGGCGAGAACGCCGCCCGCAATGATCTGACGGCCCATGCCGTAGGTCCGCGCCAGGCCCTCTTGCTCGGACTTCCGATCACCCACGTACGGTGTGTGGTGCAGAATTTTCCCGAAGGCTTTTTGGCAGAAGTCCGCGTAGTTTTGTGTGAGAAGAATGAACTCGTGCCACGCCGTGTCGATGGCTTTGCTGGGCATGCCGAAGTGTGCGTTTGGGCTTTGCGCGACGATCAGAAACCATGCACGCAGGCCTTCCATGATGTGCTTGATCTGCTCGTCGGACAGGTCGGGGTACGCTTGGTCTAGCCGAAATTTGAGGCCTGCCGGAAATGCGTATTCGCGGATAAATTTAATGCGCGCTTTACGGGTGATGCCGTTGCGAAAGCTTCGTGTAATCGCCCAAGCGGCAATACCGATAATGACCACGGCAATTAGAGTTGGAACTGTCATCTTGATCTCCTATGCGTTGTTGTTATGAGTGAAAGATGCTTCTTGTTGCGCGAATTCATAACGTTGCATTGTGACGAGATTGTGACAGCCGCATAATTGCGGCGAACCCTAAACTCACGGCAAGCGTTTGCCGCGACAAACTCTTTCAAAATCGTAACTTCGTTTGGATGCGCATGAACTCAATTGATCTGAAAAATCGTGTTGCCGTCATCACTGGTGGCGCACGCGGCATCGGCTTCGCCTGCGCACAACGCTTTATCGCGAGTGGCGCAAAAGTGGCTATTTGGGATGTGAGCGCTGAGGCAGTCGCGGAAGCACTCGCAAAGCTCGGCGACGCCGCGCGCGGATTCGTTGTCGATGTGTCGAACGAAGGCGCCGTGACTGCCGCGCGGCAATCGACGCTTGAAGCGTTTAGCCGTATCGACATTTTGATCAACAACGCCGGCATCACCGGCCCGAACGTTAAAACGTGGGAGTACCCGCCGGCAGAGTTTCGCCGCGTGGTCGAGCTTGATCTGGTCGCGCCATTTATCGTTGCGCGCGCCATCGTGCCACACATGATCGACGCGGGCTACGGCCGAATCGTTAACGTGGCGAGTGTGGCGGGAAAAGAAGGAAACCCGAACGCACCTGCCTACAGCGCCGCCAAGGCGGGTCTCATCGGCCTCACCAAGTCGCTCGGCAAGGAGCTCGCCACAACCGGCGTGCTCTGTAACTGCATCACGCCGGCCGCCGCACAAACCGACATCTTCAAACAAATGACGGCGGAACACATCGCGTTCATGAAATCAAAAATTCCGATGAACCGTTTCGTCGAAGTTGATGAAATCGCCGCGATGGTGGCGTGGCTCTCGAGCGAAGATTGCTCGTTCACCACGGGCGGCGTGTTCGATATTTCAGGCGGCCGGGCGACGTACTAAGGCGTTGCCCCGAAACGCTAATCGACCTTTGCGCCGGAGGCTTTCACCACTTTCGACCATTTGTCGATTTCGGATTTGATGTGTGCCGAAAATTGCTCTGGCGTATTGCCAACGGCGACCGCGCCTTGCCCCGCGAGGCGCTCTTTCATCTCCGGCGTTTGCAGCGACTTGGCGATAGCTCCCGAGAGTTTGTCGACGATGTCCTTGGGCGTTGCGGCTGGCGCCAAAACGCCGAACCAAGAGCTTGCTTCGAAGCCGGGCAATCCCGATTCCGCAATCGTCGGCACGCCGGGCAACGCTGGCGAGCGTTTGTCGCTCGTTACGGCGATGGCTTTGAGTTTGCCGCCGCGAATGTGCTGAATCACCGACGGCGCGTTGTCGAACATCACGTTGACTTGGCCGCTGATGACGTCGGGCAACGCGGCCGAAGAGCCCTTGTACGGCACGTGCGTCATCTGCACACCGGCCAGCTGTTTGAACAATTCACCCGAGAGATGAATCGACGTTCCGCTTCCGCTAGAGGCGAATGTGATTTTGTCTGGCGCTTTCTTTGCGGCGTCAACCAGATCTTTCACGCTATTGACGGGGAACGACGGCGAGGCGACCAACACGTTTGGCACACCCGCCACTAATGAAACCGGAGCGAAATCTTTCACCGCGTCGTAGGGCATTTTTGGGTAGAGCGAGACGTTGATTGCGTGGTTGCCGACGGTGCCCATCAGCAACGTGTAGCCGTCGGGACTTGACT
>JAGNQL010000214.1 GCA_017989135.1 Burkholderiales bacterium
CGTGCTGCGCTTGGTGTGACCGGAGTAGCGCTGACGGACAACGCGTTCAGCGCCAATGCGCCGCGCCGTTCGCCTGTGGATGTATCTAGCTTCTTGCGTGATAGTTGCGGCTTGCTGTAACCGGCGGATAGGTGTGCTGTACGAATGCACGACTTAGTTGCCTTGCGGTGATGCGTTCACGTTTTCTAGAAAACAGCTTTTGACGTTAAGCGACGTCCAGTTTGGGCTTGCTGGTCATTTGCACGGCGTGTTGACTATAAGAAAAAAATGGCCTCAACGGCCAACTGGCGGTCGCTGACGCAAAAAAGCTGTCAAAGCCGGGTGCCTGAATGTCTGATTCCGCTCTGCGCCTTCGTTCTTCCCTGTGTACCCCCTCATTCACAGGAGCGCTTTCATGCCATTCATGCGTTTTTTTCGTCTCATAACTCGGTCATCCACAACGTTGCCCACCTCAGCCGTAAAGCGCTTTTCCCCCGGTGCGGTGCTGTTTGCCGTCTTGAGCTTGGCGGGTTCCACGTTCGCAGCGCCCGGCGACACTTTTTGCTTCACGGATGCGCCAACCAGCGAGCTCATCTCCTGCGAGTATGCGCCGGGCGACAGGGCAACCGGGCAGACTGGCGCAACTGACATCGCCGCGAACAAGAAAACGCGATCCGGCAAGCACCTGTTTGCGGCGGAAGCCCATGCGCTGGTGCGATCGCGCGAGGTTTTGTTCGTTGACGTTCGGACTCGGGCGGAATTTAGTTTTGTCGGTGTCGCCGAGGGCGTTCACGCGCATGTGCCGTTCGTAGACATGACGGACGCTTCGCAGTGGGAGCCGAAAAGCGGTCGCTACACGGTGAGCCGGAATCCCCAATTTGTAGAGCAGGTCGCGCAACACTTGCGCGTTCATCAGCTTGACCGCAATGCGACCATCGTGCTGATTTGCCGCTCGGGTGATCGGAGCGCGCGGGCGGCGGACGTCTTGGCCGACGCCGGATACCGCGATGTGTACTCGGTGGTCGACGGATTCGAGGGCGACCTATCCGCAGCCGAACGCCGTGACGTGAACGGTTGGAAAAACGCAGGTTTGCCGTGGAGTTATCGCGGCCATATCGGCGAGGTTGCCGCGCGGAAGTAGGTCGCCCGTTGCAACGTTCCCCTTCGCTATTTTGCAAACACGTTAACGCACCGAAAGCCGCTCCCAATGCCGAATCTCCAACGACGCTATCGATCCACGTTCGTCGCACTGCTGCTTTCAGCAGCCCACAGCGCAACCGTTCACGCGATTCCGGGTCAACCGGGCACACTCGACGCAACATTCGGTGCCGCCTCGCCCTTGCCCGGTTCGGTGGTGACAATCGTGCAGCCGCCTGATGCCAACAAAGGTAAAGCTGTCGCGTTGCAACCCGACGGTAAAGTGGTGGTTGCCGGAACCTGTACAGACAACGCGACATCAATTCACTCGTTCTGCGTGGCGCGATACTTGCCAACCGGCGGGCTGGACACGAGTTTCGGTGTAGCTGGACGCGCGGTGAGTTCGTTTGCGACCACGTTCGCAGGCGCGGAAGTCTCGCTTGCTTCGCTTGCCATCCAGTCCGACGGGAAGATCGTAGCGTCGGGTTCGTGTGACTTCAAAGTCGTCATTCTTCCGGCGATATCTGCATCCAAGTTTTGCGCGATGCGCTTCACGCCAACGGGATCGCTCGACACAAGTTTCGCGGTCGCGGGAAAGTTGATGATGAGTGTCGTTGCGCCGCCCACACCATTGGGCGCCTATAGCGGCGACAGATCAACGGCAATGTTGATTCAGCCCGACGGCAAGATCGTGATGTCGGGCACCTGCGCTACCAACGACTTTTTCCCATCGTCTCCACCGGGAAAATTCTGCGTGCTCAGACTCAATGCCGACGGAACGGCAGATACTCAGTTTGGTGCGGCAGGCGACGGCAAGCTGGTCACGGACATCGTCACTCATTCGTACTCTTACTCTCGCGCAAAGGCACTAGCGCTGCAGGCCGACGGGAAGCTCGTTGTCGCAGGAAACTGTAAGACCGATCTCATCGTTCCGACTATTCGCGGCTTTTGCACGCTTCGCGTGCACGGTGTCAACGCGCCGGGGAAGGTCGCGGGTACGCTTGACGCTGGCTACGGCTTCAGTGGCCGCGCACAGATCGCGGTTGGAGCACAAGCGGAATTCGCCACCGGTGTCGTCGTGCAGCCCGACGGCAAAATTGTGATGGGCGGAACGTGCACACGAATTGGCAGCGCGCTCCAAGATGCGTGCGCCGCGCGACTACTCGCAAACGGCAGCGCGGACACGAGTTTTGGATTCAACGGCGGCGTGGTTCTGACCACGTCTGAAACCGTTGCGCCCCAAGCCATTGCGCTGCAAACCGACGGCAAAATTCTGTTGGGCGGTCAATGCAACAACGATCAAATTCCACAGTTCTGTATCAAGCGCCTTTACGACAACGGTTCGCTCGACACCACGTTCAACGGCAGCGGCACGGTACGCACCAGCATCAGCGGAAACTTCAACGCTTCCACCTCGGACGTCGCATACGGTATGGCGCTGCAACCTGATGGAAAAATTGTCTTGGCGGGCACGTGCAGAGACGGCAGTGGCGGTAACGTCGAAAAATTCTGCGTCGCGCGCTATGACGGCGGCCCCTTTGCTGCAAGCACATGTAGCGTCGACCTCGACGGCGACGGACGCTTTCTCGCCACTACTGACGGCTTGATTTTCAACCGCGTGGGTTTGGGATTGACCGGCGACGCAGTCGTTTCCGGCATCGGCTTCGCGCCCGAAGCGACGCGTACCACGTGGCCGTTGATCCGCGAGTACTTGGTGACGCAATGCGGAATGTCGTTGGTGCCGTAGCGACGCCGGTCTTACGAAAACGCTTCGTGTCTGCGACACATCGGCGCGGCCTAGGCGCAAGACCGCTCGTTCGCGTAAACGATTTGTAGGCGCGGACTCGGCCGCGCTTCCGAATGCACCGAGCGACGTCAAGCCGTCGCCTACCCTTTAAGCGAACAATACTCGAATCTCGCCACGCCTCCCATGCCGCCAAGCGCGGATTTCGATAGGGCGACGATGACCTCCGTGCTTCCGTGCGCGAAATTTTTAGTTTGCCGTGTCCGATTTCAAAAACTTTCCTCGTTCTTCCGAGTAGCCACACACACGTTTCCTCGCGTGACGGCATCTCGAATGAATGGAGTAGGCACATGAATTTCTCACAACGCCGCAGCGCGAGCCACATTCCGCGCAAACACCTTGTCTCGTGGTTGCAGTGCGTTTTGGTCTTACTCACCGCCGTGTTTTCGACGCTCGCGTTAGCTGTCAATCCGGTCGTCACGGTGAGCAGCACAGAAAATCCGACGCCTTCGGGAAAGGGCTCCGCCTTCATCATCGCGCAGGTTCGAGGCGATATAGCCGGTTCACCGCTGCCCAGCGGCACCGTTTCATTCATGGATTCTCGCGCTGGCGCAACGCCATTGTGTGTGATGACGCTGGGCGGGAATATCGGCAACAACACGGCAGAAACTGCCTGCAAGCTGCCTGCGTCGGCGGTCGTGGGCGCACACACGATAACCGCAATCTATAACGGCAACACGTTTTGGCACGCTTGGTCATCCGATCCGCTCGCGCTTGACGTTGTTCAGTCCTACACCGTCACTGCGAACGCAATCGGCGGGACGGCGTCCCCCACCTCTCGTACTTTCGTGATGCGTAACTTCGGGGTGGGCGTGGATTTCACCACCACGGCCGGCTACCGATTTGTTCGTGTTGACACCACGGCGGGTTGCGGCTCGGGCACGGCCGTGCCAACGGGACCGAACACCTACCACGCTGATGTCGGCCCCATCACGGCAAACTGTACGGTTACGGGCGTGTTTACCAACACGGCGCTAGTCACATTCAGCGCCGGACCAGGTGGGCGAACGAGCCCATTCACAAACCGTTCTGTGCCGTTCGGTTCCACGACCCAGGTCACTGCGACGCCGGACCCCGGATACCGATTGACCAACGTCAGCGGCTGCGGAATAGTCTTCGTCGGTGGACCCGCCATCACCGGTCCGACGACGTGGACAACCGGCGCAATCAACGCAGATTGTTTAATCGAGGCGTACTTCACCGCGTTACCGTCCATCACGGTTACCTCCGCCGCCGGCGCGGGCGGAAGCATTACCCCGGCGTCCCAATCCGTGTTGACCAACACGACCGCGCAGTTCACCGTGACCCCAAATTCCGGATTCGCAGTGGCCTCCGTCAACGGTTGCGGCGGATCACTTTCAGGCAGCGTCTACACCACCGCGCCGATTACGAGCGCATGCTCGGTGAGCGCTTCATTCACGCCGTCGAACGTCGCGCCGACGCCGGTGTCGATGGTTGAGTTCTACCACCCGCCGCTCAACTATTACTTCCTCACTTCGCGAGCGAATGAGATCGCGCTACTGGACGTAACGCCACCATTTGCGCGCACCGGGCAGAGCTTTCCGGTGTACCGGACGAGTGTTGCTGGAACACAGCCCATCACGCGCTTCTACTTTGATCGCGTGGCAGTGAACGCCTTACGCGGCAGCCACT
>JAGNQL010000215.1 GCA_017989135.1 Burkholderiales bacterium
AACGGGAGACGCCCTAAGTAGCACGTCGTTTCGCTTACTTCGCTTATTGGCGCTGTACCGCTGTGTTGCAGCCATTGCGCTGGCCATTGCCTCCGCCAGCACGAGCCTAGGCTCCGTCACGTACGCCGCAGCGTCCGCATACGCCGTCTGGTCCCTGTTTAGTGTGCTCACGCTGCGCCAGTTTACTGGCGGTGTTCGCGGCTTACTGTTGGCGCAACTGGCGATTGACCTTGTTTTCGTCACCGTCATCTACGTTGATTCTCAGGCCGCGATAACGACCTACGCCACCTATCTCTATCCAATCTTGGCGGCGCACGGTTGGTTCTTGCGCGGGCGCCTTGCCTTCGGGCACGCGGCGTTCGCGAGCATCGCGTTACTACTGACCGAACTTTTCTTACGCTCGGGGTCAATTCAAGCGTTGACGCAAGCGGCACTAGTCAGCGTTGGCTACTTTTTGTTGTCAGCCATCGGCATGCTGCTTGGCCGTAGCGCCGAAGAATCGGAACAAAAGGTGGTGTTGCGTACCGCCGATATCCGGCGGCTGGCACATATCAATCAGGTCGTGATCAGCGAGCTTGATGACGGCGTGTTGGTCGTGGGTGCTACTGGACATATCGTGATGGCAAACCCGCAGGCGACGCGCTGGCTTGGCGGGGACGAAGCACGGATGCGACCCAATGTAGACCTGCGAGAACTTTCGCCTGAGTTACATGCGCGATGGCAGGCGTTTTTTGGTGGACAAAACACGTTTGATACCTCCCCTATTCGTACCGACGGTGGCAGCCGACTCCTCGCGCCACGCATGATGCCGGTGGATCTGGAAGCGAAAGCAGGAACTCTGATTTTTCTAGAAGATGTGGAGCAGACCGAAGCCCAAGCGCAGCAAATCAAGTTGGCAGCATTAGGTCGGCTGTCGGCGAGCATCGCGCACGAAATACGCAATCCGCTGTCCGCGATCAAACAGGCTGCACAGTTGATTGGTGAGGAAACACTTGATCGCCCGCAAGCGCAGGCGCTGACCTCGATGATCGATAAGAACGTATCGCGAATTGACCGTATCGTGCGCGACGTTTCGTTGCTCGGCCGACGTGATCGCGGTGCACCCGTAGTGTTTGAACTGGCACTCGCGCTCAGCGAGATCGTCAAAGATTTGTGTCAGAGTTTGCCCGCACCGACGAATGCGTTTCGCGTTGCTCCGTCCGGTGGCGCTAGGGTCTATGCGGATCGTGGCCACTTTGAAGAAATGATGGTGAATCTTCTCTCCAACGCGTGGCGACATTCGCAGCGCAAAAGCGCAAGCGTGACCGTCTTGACTAATGTAGATGATCAGAAGCAACGCGCGGTCATCAGCGTTATTGACGACGGCCCAGGCGTTTCTTCGGAAATCGCGGATCGTATCTTTGAGCCGTTCTACAGCGGCAGCGGCAGCACTGGACTCGGTCTGTATCTTGTGCGCGAACTCGCTTTGGCCAATGGCGGCAGCGTTCGCCTCGGTGCCTCGCAGGTTGGTGCACGTTTCGTGCTCGAACTGCCTTTAATGCAGGAACTCTGATGGCTAAGAAACTGGAAGCGGCGTCGCGCGTATTGGTGGTTGACGATGAGCCGGATTTGCTCATTCTCATGCAGCTCACGCTAACAAAACTAGGGCTCGAAGTCATCACCGCAGACAGCTTTGAGACAGCAGTCGATGCGCTGGACAAGCAAGCATTTGCGCTCTGCTTGACCGACATGCAGCTCGGAGATGGGACGGGGTTGGACGTGCTGACAGCTATAGCAGAGCGTGGTCTTGATCTGCCCTGCGCCGTAATTACCGCGTTTGGCAACGCGGATAACGCCGTAGCAGCGCTAAAGGCAGGCGCGTTCGATTACCTCGCTAAACCAGTGTCGCTTGACCAGTTGCGCACCTTGGTGAAAACGGCGATTCAAGTGACCGAGAAGGCGCGCACCGAAAAGTCAACCCCGAGTGGTGTTGAAAGTGTGAGCGCATCAGCCAACGGCCAACTGCTCGTAGGCGATTCGCCTACGATCGACGCGTTACGTGCTTTGCTTAGCAAGTTCGCGAAAACGCAATCGCCTGTACATGTGCACGGCGAATCGGGCACCGGCAAGGAACTCGCGGCGCGCATCCTCCACAGCTCAGGCCCACGCTCAAATGGACCGTTCGTAGCGGTGAACTGCGGGGCGATTCCAGAGAACTTGATGGAGAGCGAGTTTTTCGGCTACCGCAAGGGCGCTTTTACCGGCGCGGAGACTGATCGCGATGGGTTCTTTCAAGCGGCGTCGGGCGGCACACTTTTTTTAGATGAAGTAGCAGACCTTCCGCTTTCGCTTCAAGTGAAGTTACTGCGCGCGATTCAAGAGCGCAAAGTTCGCAAAGTTGGCAACACGACGGAAGACACGATTGATGTTCGCATCGTGAGCGCTACGCACAAAAACTTAGGCGCGCTGGTGCAATCGGGTGCATTTCGACAGGATTTGTTTTATCGACTCAACGTGTTGCAAGTCGTAATGCCCGCGCTGCGAGAAATTGCGAGCGACATTCCGGTCATAGCGGCGCGCACTTTGTCGCGCATTAGCGGCGCGACTTCGGGGCTAACCACCAGTGCGATTGATGCGCTGACGCGCTACAGTTTTCCAGGCAACGTGCGTGAGTTGGAAAACGTTCTGGAACGCGCCGTGGCCCTCGCCGACGATCCGCATCGTATTGAAGCCTCGGATCTGCGCTTAACGCTCGACGACAACCCGGTCACCCAAGCGGCCGCGGCTAACACGCCTGCGGGCGAAGGCACATTGGCCGGTCGCACGCCGCTGCAAGATTTTCTTGACCGAAGTGAGCGCGAGACGCTCGAGCTCGCGCTCGTGCAAACACGGGGAAATCGCACGCAAGCCGCCAAGTTGCTGGGCATCACGTTCCGTTCAATGCGCTATAGGCTGGAGCGACTCGGCATGGAGCCAGACGATGCCTAGGCACGACATTGCGGGCGAGCGCACGGCGGATTGGCGCGAGGGCTGGTGGGAGGGCGCGAAACGCGCGCATTGCGTCAATTTCGACGCGCGCCCAAGCGGCATGCTGCCCGAGCTGATCGTTCTGCACCACATTAGCCTACCCGCGGGTTGCTTCGAAGGCGAAACGGTCTTGGATTTCTTTGCCAACCGAGTTGACGTTTCTACGCACCCCGCGCTTGCCTCCATTGCGCACCTGCGAGTGTCCGCGCACTTTTTTGTGCGGCGCAGCGGCGAGGTGATCCAACTCGTAAGTGCCGACAACCGCGCTTGGCACGCAGGTGTGTCGACGTGGCGCGGTCGCAGTGCGTGCAATGATTTTTCCATAGGTATCGAGATCGAAGGCGATGCCATCGCTCCGTTTACGCCGGAACAGTACGACGCGCTAAACGTGCTGCTGGCTTCGATGGCGAGCGCGTACAGGATTAATGCTGTCACCACGCACAGCGAAATTGCACCGGGGCGGAAAGTCGATCCGGGCCCCACGTTTGATTGGACTCTGCTCCATCGGCGCTGGGCGGTTTAGTCCCGTCAGAGTGGGATTGGAGCCTTCCAACCGCCAAGAATCTGGTGAGACCGCCCGTCTGCATACAATTCGTGCCATGCAATTTCTTCTCGAATACGCGCCGATCATTCTTTTTTTCGCCGCGTACAAACTCAAAGACATTTATTTCGCCACCGGCGTAGCCATCGCCGCATCGATCGTGGCCATTGCGTTCGCGTGGCTTTCGTCACGGAAAATTACGACTATGCAATGGCTATCGCTGGGCATCATCGTCGTTTTCGGCGGTGCCACGCTATTGCTGCATGATGAGACGTTCATCAAGTGGAAACCCTCCGCGCTCTATGGCGCCTTCGGGCTCGCGCTGTTGTTCGGCAAGTTGGTATTGAAGAAAGACTGGATAAAAACCGTATTTCAGCAAGCACAGATCTCAGCGCCAGACGCCCTTTGGGGGAAGCTCACATGGGCGTGGATCGCGTTCTTTGCCTTCATGGCTACGTTGAACGGATACGTCGCCACCAATTTCTCGCTTGATCAGTGGGTCAACTTCAAGGTTTGGTGGGCCATGGGGCTGTTCTTTGCGTTCACCATTTTGAACGTGGTAGTTCTGGCCAAATACATGCGCGACGATACGCCGCCGTCAGGCAACCCATGAGCGCGCTGAAAGAGCTGGTCGCATCGCGTTTGAATTCGCTTTCGCCGATTGCCCTTGAAATCAGCGACGACTCAGCCCAACATATCGGTCACGCTGGCAATACCGGCGGCGGCCATTTGTCTGCCAAAATCGTGTCCAGCACGTTTTCCGGGATGTCCACCGTCGCTCGTCACCGAGCCGTATATGCGCTGGTCGCGGACTTGATGCCGCAGCAACTCCACGCCCTCTCGCTCAAGTTGCAGTCGCCCGAAGAACTTTAGTCACTATTTATTGTCAATCCTCATTCACAGCTACAACCGTTAACAGGAACCACAAGAATGCAACGTCACATTTCCCTCGCTACCGCCTTGTTGGTGGCATTGTCCAGCGCCGTCGTTACTGCGCAAACGC
>JAGNQL010000005.1 GCA_017989135.1 Burkholderiales bacterium
GATCACGAGCAAGCCAAACGCAGCGCGATGCGCCAGCACGGCGTTTTCTATGCCGTTGGTGTCGTCCTCTCCTTCCTCGCGCTCGCGGGTGTTTTGCTTGCGCTCAAGAGCGCCGGAAGCGCCATTCGCTGGGGCTTCCAGTTGCAAAACCCCGGTGTGGTGTCGGTGTTGGCGATCATCTTTTTCTTGATTGGCTTGAATTTGATGGGCGCGTTTGAGGTAGGCCAACTTGCGCCGTCGTCGCTGTTGTCGATGCAGGCGAAACATCCGGGCGTGGACGCGTTTTTCTCGGGCGTGTTGGCGGTGATTGCCGCGAGCCCGTGCACCGCGCCGTTCATGGGCGCAGCGCTGGGGTTTGCGCTTACGCAAAGCGCCGTGGCTGCGCTCTCGGTGTTTGCGGCGTTGGGCGTTGGCATGGCTTTGCCTTACGTTTTGTTGGCGTGGTTTCCAAAGTGGCTCGACAAGCTGCCGCGACCGGGTCAGTGGATGGTGACGTTTAAGCAATTGCTCGCGTTTCCGATGTTCGCGACGGTCGCGTGGTTGGTTTGGGTGGTCGCGATTCAAACCGGTGCGGATGGTGCTGCGATTGTGCTGCTTGGCCTAGTGGGCTTGGCGTTTGGCGCTTGGTTGATCGGCTCGCAAAAAGCCGGGGCGCGCTGGTCTGGCGCGGCGGTGGTGCTGGCGGCTGCGGTATTGGCGTGGCCGAGTGCGGACGCGTCGCAAGCGGCGTCGTCCGGGGCGGTGAGGTCGGGCGGCGTGACGTGGCAAGCATGGGACGCGGCTACCGTGGACAAACTCACGGCTGAAGGCAAACCGGTATTTGTCGACTTCACGGCGGCGTGGTGCGTAAGCTGTCAGGTGAACAAACGCACGGTGTTGACGCGCAGCGAAATCGAGCAGTTGTTCGCCACGAAGAAAGTCACCTTGATGCGTGCCGATTGGACCAACCGTGACGAGCGCATCACCCAAGCGCTTGCTGCGATGAATCGCTCCGGCGTCCCGGTCTATGTGCTTCACGCACCGGGCAAAGCGCCGCAGCTCTTGCCAGAAATTTTGACAACGGGTATCGTGCGTGACGCGCTTAACGCGCTTCCATAAAACGAGTGTTTGTAAGAAGCGGCGGAAGCCGCGAATGGCGCTGCGATCAACTTGCAATCGCGGCTTCCGCCGCTCCTACTGGTTTGTTCTTTTTTCTTCTGGAGTCCACATGATCCGCAAACTTGCCACCTTAGTTTTTGCCACGGCTGCGCTTACCGCCCACGCCGCAATCGTCGGCCAATCGGCGCCCAATTTCACACTTACGGACGTATCCGGAAAGAGCGTCAGTCTTGCCGATTTCAAGGGCAAGCACGTGGTGCTCGAATGGACCAACCCCGGTTGCCCGTTCGTGCAGAAGCACTACACCACCGACAACATGCAGTCGCTGCAGCGGGACGCTAAGGCCAAAGGCGTGGTGTGGCTCGCGATCAACAGCACGGAGCCGAAGCATCAGGATTACCTCGCGCCTGCCAAGCTCGCCACCAAAATGAACACTGAATGGAAGGCCGCAGCGTCGGATATTCTGATGGACGAATCGGGAAAGGTTGGCATGGCGTATGGCGCGAAGACGACGCCACACATGTACTTGATTGATCCCGCCGGAAAACTTGTTTATGCAGGCGGGATCGACGACAAACGCAGCGCCAACCCGGCGGACGTGAAGGTCGCGAAGAACTACGTTCGCGCAGCGTTGGATGACGCACTGGCGGGCAAGCCGATAGCCGTGGCGACGTCCACGCCGTACGGATGTAGCGTGAAATATCCGTAACAGCTTTTCGCTGAAAATGGCCATGAAGCACCGCCTGGCGGTGCTTTTTTTATTCTTCAAGCAATAGTCGACTTCATACATAATTGGCCTTTAACGACCGCCAGGCTGTCGTTCTGCGCTAAAAGCTGATCGTCGAACAATGCGAACCTGCGCGGCGAAATGACCAAGAAGCCTTCGCCAGCTTATTCACGAGCTTAAGGGGAAACCCTTATTTGCAAATATGCGTGTATGCGCATAATTCGCTCCTCGTAAGGAGGAGCAACAAAGTGGAAGAACTCAGCCCGGTGTTCGACAAGGTAGCGCGATACTTTTCGCTGCTGTCGGATGCCTCTCGCCTCAAGGTTATTCACGCGATCTGCAACACGGAAACGAGCGTGAACGACGTGGTGAACACCACCGGCCTCTCGCAGAGCACTGTCTCGCGTCACCTATCAAATTTACATCTTGCGGGCGTCGCCTCACGGCGCAAAGCGGGTGCCCAAGCGCTCTACACGATTAGCGACCGCACACTCACGGAAATCTGCCGCACCGCTTGCGTGAGCCTAGTCTCTCGCGAAATGGAGCGCGAAGAAATCGACGCGCTCAAACGCAGCGCCGCCCAATTTATGACCGCCGAACACGCCGAGGCTGCCGCCCCGAGCTACGCGGCATTCACTGCAACCTTGGACACCGCGACCCAACGATGAGCGACAAACTATCCACCCGCCTCGGCCGCCTTCAGAAAGCCCCCGAGTTTTTCCTGACGCGTGACGCGATGGCGCTGCCACACGACGATCGCCGCAGTTTCCTGCGCAAAGCCTTCCTCGCCGCTGGCGGCGCAGCAGGCGCGTTGGCGCTGCCCACGGCGTTTGCTCAAGACGGCGATCCCGCCATTCTGAATTTGCCTGCGCACACCAAAGGCCTCGGCCAACCGGTCGCAGCGCGTCCGTACGGCTTGCCGTCCAAGTACGAAGAAAACCTGCAACGGCGCGAATCGCCCGGACTGACGCGCGTCGGCGCGGCGAGCGTGAGCTTCGCGCCGCTGCAAGGCTTTTTCGGAATCATCACGCCGAGCGGTCTACATTTCGAGCGCCACCACCAAGGCTGGTGGGACATTGACCCATCGCAGCATCGCTTCATGATCAACGGCCTCGTGAAACAGCCGAAGGTCTACACGATGGACGACCTGATGCGTATGCCGTCGATTTCGCGCATGCACTTCATCGAATGCGGTGCGAACACGGGTATGGAATGGGGCAACGTCGCAGTACCGACGGTGCAATACACCCACGGCATGCTCTCCTGCTGCGAGTTCACGGGCGTGCCGCTGAAATGGCTGCTCGACGACTGCGGCATCGACATGAAGAAAGCGAAGTTCGTCCTGGCCGAGGGCGCGGATGGCAGCAGCATGACGCGCACCGTTAATCTCGCGAACGCGCTCGACGACGTAATGGTCGCCTACGGCATGAACGGTGAAATGTTGCGTCCGGAAAATGGCTACCCGCTGCGCCTCGTCGTGCCCGGCGTACAGGGCGTGTCGTGGGTGAAATACCTGCGCCGCATCGAAGTCGGCGACCAGCCATACGGCGCGAAAGACGAATCGCTGCATTACGTGGATCTGATGCCCGATGGTCAGCATCGGCAATACACGAGCATTCAAGAAGTGAAGAGCGTCATCACATCGCCGTCCGGCGGTCAGGTGTTGCTCGACAAAGGCTTCTTCAATGTCACGGGCATCGCCTGGAGCGGTCGCGGCAAGATTAAAAAGGTGGACGTGTCGACCGACGGTGGAAAAAACTGGAAAGTTGCACGCTTAGAAACGCCGATCCTCGACAAGTGCCTTACGCGCTTCAACATTGATTGGACGTGGGACGGCGGCGACGCGATTCTGATGTCACGCGCCACGGACTCGACCGGCCAAGTGCAGGCGTCCATGACCGAAATGCGCCAAGTGCGCGGCACACGGTCGATTTATCACAACAACGCAATTCAAAGCTGGCTCGTCTCGGCTAACGGGGAGGTCAGCAATGTTCAGGTCGGCTAACACGCGCACTCGTGCCGCTCTATCTGCGTTAACAGCGATGGCGCTTTTTACCTCTGGCCTCAGTGTGCCGCTCGGTGCCGCCTCGCTGGGCCGTCCCGCCACACCTGCTGAAATCAAAGCGTGGGACATAGACGTCCGCCCTGATTTCGTGGGTTTGCCTCCGGGCGCGGGTACTGTCGCTCGTGGCCAAGAGGTGTGGGAGAGCAAATGCGAAAACTGCCACGGCGCGTTCGGTGAATCCAACGAAGTGTTCACGCCTATCGTCGGCCACACCACGAAAGAAGATATCAAGACCGGTCGCGTGGCGGCTCTGCGCAGCGACACCGTTCCGCAGCGCACCACGATGATGAAGCTCTCCGAGCTTTCTGTGCTGTGGGACTACATCAACCGCGCTATGCCTTGGAATGCCCCGAAGAGCTTGTCGACCGATGAAGTCTACTCGGTGGTTTCGTACATCCTCAACATGGCAGGCGTCGTGCCGTCGGACTACGTGTTGTCGGAAAAAAACATGCAAGCCACGCAGAACATGTTGCCAAACCGCAACGGCAAATCGCGTGATCATGGCATGTGGGAGTTGGGCAGTAAGCCCGACGTTCAAGGCTCGACCTGCATGACCAACTGCACGCCGAAAGTGACGATCACCAGCGCGCTACCGGCGTTTGCCCGAAATGCACACGGCGATATTGCCGCGCAGAATCGCATACTCGGCGGACTTCGTGGCGCCGACACCTTAAACCCTGCGCCGACCCAGTTCGTCTCGGCCGCCGACCGCGCCAAGCAGAGCAAAGCCGCGGCGGCGCCCGCAGTCGCGATGAGCGACCCTGCCAAACTTGCGCAGCAGCATGCTTGTCTCGCCTGTCATGGTGTGGGTAACAAGATCGTTGGGCCTGCCTTCACGGACGTCCACAAGAAATACGCTACGCAAAAGGCCGCAGCCGCGAAGCTCTTGACCGTACGCATCAAGTCTGGCGGTGCCGGCGCGTGGGGCTCAATCCCAATGCCAGCCCAAGACCATGTTCCGGATGCCGACATTCAGGCCATCGCTGAATGGATCGCCGCAGGAAAATTTCAGTAATTTCACGCAATTTTTCAACGCAGGGTAAACCGAAGTACTCCGCTCTGCGCTGAACCATAAAATGACCCCATTCACATCATCCCGGAGGTAGTTCCATGAATCAGATTAACGATGGCCGTAGAGCCGCAATCAAAACCGGCGGTTCGTTCGCCGTTATCGCCGCTGCGGTAAGCGCTGGCGTACTCCCTATGAGCGCGTTTGCTCAGTACAACAAGGGCGCGTTTGATGCCAAATCACTCAACGACGTGATCAAAGCGCTTGGCGGCGCCGGCGTCGAAAAGTCGAGCGACATCGCCATCACCGCGCCAGACATCGCCGAGAACGGTGCTGTCGTTCCAATTGCCGTGGCGAGCAAAATTGCCAACACCCAATCGATCGCGATTCTCGTCGAGAAAAACCCATCGGCGCTGACCGCCCAGTTCGACATCCTGCCGGGCACTGAAGCCAACGTGGGTACGCGCGTAAAAATGGGCCAAAGCTCAAACGTACACGCCGTGGTCAAGGCGGGCGGCAAGTTCTACGTCGCCACGAAAGAAGTCAAGGTCACCCTCGGCGGCTGCGGCGGCTAACTCGAAGCGGCTGCAAGACCGGGATGCTTCGTCAGTGATCCGCTTGTGTGCACGAGCACACGGCGCGAATCGCTTCCTCGCCTGCCGGTCTTTCGCGCGCTTCGATAGATTCACAAATTTTTTTTGCTCGACGACATTCGTCGAAATAGGAGAGAGACATGGCAGATCCGATGCGCATTCGCGCACAACTCAAAGACGGTGGCATTACTGAAGTTCGCGTCCTGATGGCGCACGTGATGGAAACTGGTCAGCGCAAAGACAGCGCTGGCAAAGTAATTCCAGCGTTGCACATCCAAAACGTGACCGCAACATGGAACGGAAAAACTGTGCTCTCCGCGCAGTTCGGCCCCGCAGTGTCGCAAAACCCTGTGATGAACTTCAGCTTCAAGGGCGGCGCTAAAGGCGACAAAGTGGTCGTGAGCTGGACGGACACCGCTGGCGACAAACGCAGCGACGAAGCAACGATTTCGTAAGCGTTACGCTTAGCGTGGGCGGGCGGTGCTCGCCCTCAATAAGCAACGCGCGTTTCGGTGGGGATCGAGGGAACGCAATCAAGGAGGATGGGGCATGAAAAAGTTAATCGTCACAGCACTGGCGGCGGTGTTCGCCGTGTCGTCGTTACCGCTGACCGCGCAAGACGCGCAAAAAGAAATTGAGCGCTATCGCCAGCTTCTAGCCGACGGCAATCCGGCCGAGCTTTTGGAGATGCGCGGCGAAGCTCTGTGGAAGCAGAAGCGCGGCCCCAAAAACGCCACGATGGAAGCCTGTGATTTGGGCCTGGGCGCGGGCAAGGTTGCGGGCGTGAATGCCGTGCTGCCGCGCTACTTCACCGACGTTGATCGCGTCATGGATCTCGAATCGCGCATCGTGCATTGTGAAATCACGCTGCAAGGCTTTACGATGGCGGAGCTAACCAAGCGTCCGCATTCGCTCGCGCAAAGCGAACGTCAAACCGATCACGAAGCGCTGACAGCGTACGTGGTGGGTCAATCGCGCGGTGCGAAAGTGAACGTACCGCAAACGCACGTCAAAGAGCAAGAGTCCTTCCTGCGCGGCGAAAAAATGTTCTTCTTCAAGGGCGGGCCGTACGACTTCGCTTGCGCGACGTGTCACGGCGTGGACGGCCAGCGCATTCGCTTGCAAGACCTGCCCAATTTTCAAAAGGCCGACAACGCCCAGCGCGCTTTCACCACGTGGCCCGCGTATCGCGTAAGCCAAGGCGCGATGCGCACGATGCAGTGGCGCTTACTCGACTGCTTCCGCCAACAGCGCTTGCCCGAGTTGGAATTTCTGTCACCCGCGTCGATTGACCTGATCACCTACATGGGTGTCAAGGGCAAAGACGGCGTGATGGACGCGCCAGCGATTAAGCGTTAATGGATCAGAAAAGGAAGCTCATCATGAACAAGAAATCTGTGATCGGAACCTCTCTGATTCTCACGGCGACGGCTGTGCTCGCAGGCTGTGTGGCGATGGATGCCGGCAATAAGGCCGCGCCTGTCGCTAAAGCGCCGACCGACGCTGAGATCGTTGCGCTGCTCAAAGCGTCATTCAAGAACACGCCATCAGCCGGACACAATCGACTCGATCAAAGTCCGTTGCAGAAGGCATGTACCGAGGCCTCCCGCACCGGTAAGCCGGTTGACGATAAAGTGCGTACCGCGCTTCAAGAAGCAGCCATGGCCAGCGTGAAATATCCTGCCGACGGCAAGTACCTCGGCGATTGGAAAAAAGGCGAAGCGATCGCCCAAAACGGGCGCGGCCTTCAGTACACCGATGCCGTCGGCGCTGCCTCGGGTGGCAACTGTTACGCCTGCCACCAGATCGACAAAAAAGAAATCGCGCACGGCAACATCGGCCCCACCTTGTGGAACTACGGCAAGCTGCGCGGCGGCCCAACGCCCGAAATCACCAAATACACGTGGACGCGCATTTGGAACACCCACGCGTACAACGCCTGCGTGAACATGCCGCGTTTTGGTGATGCTGGCATCCTGACCGAAGCGCAGATCAAAGATGTGATGGCGCTGCTGCTTGATCCTGCTTCGCCGGTGAATCAATAACCGTTGATGGGTTGAGCGATGCAACGGTTCACGCACTCTGCCGTCATCCTCGCGCCAGCGGGGATCCAGTGCGTAAACCCCGCGAAGCGCAAAATGCCGTTCGCCCTGAGCATGTCGAAGGGTTTGATTGCATGAAGCGGTTCGTGTGCAACGGCTTCGTTTCGCCTTTCGGCGAGTTACTTTTTGGCATTGCCCAAAAAGTAACCAAAAAGGCTAGCCCCGAATCCCGCTTCTCCCTCCGGTGCTCGCAACGGGCGGGCGCCGCACAAATCGCCCGAGGGCGCGCAGGTATGCGCGCGGTGGGCTCATGGTGCGACGCTTGGACCGCCCGTTGCTCCGCTCCTCGGCGCAGGCTAACGGGGCGTTTTGTTACGCAACAGCTTTTTGCTTCTAACGACTGCCCAGCGGTCGTTTCGGCTTGTTTTACGCGTTTGTTGACTTTTTCGATTCTGTGCGTAGAACGGCCGACCGACTGTCGTTCAAGGCCAAAAGCTATAAGTAGCTCGGATGCTCGTCATCTGGGTTCTCGTGCTGCGTATTCCGCCGAGATCAAGTCAGACGTTGTCGCGTTGAGGAACCTGGATGCAAGCATCTTGGCTGCGGAAAAATGAAAAGTACTTGGCAGATCATGAAGCCGTGGGCTGTGCCCGTCATTTGGTTCGTGGTTGGGGCGGGAATTGCCTCGCTTTTTGGAGCGCCTTTTGGCCCCCAAAAATTTGTCGTTACAACGCCATTTCAGATTCCATCAACGTACTTGAACGACCCACAAAAAGTAACGGGTACGGTTTCTGAAGGAGCGTCCATTCTCCTGCATGGCCGCAAAGCGGACTCTTACTATGTGTCGGTGAAATTTGCCTTGGATTCAAAGGAATTTCAACGCGTCGCACGTGAAAGCAAATGATGTCGGAGCGTCGCGTGAGGTCGGCACCGCTCGTTCGCCCCTCGGGTTGCCGAACGCCCCGTCACCCCGCGCCGAGGAGCGGAGCAACGGGCGGTCGTAGACCCGCACCATGAGCCCACTGGTTGCGCGTTAGCGCAACTTTCGGGCGATTTGTGCGGGTCCCGCCCGTTGCGAGCACCACAGGAGACAAGCGGGGTTCGGGGCTAGCCTTTTTGGTTACTTTTTGGGCAATGCCAAAAAGTAACTCGGCCGCCGGGCCGAGACCCGGCTAGTTGGTTTAGCGAACAAGGTTGCAGTCCCAAACCGTGTTCATGGTTCGACAAGCTCACCACGAACGGGGAGCTTTGGATTTAACAGTTGCCGTTCGTGCAAACCCTTCGACGGGCTCAGGGCGAACGGCGTGGAGCAGACATGCAAAGACGTGAATTTCTAAACATCCTAGCCATCGCCGCCGCCTCTGGCGCCGCGCTGGACTCCAAGGCGTTACTCGCCGCCACCAACCCGGCATCGTTTTACGACTTGCCGCGGTTCGGCAATGTGCATCTGCTGCACATGACCGATTGCCATGCGCAGTTGAAGCCCATTTACTTCCGCGAACCTAGCGTGAACTTAGGGTTCAACGGCGCGCTTAATCAAGCGCCGCACTTGGTGGGCGAGCACTTACTGAAGGCTTTCAACATCAAGGCGGGTTCGCAGGAGTCGCATGCGTTCACGTACTTAAACTTCGAACAAGCCGCAAAGACCTACGGCAAGGTCGGCGGCTTCTCGCATCTGGCGACGCTCGTGAAGCAACTCAAGTCCTCGCGCCCCGGCGCACTGCTGCTCGACGGCGGCGACACGTGGCAAGGCTCGGCGACCGCGTTGTGGACCAACGGCCAAGACATGGTGGACGCTTGCCTCGCGCTCGGCGTGGACGTGATGACAGGCCACTTTGAGTTCACGCTGGGCGCAAAACGCGTGCAAGAAATCGTCGACAAAGATTTCAAAGGCAAACTCGATTTCGTCGCGCAGAACATCAAGACGGCGGACTTCGAAGATCTGGTCTTCAAGCCCTACACGATGAAAACGATGAACGGCGTGCCCGTGGCGATTGTGGGCCAAGCGTTTCCGTACACACCGATTGCGAACCCGCGCTACATGACGCCGGATTGGACGTTTGGCATTCGTGACGACGACATGCAAAAGGCGGTCGACGACGCGCGCGCGAAGGGCGCGAAAGTGGTGGTCGTGCTCTCGCACAACGGCATGGACGTTGACCTGAAAATGGCCTCGCGCGTGCGCGGCATCGATGCGATCTTGGGCGGTCACACGCATGACGGCGTGCCGCATGCGATCCCCGTCAAGAACGCCGGTGGTGTGACACTTGTCACCAACGCCGGCAGCAACGGCAAGTTCCTCGGCGTACTCGATTTCGACGTGAAAGACGGCAAGATTTCCGACTTCCGCTACAAGCTTTTGCCTGTGTTTTCGAACCTGCTCAAGGCCGATCCGACGATGGAGGCGCTGGTCACCAAGATCCGCGCACCGTACGAGGCGAAGCTCGCCGAGCCGCTCGCGACGACCGATGGCTTGCTGTACCGCCGAGGCAATTTCAATGGCAGTTTTGATCAACTGATTCTCGACGCGCTGATGGAAAGCAAAGGCGCGCCGATTGCGTTTTCGCCGGGCTTCCGTTGGGGCACGTCGCTTCTCGCGGGGCAGGCGATCACACGCGAACATGTAATGGACCAAACCGCGATTACGTACCCGTACACCACTGTCACCGACATGACCGGCGAGACGATCAAAACGATTCTCGAAGACGTCGCGGACAACCTGTTCAATCCCGATCCGTATTACCAGCAAGGCGGCGACATGGTGCGCGTCGGTGGTCTGCAGTACACGATCGATCCGCTTGCGGCACAAGGCAAACGCATCACCGAGATGCGCCTTGGCGACAAGCCGATTGACGCTGGCAAGACCTACAAAGTCGCCGGTTGGGCTCCCGTTGGCGAGGCGGCGCGTGACGCGAAAACGGAGCCGATTTGGGATGTCGTCGAGACATGGCTCAAATCGAAAAAGCGCGTCACGCCGAGAACGCTTAACGTGCCGCGCGTGTTGAATGCCGCCGGAAATAAAGGCCTTGCGTAACAATGCGCGGTGATTCTGGCGATCACTGTGTGGGAGGTTGTATGGATAAGCCTAGTTCTGTTCGGAGACTGCTACTCACGGCGTTGGCGGCGGGACCGTTGTTGCTCCGCGCCGCGCAAGCTGCGGCGGTCGGCGAGACCGTTGCGATCCCTGCCACCACGCTCATTGACGGCACAGTGCTGAGGCCCGATCACTGGAAGGGCAAGGTGCTGATCGTCGAGCGCTTCGCAACGTGGTGCCCGTTCTGCAAAGTACAAAACCCAAAACTTGAAAAACTGCTTCGCGCGCACAAAGGCAAAGGCCTTGAAGTGCTCGCGCTCTCCATCGACAAGAACGCGGCCGAAGTGCCGAAGTACATGCGGCAGCACGGCTACACCTTCAACGCCGCGATGATGACGCCCGAGTGGCAAAAGGCGCTTGGCGACGTAAAAGGGCTGCCGGTAACGTGGGTGATCGGTCGCGACGGCAAGCTAAAGCAAGTCGAATCGGGTGAGTTGCTTGATGAGGATGTGGCGGAACTCGCGCGTTGGTTATAATTTCTCGCTAGCAACGCTCCTCATAAGTTCACACGCCGGGGTGGCGGAATTGGTAGACGCAGCGGATTCAAAATCCGCCGTTGGTGACATCGTGCGGGTTCGAGTCCCGCCCTCGGCACCACGTTAAGGTTTCAAGCTGTCCCATAACGTGTATGTGAATGACCCAAAAGCCCCGTTCTACGGGGCTTTTGCGTTTCTGAGTGTCCCGTAATGCGCCACTAAAGCGCAAACAAAAGCGGGTATTTGAGCGGGTATGAAAAGCGGGTACAGTGCGACATACCCGCTTTGGAGATACCCGCAATGGCACAGAAGCTCACCGAACTAGCCGTGAAGAACGCGAAGGCGACTGGCAAGGCGCGCAAGATCGCCGACGCCCACGGGCTTTATCTTCACGTCGAACCAACCGGCGCGAAATACTGGCGTTATCGCTACCGCACTGCGGACGGTCGCGAGCGCGTGGCGGCGTTGGGCGTCTATCCCGTGTTGTCGCTTGCGGATGCTCGCAAGGCTCACGCCGACGCCCGGAAAGCGCTGGCCAACGGCCTAGACCCCGTGCAACAAAAGCGCGAGGCAAAAGCCCTCTCTCGCACGTCGGCTGAATCCACGTTTGAAGCAATCGCGCGGCAATGGCACGATGAGACGCGGAAAACGCCACCGTCGGACGTTGGAAAGCGAAGAGGGTGGACGCCTGACAACGCTGTGCGCATTCTGCGGCGTATGGAAGCGCACCTTTTCCCAATGCTTGGATCGTTACCTGTGGCCGAAGTATCGGCGCAACGGGTGCTTGATACTCTGCGCAAGCTGGAGGCGGCAGGTAAGCACGAAACGGCGTCGCGATGCCTTGAGTACACGAAAAGGACATTGCGTTACGCATCGAAGAAAAAACTTGTGTCTATGATCGTGACGGATGCGATTGCGAGTGATGACCTTCAAGGCGTTTCGACCAGAAATCACCCGCGTGTCAAGCCCGAAGAAATCGGCGCACTGTTGCGCGCTATCGACGCGTCGAACCTTCACCCGACAACGCGCCTCGCGCTCGCTTTGGTCTTTCAATCCGCCGTGCGTACCACTGAGGCTAGGGCTGCCAGATGGGTCGAATTTGACCTTGACGACGCGCGTTGGACGATTCCGGCCGAACGAATGAAAATGAAAATCGCGCACATCGTGCCGTTGTCACGGCAAGCCGTCGCCACACTTCGTGAATTGCAGCAACACACCGGCCACGGCGATTTGCTGTTTCCGAATCAGGCGCGGCCCCTCGTGCCCATGAGTGAAAACGCCATGCTTTACGCACTCAACCGGGCGGGCTACGCCGGGCGGCAAACGGTGCACGGCATTCGCGGGTTGTTCAGCACCACCGCGAACGAGTCCGGCAAGTGGGATCAAGACGTTATCGAATTGTGTCTGGCGCACAAGGACAAAGACAAAATTCGAAGCGCCTACAACAGTGCGCAGCGCTTGCCCGACCGGGCGAAGCTGTTGCAGTGGTGGGCAGATCACCTAGACACCGCCCGCGCGGGCGCAACCATCATTGAATTTAGAAAGGCAGTTTGACCATGCAAACCAACTATGACAAGTCGGCGAATCAATTGAAACAACCCGGTGACGTTCGCGATTTTCTAGAACACGAAGCCATGTATTCGGTGAACTCAATGCAGGGGCTATTCGACGCAATCAAGGCGCTGAGTACCGACGCCACAATTTGCCGACTCGCGCACCACGGCGCGGTTATGAGTGAAATTCTTCACAACGATATTGATGTTGCCCGCGCCACCATTGCCGATTCGATAGAGGCAGCGAAAGGCGCTGCGGCGTAAAACTCGCGGACACTGCGGACGCCCCGCCCTAACGCTTACCAACCCAAGGCGCAGCGGGTGTTTCAGCCCTATAGAGGCGCTGCGGACAAACTGCGGACAAAGTGAGGACACTGCGGACAGTATTGATTGAATTGAAAAGTCTCATATATTCATTCAATGATGGTTCTTAGTGTTCTGAAGCGTTCGGCAACGTCCGCCATGCTGGCGCTTCATCTGATTTTTCAGCGCTAAACGTACTTCCCCACCCCGCCCGGACGCTCGAAGCGCAATTTCCGCTAGGCGTTGAATTCGATTGTTAGTCCAATATGAGCAAGAAAAAGGATCGTAACAACCCGCCTGACATTGGGGGGTTTGCGTCAACCGGGAGCCTTGACATTGAAGTGGAACGTATTGGGTTAGTTGATGCGACTACGGGTAGGGTCGTTCACGAAGCTCGCATGCCTGAAGGCGCGGTTCGCATTCGTGGCGAACTACTAGGAACGCGCAAACCAGATGGGGCAATTCATGGCAACTTCGCCGGCCACTTGATTGAAAATTCGCCTGGGTTTCATCACCGACACACGCTTACAGCTGACGCCTCAATTTCGGGTTTCGACAAAAAAGGTAAGGGCCGTCCGAATACGCTTGATCGCGACATCGCGTTACGTTTGGCTGTCATGTATGAGATCGCCCGCCTCGAGGAGATGGGCAGCGTACCAAAACTTGACGCGATTTACGCCGAACTTTCAAAGGATAAGGGCTGGAAACTCCTGAGTGAGCTTTCCCTAAAGAACGCCGCGAGGCGCGGGGACGAAGAGCTGGAAAGCGAGTGCATTGGTTGCGCTCTTTATCCCGTGCCTTTTGATGCAGCTGACGAGCCTCGGACGGCATTGGTGGCTGTGTGTTTCACGAAAAAGCAAGCGCGCGTTGTCAGTGCAGATAAAGACACGCTTGTTTATTACGGATACCCGTGGATATGGCAGAAGGGCACGTATCGGTTAGTCCGCGATGACCGAATGACGCCCCTAGAAGTGCATTTTCATAGAGGCGCACCGCTGTTTGTCGAGATGGAGAGATTCAAGAATAGAAAATCGCCGGATTAAAAAGTCCGGGATTCGCTGGGAAAAAACGCGATTCGCGCTCAAGCTTCGTCCTGACACCAATTGGTGTAACACAAGGACGTCATGCAAACCATCCACGAAAAGACGCTAACGCACATCGGTTCGATGCTGCGACATCCCCAGCGCGCAAGAGCAGCTGCGAACCGTCGACGCTCGTAACCCCCAAACCGCCCCGCCTGTCGTGCAACACACGATCAACGCAGATGCGCGCCCGTTTTGTTTTCTTTGGGTCGCGCGCCTCTGACGAAAGGCTCGGAAGTGGTGCTGGTTGCGGCTTACGGAAGTGCGCGCAACTTGTGCCCCGGTCGCTCAAAACGCGGCCGCGCCCGCAAGGGCGGATCGGTCGATACACCTAGATTCCACACCCATTAAAAGCGAATTGAAATCACCCGTGAATACAGCAAAATCATCTATCGTTTGGACGCCTAACTGCGACCCCAAAGTTATCGAAGCGAAGGCCATCGTGCCAGAGCTGATCGCATCATTAGGTCTGATTACACCGCGCTTCGCGACTCAAAGAACCGTCTGCGCGGAAGCGACGGCAGCGTGCGCAGTAGCGACAGAGCGCGTCGAGACTTTGCGTGAAGAATGGGCGCTAGGCAAAGCGACAGACGCCGAATTGTCAGACGCTACAAAAGCGATGGCCGCCGCGCGCGTGGCGGTTGATGAGCACGCCTCGCGACTTGCTGCGCTAGATCGCGCCGAACGCGCCGCCGCGTCGAAACTGAGCGATGCACAAAACTTGGTCGCCGTTGCGCGACACGAGGCAATCCGCGCGCGACAGAAATTGCACGAAACCCAATTTCTGCGCGCAGTGATGGCCACAGTGCGCGCCACACTCGCGACGATGCGCGCAGAGGGCGTGGCAGACGAACATCCGAATCGTCGTTACGCTTTTGTGGACGAAACGATAGGCCGGGCGCATTGGCGATTCGGTGAAGCGATGCGTGAACTCGCTATGTCTGACTACACGCAAGCGGAGTGAAAGCCATGAATCAGCAAACGCAAAATCTACCTGAACGCCTGTTGCGCATGCAGGATGTTGAGACTTACACGGGCTTAAAACGCAGCTCGATTTATCGCGCGATTGAGGCGGGCAATTTCCCAAAGCAAGTTAAGTTAGGGGCTCGTGCCGTCGGCTTTCCAGCGTCACAAGTGCAAGCGTGGATCGCCGCACGCGTCGCGGCGGGGCAATACAAATCAACGCCATGAGTGGGCCAGTCGAAAGCCTGCTCAACCGCCTTGACGCGGTGAAAGAAAACGGGCGCGGCAAGTGGCTTGCCCGGTGCCCGGCGCACAAAGACAAACGACCGTCGTTGAGCATTCGCGAAGCCGACAGCGGCGCGGTGCTGGTGAAGTGTTGGACGGGTTGCACGGTCGCAGAAATCGCGGGCGCGGTGGGCTTGGAACTATCCGAGCTTTTCCCGCCTCGTGAGACCTTCACCGATGGCAAAACGACACAACGGCGCGAGCGGGTTATCACCGCTGCGGACGGCTTGCGCTTGCTCGATTTTGAAGCCGACGTGGTTTGCATCGCTGCGGATCGCATGGCACGCGGCGGCGCACTCGATACCGAAACACGCGACGCGCTCACTACTGCCCGGATCACCATTCGCAACGTTTATCGCGAGGTGTTGGTATGACCGACGTTCTATCGCTCGTGAAAAAGCGTGAAGCGCTGAACGCGAAAGCGCCGGCGGCTGGCAGTAGTGAAGCGAACGATTCTTTCGTGTGTTCAGACGATGGCGTCTGGCATTTTGGCTACGATCAACACGGCGTGCCACGGCCCGGCGCGTGGATATGCGCAAAGCTGGAAGTCGTCGCGTTATGCCGCGAGTTCGACGGCAACGGCTGGGGTTATGTTTTGTCGTTCAGCGATCCGCGCGGCCATGCGAAACAATGGGTACTCCCCGCCCGTTTGCTCGCGGGCGATGGTGCCGAATTCCGGGCCGCGTTGCTCTCAATGGGCTTGCAAGTGTCTGGCAAGGCCTCCGCTCGCTCGCGGCTGTCTGAGTACATCCAAACACGCAAACCGACTGCCACGGCACGCCTAACGGATCGTATCGGCTGGCAACCCGATGGCGCTTTCGTGTTGCCGGATCGCACCATTGGCGAAGGTGATGAACGCATCATTTTTCAGAGCGATGGCGCGGTGTCAAACACGTTTCGGCAGCGTGGCACCGTGTCCGAATGGCGCGACGCAATCGCCCGGCGTTGCGCTGGAAACTCCCGCCTCGTGTTTTCTCTCTCGTGCGCATTCGCCGGGCCGCTGTTGCACCTCGCTGGCGTGGATTCGGGCGGGTTTCACTTTCGCGGCGATTCGTCAACCGGCAAAACGACCGCGCTACGCGTGGCCGCTACCGTTTGGGGCGGTGGCGACTTCATGCAGCGGTGGCGCACCACAGAAAACGCGCTTGAATCAATGGCCGCGCAACATTGCGATGTGACGATGATTCTTGACGAGCTCGCGCAACTTGAACCGGCGAAAGCGGGTGAATGCGCCTACATGCTCGCGAACGAATCCGGCAAAGCCAGATCGAAGCAAAGCGGCGCACCGCGTGCACGTCTGTCGTGGCGATTGCTGTTTCTATCAGCGGGCGAAATTGGCCTTGCGGATCACGTCGCCGAAAGCGGCAAGCGGGTTCACACCGGGCAGGAAGTGCGCATGGTTGACCTAACCGCCGATGCGAGCGCAGGCCTCGGCATCTTCGAGGTGTTGCACGATTGCGAAGCTTCCGGCGCGGCGGCATTCGCGGATGCGATCAAAGCCGACGCAGCGAAGCAATACGGCGCGGCGGGCGTTCAGTTCCTCGAAACACTAACCAAAGACTCGGAAGCTATCGGCGAACGCGTCAAACGCGCCGTGGCGACGCTCGCGGGTGAATGGGCTTATGGTGCTTCATCCGGGCAAGTCTCGCGCGTAGCGAGGCGTTTTGCATTGGTGGCTGTTGCGGGTGAACTGGCAACCGAATACGGGTTGACCGGCTGGCAGGCAAACGAGGCAACACTCTGCACGAAAGTCGTGTTCGATTCGTGGATTGAATCACGCGGCGGCACGGGCAACGGCGAACGCGCCCGCATGCTCGCGCAAGTTCGCGGCTTTCTTGAAGCTCACGGCGCGGCACGCTTTACGTGGTGGCACCGCGCGACCGACGATCACGCCCCCAACACGATGCACCGCGCGGGCTTCCGGCGCATCGTAGATGAGCAAGGCAAGCCGCTAGCTGAACCCGTCGGCGAACTGTCGAAAGACGCATTCGGCAGCGGCCATACAGAGTTCTACGTATTGCTCGGCGTGTTTCGCGATGAAGTGTGCAAGGGCTACGACTACAAAGCCGTGTGTCGTTTGCTCATTGAGCTAGGACACCTCGTTACCGATAAAGGTCGCTTGGATTCACGCTGTCGGATTCCAAGTATGGGCGAAAAGACGACCTGCTATCGGATACGTTCGACAATCTTCAATGACAGCGACGACTGAACGGCCACGGCGGCGGGCGCGGCGCGGAAGAAATCCAATTCGCGCGCTATTGCCAAACCAGCGAGACAAACTGCGACGTTATGAGCAATGGCCGTCCGCAGTGCCCGCATCAAATTTGAGGTTGTCCGCAGTCGAAGTGCGGACACGTGAACCCGCATGCAGCCGCGGTCTCAGCGACGTTCGCGGCGGTGTCCGCAGTGTCCGCGCTACTTTGTGCGGCTTGACCTCAATTAGGTAGGTTCTCACCAGGCACCCCGGCCCCCCGTGGGTAATTCGCCCCGCGAGATTGAGCGTGTGAACAACATTCCTCAGTTGGTTGACTGGATAAGGTTGACTGGTTGACCGTGTACCAATTTGACGCGGTCATCCATCACAAGGCACACTGCATCATCTTTGGAGTTGCCCATGTTTCGATTGTGCGCTGTTTTGCTCGCGTTGGTTGCAGTGCCAGCTTTTGGGCAAACGATGTTCAAGTGTCCCGACGCGAGCGGGAAAGTCTCGTTTCAGGATTCACCGTGCGCAATCGGGGGCGGCGCGATCACTGTCAAGCCCAGCGCGGGCACTGACGCGAAGCGAGACGCGGGCGGCAAGACAGCACAAGGCAGCGCTCCAAAGGCTGCCAGCAGTGACCGCGCAGCGAGCTTGAAAGCTTCAGCGGATCGCATGGAATGGGAGCGCAAGACGCGTGATTTTGGCTATTCCATTCGAGACACCGAAGCAGCGTTGGCTTCCTTGAAAGCGCAGATGACATCGGAAATGGCCGCGATCCGCGCCGATATTCGCACGTTCAGGTCGGATGCAGCGGCGGCGGCTTTCGAGTCACAACGTGCGGCGGCGCTCGTTTCAACAAGTACGAAATATCAAACGCTCATTCAGGACACGCAGGAAGAGTTGAAATCGTTACGCGAAGCCGCCGCGCTGTACGCCAAGAAAGAGCCGCCCAACCGTTAGCGACACCCGCGCGCCATGAACAGTAGGTTCTTATCGCCCCCCCGGCCCGTCTAGGGGTAATTCGCCCCGTGCTTGCGCGCGAATCACAAAAGTTTTTCGGGAGGGGGTTGTATTGTGAAGGCTCAATCTGTTGCAGCACCGCAACACTTCACAGCACTATTTCAAAGCGGGTACTTTTGCGGGTATGGTTGAAAACGAACCCCCCGAAAGCCCCGTAAACACTGGTTTGCAAGCGATTGTGTAGTGCCCGCCCTCGCACCAATCGCTTCGCGATTGGATCATTGTGAACTTCCCCATCCGCCAACCTCCTGCCGGTTTTTCAATCGAGCAAAGTTTCTGGCCGCGCATGTGGGTCGAATCTAATCCTTCCCTCTCGCCAACGTCTAGTCGGCTTCTACCGTATGCCAATCGCGTGACGTAAGCGTCGTCCGACATGAAGTACGCACGCTGCCCTACACACGGGTTGTTGCTTCGCGCGCAAGCTTGACGTTCCCCCTCCAACTGGAACGTTACTCATGAAAACTGATTCACAAATTCAGCAAGACGTCATCGCCGAACTGAAATGGGAGCCTTCCATTAACGCGACGGAAGTCGGCGTGGAAGTCAAGAACGGCGTGGTGACGCTCGCTGGGCACGTCGCGTCGTATGGCGAGAAGTGGGATGCAGAGCGCGCAGCGCAGCGCGTGCCTGGCGTCAAAGCGCTCGCCGTTGAAATAGATGTCACGCTGGGCGGCAGCAGCAAGCGCAACGATGCCGACATCGCACGCTCGGTGGAGAACGTTTTGGAGTGGACTTCGTTTTTATCGAAAGATCCGATCAAGGTGATGGTCGAGAACGGCTGGGTCACGTTGTCCGGTGAAGCGCTCTGGGACTATCAGCGTCAGGCAGCGAAACTTGCGGTGCGTTATCTCATGGGCGTGACTGGCGTGAGCGATCAAATCACGATCAAAAATCGTGTGACAAGCACTAATGTGAAGACCGACATCGAGGCGGCGCTGAAACGTCGTGCCAGCAACGAAGCGCAGCAAATAACGGTTGCCGTCACTGGAGACGTTGTCACGCTGGCCGGCAATGTGCACAACTGGGCGGAGCGCGATCTGGTCACACATTCTGCGTGGTGCACGCCGGGTGTAAGTAACGTCGTCGACAACATCAAAGTCACGTACTAGTCCGACCAATCGTCAACGCGCACGTTACGACGCAAGCGGCACGTCCGCTTGCGCGCATTCGTGCCAAGAAAATTCAAAGAGAAAAACAATGGAACATCACCATCCACCGATCTACTATTTCAGTACGCACGAGGAGGCGGAGGACGCTATTCACGCGCTCAGTCGCTCTGGTTTTGACGTGAAAAAACTTTCGCTCGTAGGTAAGGGCTATCACACTGAAGAGCACCCCGTGGGTTTTTATACCGCCGGAGATCGCATTAAGTCGTGGGGTGGAGTCGGTGCGTTTTGGGGCGGCATATGGGGCGTGCTCCTTGCGCCAGCGGTGTTCTTTGTGCCGGGGCTTGGGCTCTTGGCAATGGCGGGCCCCGTCGTATCAGCATTGGTAGGCGCCCTGGAAGGCGTTGTGGTCGTCGGGGGCTTATCCGCGCTGGGCGCAGCGCTTACTCAAATTGGCGTCCCCAAAGATCAGGCGATCAAATATGAGTCGGCCTTGAAGTTTGATAAGTACGTTCTCATGGTGCACGGCACCGCGGAAGAGCAGGCCAAAGCTGACGCCGTGATGGAGAGCGCGCGGGCGCTGCAAGCGGCTTGAGAGGGCACAATGAACGGCACCGCACGCAGCACGTAGGCTGGCTGCGCGCGGCAGTGCTGGGCGCTAACGACGGTATCGTATCAACCGCAAGCCTTCTCGTTGGCGTGGCCGCAGCGAATGCGACGCACAGCAGCATCATGCTGACGGGCGTTGCGGCGCTGGTCGCCGGTGCGATGTCGATGGCGTCAGGCGAGTACGTTTCGGTTTACTCGCAGGCGGATGCGGAGGCGGCGGATCTGGCGCGCGAATCGGCCGAGATAGCGAAAAATCCAATGGCCGAACACGCGGAGCTCGCAGCGATTTATGTCGAGCGCGGCCTCGACGCGGCACTCGCGAAACAAGTGGCAACAGAACTCATGAACCACGATGCGATTGGCGCCCACGCTCGCGACGAACTCGGGATTACGGAGATCGTGCAAGCACGTCCCATTCAAGCCGCATTGACGTCCGCGGCTAGTTTCGCCGTAGGCGCGTTGCTTCCATTGGCAGTCACCGCTTTGGCTCCCATCAACGGCTTGATCATGTGGATTTCAGTAACCTCGCTCATCTTTCTTGCGGTACTCGGCGTTGTGGCTGCGCAGGTGGGTGGCGCCAACATTTGGGTAAGCGCCTGGCGGGTCACCTTTTGGGGCGCATTGGCGTTAGGGATTACCGCTGGCGTTGGCAAGTTCTTTGGTGCGGTTGTGTAGGATCGCTCCGGCCCGCTGTGCAAATGGAAGTTTGTTTTTTTTATTCAGCGACTACTCATGTCGCAATGCCTCAATCGGGTCCATCCGCGCAGCGCGTCGCGCAGGGAAATAGCCAAATAAGACGCCGATGGCGGCCGAGAAAACTAACGAGAGTATGTTGATCGTGGGATCGAACGCATATGGCACTTTCATCACGCTTGATAAGCCATACGACGCACCAGTTGCGATTGCAATTCCTACGACGCCTCCAAGCGCCGAGAGCACCACAGCCTCGATCAAGAACTGAAGCAGCACCTCACGTTCCAGTGCTCCTACGGCTAGACGTAATCCAATCTCTCGCGTTCGTTCGGTCACGCTGACGAGCATGATGTTCATGATGCCGATACCGCCCACTAATAGGCTCACCGCAGCCACTGCACCAAGCAACGTGGTCAATACGCCCATAGTGCTGGATAGCGTTTCCGCCAGTTGTTGTGTATCGAAAATATTAAAGTTGTCATCCTCGCCTTCGGCCAGCTTTCGGCGCTCACGCATCAGTTGTCGCAAACTCGCCTTGAGCGGGCCGCTATCTGTGCCTTCCACCATGGAAACGGCCAGGGTGCTCACTTTGCGAGTGCCGGTGACGCGACGCTGCAGTGTGCGTAACGGCACCACGACCGCATCGTCTTGGTCGCCCATTCCACCCTGGCCCTTGGCCGCTAGGATGCCTACAACATCGCACGAAAAGAGCTTGACTCTGAGCTGCTGTCCGAGCCCCGTTTGGCCAACGCTACCGCCATAAATTTCACGTCGGACGGTCTCCCCGATGATGCAAACGGCCGCGCCGGCGCGCTGCTCTTCCTCGTCAAAAATGCGTCCACTTGCAAGCTTCCAGTTGCCGGTCACGAACCACGCATTGGTACTGCCGGTAACGCTGGTGGCCCAGTTGCGGCCATTCGCAACGACCGTTGCACTCGCTCGCCCCTGCGGGGCCACGGCGGCGACGCCGCCGATTTGTGCGGCAATAGCCTCCGCGTCGGCCTCAACAAATTGCGGCACGCCACCGCCTCCACCACCGCCGCCAAATCGCTGCCCTGGGCTAACCATCAAAAGGTTCGTGCCGAGGCCCGAAATTTGCGCTTTGATCGCCTGTGTCGCGCCGTTGCCGAGCGTCACCATTGTGATGACCGCACTGACGCCGATCACGATGCCCAAGATGGTGAGAAACGAGCGCAACATATTGCGTTGAACGGAACGCACGGCAAGCATGAAAACGCTATAGAGCATCAGACGGATTCGGCCAGCGTTTCGTGATTAGCGTTGACATCAGTGGGATTGCCGTTGACCACGTCTTTTGCTATGCCTCCGTCAAGAAAGTGCACCATGCGCCTTGCGTAAGACGCCATGTCCGGCTCGTGCGTCACCATGAGCACGGTGATGCCGTGATCTTTGTTGAGCGCAACCAACAAGGCCATGATTTCGTGGCTGCGCTGCGTGTCTAGATTTCCCGTTGGCTCGTCCGCTAGCACGACCGCTGGTTCGGTCACGATGGCGCGTGCGATGGCCACGCGTTGCTGTTGACCTCCGGAAAGCTCCGCAGGTGTGTGATGCTCCCAGCCACCAAGCCCCACCGACGCCAACGCCTTGCTTGCTGCAGTACGGCGCACGCTGGCGCTGTCGCCTCGATAGAGCAAAGGCAGCTCCACGTTTTCCTGTGCCGATGTTCTGGCCAACAAGTTAAAGCCTTGAAATACGAAACCAAGGTAGCGCCGACGAAGCCTCGCGCGTTGATCGCGCGACAGTGCTTCGACGTGCGCACCTTTGAACAGGTACTCGCCCGCCGTCGGAGTGTCGAGGCACCCCAAAATATTCATGGCAGTCGATTTACCCGATCCGCTTGGGCCCATGATGGCTACGAATTCGCCTGCGCGAATCTCAAGGTCAATGCCCTTCAACGCCATTAGCTCGGTGGCACCCGTTCCGTAGCGCTTGGTGATGCCGTGTAACGCGATGAGCGGTTCGCTCACTTTGCCACCGCTGTCTTTTGGTCAGTGATCACCATCATGCCCGCACGCAGGTCTCCCGCCGTGATCTCGGTCGTGCGACCATCGCTAATCCCAGGCGTCACGGCGACCGCAACAGCCACGCCGTCGCGCAGCACCCATACCTGCTTCGCTGACGCCGTGCTTGATCCCGCCGCCGCTGACCTGCGTGTGCCTCCGGGCATGCGCGGTGTCAGACCCGCGAGTAAGCCACCTTTCGCGGCTGCAGGGCTCGCCGCCGCCGTCGTGGGGGTGAAGCGCAATGCAGTGTTGGGCACTAGAAGTACGTCGCTACGCTTCGTCGCGATGATCGTCGCCGTTGCCGTCATGCCGGGCCGTAATGTTAGGTCAGTGTTGTCGACGTTGAGATACGTGAGATAGGTGACAACGTTGTCAGTGATCGTTGAGCCGAGCCCGACGCGCGTTATGACGGCCGGAAAATTTCGATTTGGATACGCGCTCACGGTGAAGGTTGCATCTTGGCCCAATTGGACCGAACCCACATCCGCCTCATCGACATAAACCCAGAGCCGCAGTTTGGTTAAGTCTTCGGCCACGGTGAAGAGTGTCACTGCCTGCAACGATGCTGCAACGGCATTGCCCGGATCGACGCTGCGCGTAAGCACGACACCGTCCGCAGGTGCGCTGATTGAAGCTTTAGAAAGATTGATTTCGTCTGTCGATAGCGCCGCTTTTGCGTCGTTCACGCCCGCTCGCGCGCTCGCGTCGTCGGCAACTGCGCGATCATGTGTGGCGCGCCCTGCATCCAGCTCACTCTTAGATGGCACCTTGCCGCCTGATAGTTTGGCAACCTCCTCCAAGCGACCTAACGCTGCAGCGGTTTCCCTAATCGTCGCGGAGGTTTGCTGAACTTTTGCACTGGCGGCCGCTAACGCCGCTTTGGAGCGCAGAATCTGGTCGCGCAGCTTCGCTGTGTCGAGCACAACCAACACCTGTCCCTTTTTGATCGTGTCGTTCACGTCAACATTCACTTTGAGGACAGTGCCCGACAATTCACTTCCGATACTGATAGAACGCGTCGGCTGTATCGTTCCGTTTGCAGCGACAGTGAGGGTCAGATTGCCGCGCGTAACGGCTTGTGTGGTGTAGGTGGGCGCCGCGTTCGCTGCGTTACGCCATTGCCAGTACCACAGGCCAGCGGCGACGGCCAGAACGATCGCAATGCCGCCCCAGATCGTGGGACGGCGATACCACGCGCTGGCGACGGGTTCGTTCAACAAATCGGCAAGTTTGGTTTTGGACTCCGCGGGCGACGCAGTGATCGCTGGCGTCGGTGGTTCAATGGAAGGTTTGGGATCGGTCATAACGGCAATACGCGAGTAGGAGTGGCGACGATGTCGGGTTGCCAGCCGCCGCCAAGGGCTTTGTAAAGGCGCACATGATCGGCGGCGATGTCGGCGGTAACGCTTGCAACACCGTCTTGCGTATTGAGTTGTGTGCGCTGAGTTTCTAGGACCGTCTGAAAATCGACGATGCCGCTGGTGTAGCGCTGTCGTGCATACAAAGCTGCGTCACTAGCCGCTGCAGCTGCGAGCGTTAAACGCGCCAAACGCTCGCGGTCGCCGCGTAACGCGAGCAACGCGTCCTCCACGTCTTTCAACGCGATCAAAATAACGCCGCGATAATTTGCGAACGCTTGTTGCAACGCGGCCTCCTGTGCGCGCACTTGAGCGCTTAACGCGCCGCCGTTGAATATCGGCAGTGACACACCTGCCAGAAGTGCGCTCACAAGCGCCGCGCCGTGGGTCAGGCCGCCCAGTGTCAACGCATTTAAGGCCAATGAGCCACTGAGTTTGAAGCTCGGCATTCGTGCGGCGTCTGCCTGCGCGACACGCGCCGAAGCGGCGATCACTGAATACTCAGCCGCGCGCACATCAGGCCGCTGGCGCAGCGTTTCGCTTGGCAAACTCAGTGCGAGGTCCGTGGCTGCCGTGGGTACTGCGCGCAGCCCCGCCAGCACATCAAGCAGCGCGGCTGGTGGCTGTCCCACCAAAACGGCCAATGCGTGGCGAGCTTGATCGATCGCTATTTGCAATACCGGAAGCTGAGCTTGCGTCTGGAATACCGCGGCCCGCGCTTGGGCGTCTTCGAGAGAGGAAACGAGACCCGCCTGGAGGCGCCATTGCGTAATTTGGGCCGTCTCCACCTGACTGTTCAAATTCGCGTTTGCGATCTCGAGCCGAGCCTGTGCGTTGCGTAACGTGATGTAGCTCAGGGCCACTTCGGCACCGATAGAAATTTGTACGTTGCCAAGGTTCGCAGCTCCTGCACTGGCGGATGCCTCGCTCGCAGCGAGCGCGCTGCGATTGCCGCCGAACACATCAATTTCCCAACTCGCGTCTGCGCCCAGTTTGAAGCTATTGCCCGTGCTTTTAGTGCCGGACGTACCGTGTTGTGCCGACGCAGCGCCAGCAACAACCGGCAGCAGCGCTCCGGCCGCAACGTCTCTCAGCGCACGAGCTTGAAGCAGCGCAGCGCTGGCGGCTTCGACATCGGTATTGCGTTGCATCGCTTGCAAAACAAGCGAAGTGAGTAATGGGTCATTGAATCGCTCCCACCACTGCGCGAGCGAAGTTGCGTTCGGAGAAGGCGCACCCGTTTCGATAGACCAGTCCAATGGCACCATTAGCCCTACTGACTGATCCGTAGGCCCTTTCACGGACGCACACCCATTCAGTAGCAAGATACTGCTTGCGACTAGAACGCAGACACCGATCGAGACGCATCGATGGGATATGAAGTTTTCACGCAATGCAGTGTTAAAACGAAGGTAGACGGACATAGGTTTCAGCGTGTCGACAACGACTTGTCTTCGACGAGCACGCATAGTGCGGCTTGCAGCGCTCGCGGTCTGTACTGCACCGAACACAGGCGTTCGTTTCTCATGGGGTGGGCAGTGTTCCCCGCGATTTGATCGGCTTACAGGTGCATCCCAACGGCGACGAATTTTGCTTGTCGCAGTTGCCGCGCGCGCTACAGTTGGCGCATCAATTAGTCCATCGCCAATCACGCACCTCGGGCATATCTTCCCCGTGCATGGTGATGTAGTCGTTGTGTCGCTGTATGGCAGACCAATAGCGCGCGGTTGCTAACTCGACCTGATCCGCGAAGCGCGGAATTCGTTTGATCGCGTCCAATGCAAGTTGGTAGCGATCAAGATTGTTGAGCACGACCATGTCGAACGGTGTGGTAGTCGTGCCTTCTTCTTTGTATCCACGCACGTGCATGTTGGCGTGATTGTGACGACGATAGGCCAATTTATGGATGAGAGCGGGATAGCCGTGAAACGCGAAGATGACAGGTTTGTCTATCGTGAAAAGCTCATCAAAATCTTGGTCCTCAAGCCCATGCGGATGCTCGGATGGTGGCTGCAACACCATTAGATCAACGACGTTGACAACTCGAATGCGAATATCTGGCAAATAGCTGCGCAACAGCGTTACAGCAGCAAGCGTTTCAAGCGTCGGCACATCGCCCGCACAAGCCATCACCACATCCGGTTCGCTCGTTGAGGTACTCGCCCACGACCAGATGCCCGCCCCAACTGCGCAATGGCGCTGCGCGCTATCCATGTCGAGCCACTGCCATTCGGGCTGCTTACCCGACACAATCACGTTGACGTAGTTTCGGCTGCGTAGGCAGTGGTCTGTCACGGACAAAAGGCAGTTGGCATCCGGCGGCAGATAAATGCGAACGACTTCTGATTTCTTGTTCGCAACGTGATCGAGAAAACCAGGATCCTGATGCGAGAACCCGTTGTGATCCTGACGCCATACATGCGAGGTGAGCAAATAATTGAGCGATGCAATCGGTGCCCGCCACGGAATCTGTCGACACACTTTGAGCCACTTCGCATGCTGATTAAACATCGAATCAATAATCGGTATGAACGCTTCGTAACATGAAAAGAAGCCATGCCGTCCGGTCAAAAGGTAGCCTTCTAGCCATCCCTCACAAAGATGTTCACTCAGCACTTCCATCACACGGCCGTTTACGCTCAAATCGACGTCGACTGGCTCAATCTCGGCGATCCATGCCTTTCCGGTCACCTCGAATACCGCGTCCAATCGGTTTGATGCAGTCTCGTCCGGTCCGAATAATCGAAAGTTGCCGTTCGTTAGATTTCGCTTCATCACGTCGCGCAAAAAGGCCCCGAGTACGCGCGTCGCCTCGCCTTTAGATTGGCCGGGTGCAGTTACGCTTACGGCATAGTCCTCAACGTGCGGCAACGATAACGGCACCAAAAGTTCTCCACCGTTGGCGTGCGGATTGGAGCCCATTCGGCGCAGACCTCTCGGAGCGAGCTGTGCGATTTTCTCGTGAAGGCGTCCGGTGCTGTCGAATAGCTCCTCAGGTCGATAGCTTCTAAGCCAGGCTTCGAGCTGCAGCAAATGTTCCGGGTTGCTGAAGTCCGTGATCGGAACTTGATGCGCGCGCCATGTGCCTTCAACAGGCTTTCCGTCGACCTGCTTAGGACCGGTCCAACCCTTAGGCGTGCACAGTATTAACAACGGCCAACGCGGACGCGTCAGGGCCTTCGAATCCACATTGACGCGTGCGTCGAATTGAATGCGGCGAATTCGCTCGTGCATTTCGTCAAGCGTGCTTGCTAAGAGCTGGTGCACTGCGATGGGATCTTCGCATTCCACGTAAAACGGTTCGTAGCCGTAACCATTCATCAGGTCCGTGAGTTCTTGGCGACTGATTCTCGCGAGAATCGTGGGGTTCGCGATCTTGAAACCATTTAGATGCAAGATCGGGAGTACGGCGCCATCGCGCGCCGGATTTAGGAATTTATTGGAATGCCAACTGGTCGCGAGCGCTCCCGTTTCGGCCTCGCCGTCACCCACGACGCAAGCCACAATCAAATCAGGATTGTCGAACACGGCGCCGTAGGCGTGTGCGAGCGAATATCCCAACTCGCCTCCCTCATGAATCGAGCCCGGCGTTTCAGGCGCCACGTGGCTTGGAATCCCATGTGGCCATGAAAATTGACGGAACAGTCGTTGAAGACCGTTCCGACTTTGGTCAATCGCCGGGTAGCGCTCGGTGTAACTACCTTCAAGATAGGTGTTTGCAAGGATGCCCGGTCCACCGTGTCCCGGCCCAACCACCAACATCGCGTTGAGACCGTTCTCGATGATCAAGCGATTGAGGTGTACGTATAAAAGATTCAGGCCCGGCGTGGTGCCCCAGTGCCCAAGTAGGCGTGGCTTGATGTGCTCAAGAGACAGCGGACTTTCAAGCAACGGGTTGTCACGTAAGTAAATTTGTCCGACTGAGAGGTAATTCGCGGCGCGCCAATAAGCGTGCATGAGCTCCAACTTTTCAGTTGAAAGCGACTTGTTCGTTTGAGGCTGTTCGGTCACGAGATCGCTGCCGCGTTATGTCCGAGCAGCGCAGCCACATTCACGTGAAGCAAATCCGCGATTAGCTCAATCGTGATGTCAGCCGCCGGATATGCGGCCGCATTCTGTGGATCAAGCGCATAGTGGCCTTGCAGCGGGCAAACCGTTGTCAACGTGTCTCCCATAGTCGCTTTCGAAGCCGAAAGAATGCTCAATTTATCGTCAATCATCACATAGTGCTTCGCCGGATAGATGCGTCGGACATCATCGAGCTTTTTTTCTTTGTGAACGTAGATCAGAACGCGTCCAGTGACAGCATCCCACAGCCCGGAGCGTTGTATCTTTCGCCCCTGGAAAATGGCGTCCCCGTCAGACACAATGACGGTTTGCCCAATCCGGTTGAGATATGCCACGACATCTAGAGCGCGTGGGAACACGCGTTCTGCAAACGGATAGTCAATCAAAAATGAAGCGAGGGTGATCAACCTTAGGTCGTTACCCATGACGCGCTCTGCTTCGCTGCGAAATTGTTGAAGCGCGCCGATGTAATCGGCGTAGCCCTGTTTAGAACGTAGTTCCTCAAAAATCGCCCAATAGCGTTTCGCCCGAAGTGCGCCAAAATCCCGATCGAGTCGGTGCCGCAAATCTTCGACGATTCGATCATTGTCGATCAACGTATTGTCGACGTCCACGAGAAACACAACGTCACACGGTGGATTCATCTGATCACCGCTCCACGCGTACGAGCGGCAACAGCACGTTCCAGCGAAGGTTCGTTCACTTGACCCGCGGTTCTCTGAATTTGAACCACGAATCGCGAATTGAGCCAAGGCCATCGCGCAGCGACGATCGCTTCGAAAATGTAGGCGACGTCGGCAAGCAGACCAGCTTTGAATTGGCAAGTTCAAGTTTCGCTGCGATGTCGATCAATTCGAGTTCCAGGTGGCGGCGTTGGTCTAGCTCGTCGACCCACGTCGCGTGCAATTGATCGAGCGCGTCGACGCATTCCAATGCGCATTTCCGCAGACCTTCGTCTATGTTTTGGTCACACGTTTTCCGAGACGCCGTAGCAGCGAGATGCATGTCGACCGATGCGCGTAGTCGCGCCTTCACGGCGCTAAAGAGCGGATCCCAATCGGGTACGGAAATGTCTGTCTTATTTCGTTTTTGCCACGCATAGAGTGATGGCAGACTCTGTGCATGCGTGCAGGCTGCGCCCTCACGCATACAAACGCGTGGAGCCACTTCGGTAATCACTAAGCGTGGAACTGAGCCATTTGGCATCATGCTCTACCCCTTCGAAATCGGATTAAAACGCTATTGCGCAGCGCGCCTGTTGCAGCGCTAGCACGGACGAATTGTGGAGGCGTTGGCCGTCTTAGTCTGTTCGCTTTCGCACAGAGAAACACTGCGCGCCATCAGCGCGCGCCGTGCGACGTGAATTCTTGTGGTTTTGTTCTATGGAGTTGCGGCAAAGCTTGCGCGGCGTCGATAGGTCACCCTAGTAACTGCGCGTACGCTCGTCGCTCTGCAGCGTAGCAATCACACGAAGCCAATTCGAGCCCGCCGCGATCGGTTACGGCTATCTCGCCGCGATGGTATTCAATCAAACCGCTGCGTTGCAAACTACTTGCTGCCGACGTGATGCCTACGCGGCGAACGCCCAACATGTAGGCGAGAAATTCCTGCGTGATATGAAAGTGGTTTGAATGCGCGCGATCTTGACTCATCAATAGCCAGCGCGCCAATCGTGGCCGAATCAAGTGAAAACGCAGGCATGCGGCCGATGCCGCGAGTTGTGACATTCGCACATACAAATATCGGCCAAGCAGCTTTCTCAATGCAGCACTATCCGCAAGTTCACGCTTAAACGCGTTTGCAGGGATGCGATGCGCCAACCCGCCGCCTTGGACCAGCGCGCGTGTAGGCGACGCCAAAACGCCCAGCGCCAGCTCCGCGCCGACCATGCCTTCGCTGCCTACCATGCCGACTTCTACGCCTGCGTGTCCATCAATCAGCGTGACGAGTGAAATGAATCCACTCATCGGAAAGTACACATATCGGGTTGCCGTATGCGGTTCGCACAAGATAACGGACAACTTCAATTCGTATGTTTCGCAAACGGCTAGAAGGCTTATTCGATCGGTGCGCGGCAGCATGGCGATGAGCTTGTTTTCAGCATTCACCAATCGAACTCTCCGGTGCGTAAAGATGGGGGCTACGAAAAACGATGATCTGCCATCTGCCATTTAGAGAGCTAGTGTGAACCCTTCCGGCATGTATGACTGTCTGCCAGCCAACATAGCTTGATGGTAAGTCGCGCCAAGAGAAAATTTGACAACCTAGTAGCGCTTCGGCGTGCGCGAGAAACGCACAAATCGAGGATCGGCATACGACCAATTTCTACTTAGTAGTTACAAGCGTCTTGCTGGCGTCACGAACTGGCTCCACTCGGCGGCAGCCGCGCCAACAGATCGCGCGAATTGCAAAGCGCAATACGGCGCTAAGTGGCCTCTCTGTTAGGCAACAACCGGTCATACTCTTTTTTGACCACTGCGTAGCATTCGCAGGTTCGCGCTTCCAAACCTACTCGATCAAGTACGTTGATTCGGCCGCGGGAATATCGAATCAGCCCGGATCGTTGCAAGTTAAGCGCGGATTCCGTTACGCCTTCGCGACGTACTCCCAACATGTTGGCAATCAACTCTTGTGTCATCACAAGTTCCGTCCCTTGTAAGCGATCGAGGCTAAGTAGTAGCCACCGACAGAGTTGTTGGTCTAGTGAGTGATGCCTGTTGCACACGGCAGTTTGTGCCATTTGTGTGATCAGCGCTTGGGTGTAGCGCAGCAACAAATGCATTACTGGCCCGGACCGATTGAACTCATCCTTGATCGTGGCGGCACTAATCCGGAAGCCTTCTCCGGCACTTTGAACTACGCCGCGGCTCGGCGTTGATCCACCGCCCATGAACAATGAAATGCCGACGATTCCCTCGTTGCCCACGACGGCGATCTCGGCTGATGCCCCGTTCTCTAATACGTAGAGCAGCGACACGATTGCAGTGGTCGGAAAGTACACGTGTCGAAGCGTGCTTCCCGATTCATACAGTACTTGCCCCAAGGGCATTTGCACCCACTCCAGCATAGGTAACCAACGCTCTCGCTCCGCACTCGGAAGCGAGGCAAGAGGGTGATTCTTTAAAGGATCGGGAGGAGTAGGGGGCATTTAATGTACTGAACGTTTCGCACATGTAAGCGCCTTCGCAGACATGCGTGAGTCAACCTAGTATAGGTAAGAAAAATCTTTCCATATGTGCGATAGCGAACATAGTAGCGCGATAACCAACAAAAAACCTGTTGGGGCGAAGCCATTGGCTGGTCCAATGTTCGTTATCGCACAGATTGGGCGACTTGGCTCAGCTAACCTCAAACGCAAATTCAAATAGCACTAGCGGGCCGGAAGAGGTTCCTCTCGTGCTTGCCGCGTAGCGTGCAGATCACGTATACGCTTGCGCCCCCATTTTTTAGGACACTGCATGAGGCTTTTCCGCCTAGAGCATGGCGAGACCGCATATCGCGTGGACTTCGCGTTTTATGCATCCACGATCCTCGCACTCACCGTCTACCTGATAGCGACGTCAGCGCGGGAACAGTATGCGACGTTGGCTGGTTTAGTTCTGGCTGGTTTTTTCGGTTGGACGCTGATCGAATATCTGCTGCATCGATTTGTGTTGCACGGCGTGCAGCCATTTCATCGCTGGCATCTCGAACATCACGGTCGCCAGAGCGCTCTCATCTGCACGCCTACTGCACTCAGCGCTGGGCTCGTGGCATCACTTTACTTTTTGCCGGCACTATTGCTGAGTAACCGCTGGGCGGCGTGTGCGCTGACGCTTGGGTTTCTCACTGGTTACTTCGGCTACGCGCTCACTCACCACGCCGTTCATCACTGGATTGCGAACGGACAATGGTTACGTCGACGAAAACAATGGCATGCCGCTCACCATCACACTGGTGAGCTACGTCGGTTTGGCGTAACCAACGAATTTTGGGATCGGATATTCCGCACTTCGCGGTGAATGGGAAACGCTGATTCCCGATCCAAGCGAAATGCGCTTCAATGAAGCGAGAGTTCGTCAGCGCACAGACGCAGTTCAAGCATTGCGCTAGAAATAGACTCTAGAAACAGCATGCAACTTCGTTCTGATTCGTGCGCACCAAGACGCACGTGAAGGCATGCTGGAAGGGCGACCTCCTCCTCACTTTACTAGCGACGAGTGTTTGAAGCTTGAAGTAGAAGTGGCAGCCGTAACGGGACGACGCGAAGTTTGCGTCGCCCGACATGGCGGCTACTTTCCGCTGGGCAACACTTTTTCGCGCGGAAATCCATATGAACCAATACCTTATTTCAGTTGTTGTCGGCAGCCTACGGCACGATTCGCTCAATCGCAAGCTTGCGACGGCAGTCGCTAAGCTCGGTCCCCTCGACTTCACGTTCATTCAGGTCGAAATTGGCGACCTGCCGCTCTACGATCAGTCGGAGGACGATTCACCCGCCCCGCCTGTTCGCCGATTGCGTGAAGAGATCGCAGCTAGCGACGGACTTCTTTTTGTAACACCCGAATACAACCGATCAATCCCCGGCGTGTTGAAGAATGCGATAGACCATGCATCTCGTCCCTACGGTCATAGCGTGTGGAATGGAAAGCCAGCTGGGGTGCTGGGCGTATCTGTCGGTGCAATGGGCACGGCAATGGCGCAACAGCATTTGCGCAATGTGCTCGCCTATTTGAACGTCCCAACGCTTGGACAGCCAGAGGCATTCATCCACGCGACAGATGGCCTGTTCGATGACGCTGGGAACATTGGCGAAGCAAGCCATGCGTTTCTGCAAGATTGGATGAATCACTACGCTGCGTGGATACGCGCTCACGCTGGTGACCCCGACTGACCGCTGACTCCTGACTCCGTTTGCGTTACCGCGAATGGAGTATCGCCGTAACGTATTCCGTCACAAAAAGTGCCTAGCGCTCGGCCTCTGATTGGCGCTGCCACGCGTGCGCCGTCGGCTTGCCGACAACAGCGTTGGCTCCTGCGCCTACATCCAAATGCGCGCAGTCCGACAGACAAATTCCCCCCCCGTTCGTAGCATTTCGCTAACGCATTGAGGCGACCAATCCGATGTCGGAACGCGGTCTTAGCCCCCTTGCCTCTAATTCTGCGACTGACATGCGTGCCAGTCGAATGGAGCACTCTGATGAAGCAGCCACTCACCAATGGAACTACGTGGAGCACCGCGTCGTTCGCCGAAACAGCCAGCGTTTCTCGCGAACTATCGACGTTATGCGCACATCTTGATTTGTGCAGGGTTACGAATCGTCGCGTCTTTGCAGTTCGCTGTGCTGCGGAGCGCGTGAATGGATTTGTGGCGGCGCGATTCGTGTCGACGCTTGTCGTTTTGGCGGGATTGATCGGCGTAACGGCCTTGTTGATCTGAGTATGGCGCAACTTGCGCTTCAAAAGTTGGTGCCAGAAGCGCCGTTAGCACTCTGTCAGATTCTTGAGAGCTCCCGCGGTCAGTTGCAACCGCCCATACGATCTGAAATATTTGGTCCTCTGCGTTTCGCACAGCATGGGCGCAGTCTCGGTGAGACGCATCGCGCTACGCGTGCGATAAGCGGAAGCGCGCCCTTTCTCCCTCGCCTGCGCGACAACATACAAGCGTTGCGCGAGGCGCACGCCTACATCGGCGCGCAGGCATCGACGGGTTACGACATTAGTCCAGCGGCAGAGTGGCTACTCGACAACTTTCATTTGATCGACACCCAGCTCGAAGAAATTAACGAGGGGTTGCCTAAAAGCTACTACCGTAGCTTGCCGATGTTGCTTGACGAGCCGTTGGCGGGGTTGCCGCGCATTTATGGCGTAGCTTGGGCTTATGTCGCTCACACCGATGGAGCGTTCGATGAAGATATGTTGGTGCAATTTCTTGTTGCGTACCAAGAAACGCGAGAACTCAACCTTAGTGAAATGTGGGCGCTTCCCACAACGTTACGCGTCGTGCTCATTGAAAATTTGCGCCGACTCGCGGAACGCGTTGCCGCCAACAAAGCGGCGCGCGAAGTTGCAAACTTGTACAGCGACCACATTGATCGGTACAGTGAAGACACACTCAATGAACTGTTAGCACTGCTCAGTTTGCGCGGTGTGAGTAAAGTGTTCTTAGGTCAAGTGGCCCAACGATTAAGAGATCGAAATGCAACGGGCGATTCAGGTTACGGGCAACAACACATCGATTGGTTGAGTAGAAAATTACCCGACGCCGCCACGGTGCAGGCGCAACAAAACGCCGATCAGACCGCAGACAACCTGAGCGTTAGTAACGCCGTAACGTCGCTTCGCGACATAGATCATGCCGACTGGCCGGATATCGTCGCTCGTACCAGCGCCTTGATGCGCCTGATGTTGACGTGCAGCGTATTCCAGGCCGAATTTGTCGCCACACGTGACCAAACGTTACACGCCATTGAGCGTCTAGCACAGACTCACAATAAGTCTGAGCTTGCTGTTGCGCAGGTCGTCGTTGAATTGACTGGGAGCGCCGCGCAGAGTGATTGCGTGACGGCGGCACCTGGGCATTGGTTACTCGGATTGGGCCAACCCCAGCTATTGCGCAAACTAGGCGTGAGCGCCGGCCTGCGGGTGAGGCTGCGAGACTTCTTTAAACGCACTGCGTTGCCGCTCTATCTCTCGACATTAGTGGGGTGCACGTCGGGTCTAATTGTGTGGCTGCTCATGCCACATGATGGGGTTTGGCCACTCACTGCGTTTTTTATCGCAAGCGCAGTGCTGATGTTCTTTCCAGCGTCGGAGACTGTAGTCGCGCTGATAAATCGCCTGATAAGTGAGTCAGCCAAACCACGCCAATTGCCGCGACTCGCGTTTGCAACCGGCATTCCCAATGAGCATCGCGTACTAGTGGTTATTCCGGGAATGCTTACGAGCCATGCCAGTATTCATGAGCTTTTGCATCGAATGGAGTTGCACTTTTTGGCCAATGCCGGCCGAAATGCGCAATTCGCGCTGTTGACCGATTGGGCCGACGCTGACGAGGCGGAAGCAACGTCTGATCTGGACTTGGTCAACGCCGCGACGCTCCATATCCGCCAGCTTAACGCGCGCTATCCCGTAACCGCTCATGACGAAAGTATCACGTCTCGATTTGCGCTGCTTCACCGCAAGAGAAGTTTTTCCGTTACCGAAAACCGTTGGATTGGATGGGAGCGCAAGCGTGGAAAACTGCAGCAGCTAGTCGCGGCGCTTGCTGAGAACGCGTTTGTGGAGTTCATGGATTTAGGTGAGGTCTCACTCATAGCGACCGGTATTCAGTACGTCGTTACGCTTGATAGCGACACGCAGTTGCCGCCGGGTCGGCTTCGCGAGATGGTTGGTGTCGCGGCGCACCCACAAAATCGACCCAGAATAGATTCAACCGGGCAGATTGTGGGCGGCTACGGAATTTTGCAGCCGCGAGTTGTGGCGCCGCTTGCCACGGCAAAGGACTTCACGCTCTACCACTGGTTGTTTTCTGGGCAGTGTGGCGTTGATCCCTACAGTGCCGCGAGTTCCGAGGTGTACCAGGACGTATTCGCTGAGGGTTCGTTCACGGGGAAAGGGCTCCTTAACGTACAGGCGATGCACGCAGCATTGACCGGGCGCATTCCCGAAGGCAAAGTATTGAGCCACGATTTGCTTGAAGGCGCACTGGCGCGATGCGCTTCTATGAGCGACATCACGTTGATAGAAGACGCACCCATCCACTCGGACGTTGCCGCATCACGAATTCACCGATGGACGCGAGGGGACTGGCAATTACTACCATTCCTCCTGGGTCCGATGCGTCACCGCATCGGCGCCATTAACCGTTGGAAGATGTTCGATAACCTGCGGCGTTCGCTGGTGGCACCTGCGTCGCTGGCGCTGCTCTTATTGGCGTTGAGCGGTCACGCGCTATCGGTTTGGAGCACATTGGGCTTGGTGACAGCAGCATTTTTGGCTGGGCCACTGATGGGGGCTATCGCTGCCTTCTCACCAAGTCGGGATGACTTGTCACTCACGTACTTTTACAGACGCGCCGCAATTGACCTTGCGCGCACGCTTTGCGGAGCTTTGTGGCACCTCGCACAATTGCTGCAGCATGCCATGATGGCGCTTGACGCGATTGCCTGCACGCTGTATCGAATGGCGATTAGTCACCGAAACTTATTGCAGTGGACCACGGCGTCGACCGCACAGTCCCAGGCGAAGACGAATCTCAGCGCATTGGTGCGATCACACAGAAACGTATCTGTGCTCGCGTTCGTCCTCTGGATCGCATTACTGTGGTCTGGCACGCCGCACGTCGCGGTTGCGTCCGCGCTGTGTTTAGTCTGGGCGGTTTCGCCTGTTTGGACCTGGTTAGTCAGTCGTCCACGACCCATCCTAGAACGAGCCGAGTTGTCTAGCAAAGATGCGACGTACCTAGAAGGCATTGCTCGCAGGACCTGGCGGCTGTTCGAGCGCAGCGTTACGCTTGACGACAATAACCTTCCACCGGATAACCTGCAAACAACGCCACATGAAAGCGTGGCGCATCGCACCTCGCCCACCAATATTGGACTGTATTTACTTAGCGCCGCGTGCGCTCGGCAGTTTGGTTGGATTGGTACGTTGGATATGGTTGCGCGCATTGAGGCAACCCTCGCATCGCTTAAAGAAATGCAGCGGTACCGCGGCCATTTCCTTAACTGGTACGACACGCAAAGCCTATCTCCGCTGACGCCTATGTATGTCTCTACGGTCGATAGCGGCAACTTGAGTGGTCATCTGCTTGCAGTCAGCCAAGCGTGCCTCGAGATCGCCGAATCTACACATTCGAATGGCGCGTCAAGGCGCGCGGTCGCGGCATCACGTCGTCGACTTGGGCCACTACTCACAATTAGGCGTGAGCTTCTACCGACACTGGCGGATGACGCTGCGATTCTCATGTTGCTCACGATTCCCGAACGATTGATAGGCCGCCCGGGTACGCTTGATCTGTCAGAGCAACACTTGTCCGACGCAGCTGCAGAGATCGCGCGAATGTCTCTTGAGCAGCATGGCTCGGCTTCGACCCAGCAGGTCGCTTCTCGGACTGAATTGCTGCAAATGCTCTCGGATCACATCACCATGCTGCGCTCCGCCAATATCGATGCCGTGGCGATTAGCGCAGACACTGAAACATCGGCGTTGCGCGCGCGTTTATGCACGCTGGCGGGCGAGTGCGAACGTATTGCATGGGAAGCTGATTTCAGTTTTTTGTATCACCGCAAGCGCAATCTTTTCCATATCGGTTATCGCATCGCCGAACAGCAGCTCGACACAAGTTTTTACGATCTATTGGCTTCCGAATCGCGGCTCACGAGTCTTCTGGCGATAGCTAAGGGCGACGCTCCGGTAAATCACTGGGCGTCGCTGGGGCGTCCGTTTTTTTCTGTCGGCAGTAACTCGGGCCTCCGGTCGTGGTCGGGTTCAATGTTCGAGTACTTAATGCCTGGTCTGGTCCTCGCTGAGCCGAGGGACAGCGTACTACGCGACGCTTGTCTAGCTGCGATAGATGAGCAGGTGTGCTACGGGACACTGCGGAATGTGCCGTGGGGAATGTCTGAATCAGCCTACGCTGCACGGGATGAAACCTTGGCGTTTCAATACGCGCCACAGGGGGTGCCTAGACTTGCATTGCGCCGTACGCCGCTTGACGAAATCGTGGTTGCACCGTACGCGACCGCACTCGCCGCGCAGCTATCGCCACAGCGAGCTTGCGCGAACTTGCGCACCATAGAGAAAATGGGCGGATTAGGGCCCTTTGGGTTCATCGATGCACTAGATTTTTCACCCGCTAGGCTCGAGGGCGCGGATGTATACATGCCCGTCAGCACCTTCATGGCACACCATCAAGGAATGACAATCGTTGCATTGAGCAATTTGCTTCTCGACAATGCGCCGCAGCGTTGGTGCATGGCAAATGCGCATATCGAAGCGGTCGCGTCGCTGCTTCATGAACGGGCACCGCGAGAGGTTTCAACGCTGCGCTCGCTACCGGCCGCCCCCCCTTCGCTCGTCTTGCGCCGAAGGAGCGCGAGTATGCTTCGGGAGCTGCGACCAGGCCAGCATGGCGTCGAACCGACGCATGTGCTGTCGAACGGCCGCTATAGCGTCACGTTGCGACCCAACGGTGCAGGTACAAGTCGCTGGGGCCGCATCGGTATCTCCCGAGGCCGCGACGACGCGTTGCGAGATGCGTACGGTAGTTTTTTCTATTTGCGCCGCCTCGGTGAGACGCTGCTGGCGTCGATTACCCACCATCCTGCGCGCGACACCACCGCAACGTACAAGTGCGTGTATCACGCTGACCGAGTGTGCTTTGAAGCGGCCTGGCCCGATCTCGAAGCGCGTATGACTGTGTGGGTTAGCCCGGAAGATGACGTCGAATTTCGCCGCATTGAATTGCGCAATTTGAGTGATCAGATCATAGACCTGGAATTGATATCGGCCTTTGAGGTGACGCTTGCGGACGCAATGGCGGATGAGGCTCATCCAGCATTTTCGAATCTGTTCATCAGTTCCGAGTGGCAAGACGAGCACGAGGCGCTTATCTTCGAGCGCACACCGCGTCTTAGTAATGAGCAACGCTTGTGCGCAGCTCACTTTTTGACCGAAAGCGACTCAAATGTCGTGCGCATCCGCGCTCAAACTGACCGCCAAAAATGGTTAGGCCGCAATCATCAAGCTGATCAACCAGTTGCACAACTTGACGAGCTCCGTACGTCCACTCGGGGTCAGGCGACTGAAGCCAACACACTGCTCGGAACCGGTCTTGATCCAATGTGTGCGCTTGCCGTTCAAGTGCGCATCGCGCCCAATGCCAAAGCCAAGCTTACGTTCGCCACAGCAGCGTCCGACGACCGCCATACATTGAGTGCTGTGATTGACAAATACCGGCAAGGCAGCAATGTGCAACGCGCCTCGCTCATGTCAGCAACGCTCACAGGCATTAGGTTGCGTGCGTTGCGTATCAGCCCTGACAACTTCTCAGCTATCCAGTCGATTACGACCGCGCTGCTATTGAGCGTTACGCGACCGCACACTCAAGGAGTAGAAGCTGACGGCGCGCTACGGAATGTGTGTGATCGGCGGCTGCTGTGGCGTTTTGGAATTTCGGGGGACCGACCGATCATCCTTGTAGCGACGGGGGTGCCGCAAGGGCTGGGTCTATTGCGATCGCTCGCACAGGCACTGCGCGTCTTTGCATGGGGTGGCGTCGCGTGTGACTTGGTCGTTGTCAATGCAGAGCCAACTTCTTATCTGATGCCTGTGAATCGCGATATCGCTGCGTTGCGCGGTAGAGACGCCGCCGACCGCGACGGCCAGCCCGGCGCCGCGTCAACGGGGTTCTATTTACTGCGAGCGGATGAGCTGAGTGTGGCAGAACTTGGAACTTTGCATGCCCTCGCACGACTACGCTTCAACGCTGACGGGCGGCCATTGGCGTTTCACGTTCAAGAGTGGAACGACCAACACGATGCCGCGCTGAGCGCGCGACGTTCGATGCATAGTCTATCCGTGATGCCTAGTCGGATAGTGGAGCGCTCGACGACCTCGCACGATGGCGATTTTGATGGTGACACCGGCGAATTTCGCTTTACGGTGTCTCGACAAAGCCGTCCGCAACGCCCGTGGGTAAATGTGCTCTCCAATCCGCATTTCGGCGCTCAAATTTCAGAGGCTGGAGGTGGTTACACGTGGGCCGTGAACAGCCGGCTAAATCAGCTCACGGCTTGGTCTAACGACGCGGTGTCGGACCCGCCTTCTGAATGGTTTTTATTACAAAATCTCAACACACTGCGCACGTGGAATGTCACTGGCAGTGACAGCCGTGACGCGGGCGCGAGTTATCGCGTTTGTCACGGACAAGGCTACAGTCTCATAAGTCACCGGCTTGACGACATTGACGTTACGGCGTCTTGGTGCGTTGATGCTGAGCTGTCGGTCAAACAAGTCCGATTGCGAATGGTCAATCGCGGTCACAAGGCGGTGCAGCTTCGTGTCGTGGGGATCGTGGAATGGATGTTGGGGGCCAATCGCGCTGACCGAGGCACCGTGAGCACCGCACACAGTCGTCAGTCGATTGTTGGCGCGACGCACCAAAGCACACTTGAACCATTCGCTGCACGCAAAGCTTTGACCTGTCTTCTAGCCACCCAAAATGAACAGGCATCTGGCTTCGGCGGTGGAACCGCGTTCTTCGCGACCGAAAGCGCGATGGTGGACGTCATAGATTGGACCTGTGATCGCCGTGAAATGATCGATTCACAAGGTCAGATTCGGTTGCCGCGACAATTCGGCGGACGCTCTGGAAGTGGTTTCGACCCGTGCGCGGCACTCTCGTCAATTGTCAAACTCGCGCCAGGCGAAAGTCTGGAACGAAACTTTTTGCTCGGATATGCGGCAAACGCTGAAGCTTCGGTAACGCTGGCGGCCAGTGCGGCCGCGACACCGTCGATGCAACGCTTTGAGACGGCGCGAACGCAGTGGGACGCGCTCTTGAGCAAGACCAGGGTAAAGACGCCGGATCCGCTTTTTGACGCGTTAGTCAACCGATGGCTGATTTACCAAACTGTTTCCTGCCGAATGTGGGCGAAGGCAGGCTTCTATCAGGCGGGCGGAGCTACAGGCTTTCGCGACCAATTGCAAGATGCAATGGCGCTGGTGTGGGCCGCGCCTCACACGTTGCGTGCGCAAATTGAATTGTGTGCGTCACGGCAATTTGCTGAGGGTGACGTTCAACACTGGTGGCATGCACCAACAGGCGCTGGCGTGCGAACCCACTTCTCGGACGATTTATTGTGGCTACCGCATGCGTGCGCACATTACCTGCGCGCGACTGGCGACGTAAGCCTGCTAGACCAAAGCGTGCCATTTCTGGAGGGTATTGCGATCCCCGCTGGTGCTGAGGACGCCTATTACGTCCCGACGGTTAGCATGGCTCAGGCATCTGTTTACGAGCATGCAGCACGAGCGATTGATCACAGTCTGCGTGTCGGTGTTCACGGTTTGCCGCTAATGGGCGGCGGCGACTGGAATGACGGCATGAATCGCGTGGGTGCTGAAGGCCGCGGCGAATCGGTGTGGTTGGCGTGGTTTCTCTGTAAAGTGGTCGCAGACTTTTCACCCGTTGCTCGCGAGCGCGGTGACGACACGCGTGCGGCGCGGTGGGAGTCTTCCGCCATAGGCTGGAAGGCGTCACTCAATGACAACGCCTGGGACGGGGAATGGTTTCGCCGCGCGTTCTTTGACAATGGAGAGCCACTCGGCGCGAGTCACAACCCTGAAGCTCGTATCGATTTGATCGCACAGGCCTGGTCGGTGCTGTCCGGCGCAGCGCCGCCTGAGATGCAGCGTGGCGCAATGGTCTCTGTCGAAGCGCATCTCGTCGATCACGCAGCGGGTCTTATCAAGTTGCTCGACCCGCCGCTCGTAAACGCAACGCCCAGCGCGGGCTACATTCAGGCCTACCCCCCAGGTGTGCGCGAGAACGGCGGCCAATATTCGCATGGTGCCGTCTGGGCATTGATGGCGCAAGCGCAGCTGGCCACGTCTGACCCAGAGCTCAGCGACAGGCGTGAACTGCCATACCGCTATTTCACCTATCTGAGCCCCGCGCATCGCAGTCAAAATCCTGCGCATGGCTCCGACTACGGTCTCGAACCCTACGTGATGGCAGGGGATGTGTATACGCAAGCGCCCTATGCCGGCCGAGGAGGGTGGAGCTGGTACACCGGTGCCGCTGCGTGGATGCATCGCGCCGCGATAGAGTCCCTTTTTGGATTGCAGCAAACGGCGGAAACACTGAGTTTCGAGCCTTGCCTGCCAGCGGCTTGGCAACGCGCTGATTTGACCCTGACGCGCGAGGAAAAGACCATGCGCTTTGTGCTGCTGCGATTGATCACCGCAGAGGCGCTGGACGCCGTCGCACCGACTGCCGCGAGCGTGTTGCTCCCAGGCGAGCGATTGCGTTGGACGAGCCTCGCTGCCGAGACGCATTTTGTAATTCCGCTAATCGGGCACGACGCGCATTCGACTGCCACAAAAATGCAATAGCGCCACCGATCCGAGCGCCCTAGATCTGCGCGACCAAGAGCGTGCGGCGAGCGATCTGCTGCGTTTCTTCGGATCGCAAAACGTGTACGGTGCATCGTGATGTCGCGCCACTGATTGTGCGGCTCGATGAGGCGTTTGCGCTCGCATCAAGATGAACGCCAATCCAATGCAATCGCTCGCAGATGGCTGCGCGCGTCTGCACGTCGTTTTCACCAATTCCGCCCGTGAAAACGATGGCATCTACACCGTCGAGCGACGTGATCATCGCGGCGATTTGCTTTGCCGCTGAAATGCAATACATGTCGATGGCGAGTTGCGCGTCAGTATTCGTTGCTGTCGCGGTGCGCAGTTGCCGCATGTCGCTGGTCACGCCAGAGACGCCACGTAGGCCAGATTCGCGCTGCAGCAGCGTGTCAAGTTGATCGACGTCTAGTTTCCTTTCGCGCAACAAATAGACGAGTACACCGGGATCTAGGTCGCCGGTTCGCGTACCCATAATAATTCCGCCGGTTGGCGTTAGGCCCATGCTTGTGTCGATCGATTTGCCGTGACGCACGGCGGTGATACTGGAGCCGTTGCCCAAGTGCGCGATGATCACGCGCTCGGGAATGGTTTCACCCATTTGCAACACAATCGACTCGCAGGAGAGGCCATGAAAGCCATATCGCTCGACGCCCTCGGATTTCAACGCACGTGGGATAGGCAACGTGCGCGCGCACAACGGCATGTCGCGATGAAAGCTTGTGTCGAAGCATGCGACCTGTGCCACGTTTGGAAATTTCTCCAAAGCCACCGCGATCACGGATAACGCCACTGGTATGTGTAACGGCGCGAATCCTTTTGCAGCTTCGAGCTGCAGCAGCACGGCGGGACTAATGCGAACGTCGCTGCGCAGCGCGGGGCCGCCGTGGACCATGCGATGGCCGATCGCATCTGGCGTTGGCATGCCTTCATTTGCCAGCGTCCTCACCACACAGTTCATCGCTGCACGTTGATCCGGGATGGGTGCGGTTTCATTGGCGACGATCTTCCCGGCAGCGTTTCTCGCGGTAAAACGGCTCTGCGGCGAGCCGATGGCGTCGGCCTCGCCGGTCAACACTGTGGTGAGACTGGAAGTTGTTGTCTGGAAGAGACCGAACTTCAGCGAAGAAGAGCCGCTGTTCAGTGCGAGCGCCATGCGCATTGCCTTTGATGTTTCCATTGCACTCATTGAGCATCACTCACAGTAGTTGTCTCCAGATCGACACCATCGCGGCCAAGCCCGATCGCTTGATGCTAGGCCAGCGCAGCGTGCATCCGGGCGCTGAGTTCCGCAAATGGTCGCGCGGATTTCACTGCGTGGTTCCTCATACCCATTGCTCTGGCTGACGAAAATCAAACAATTCGCAAAATGGAGACGCGCCGCTCGACAGCGAGCCGCTCGATGGACACAATTAAGCGATGAAAAATTCATCGCAGAAACGATTCGTTGTTGTTCGCGACGACTTCTACGCCGATCCGCTCGCGGTGTATCGCGCCGCGTTGACTGCGGAGTACTACGAACCCGAGGGCTACACTGGCTTTCATAGTCGCAACGTCTATCACGAGCCGGGCATTCGACGACGCATCGAGCAACTGCTCGGCGTGAAGATCACGCGCTGGGACACCGACCCACACGAATGCAACGGTGTGTTCTACCAAGGCTTTGCGCGCGGTGAGCGCAAAGAAACGCCCGGCGTGCATTCCGATACGCCGTTTGATGACATTACACTGGTGATATACCTCACGCCGGGATTGCGCGCCGATTGTGGCACGTCGTTGTGGCAACACAAACGCACGGGCCTCTGCGAACCACCAACGGTCTCAGACGCGCGACGACTCAAATGCAAGCTCTCCGCGCTGCGCGACGAGCTTGAACGAGACACCAAAAATCGCGCGCGTTGGATTGAAACGGATCGTCTCGGCTACCGATTCAATCGCATGGTGGCGTACCCGTCCGGACTCCTGCATTCCGCAACCAATCACTACGGTAGCAGCATGGCCGATGGTCGCCTTTTTCAGACCTTTCGCATTGGTGTCGATTGGTCTACGTTTGCTGGTTAGGTTGCCTGCGAGCGATCTAGAAAGCTGGTAAGTAGCGCCTGATAGCGATGGAGGTTGCAAGGCTTCGCGGCTACCATTTGGCGAAGCAGATTGAGCCGTTCATCATCAGTCACATCTAACGCCGCGCAAAGAAGCGCGAGTTCCTCGGCTACTTGCTGCTCATCCGAAGTGAGCGCTGATGGCAGCGCCACTTTCGCGCGCAGCGCTGCGATGCAATCGTGCGTAGCCTGTGCGCGATGGCCACCAAACTTGTAGCGAATCAGCTTCGCTATTCGCGCAGTGATCGCGAACACGTCGGACGGTGCTACCGCGCCGACAGGGCCGAGGCTTAGGGCCAGGTTGCTTTCCGTGAAGCGCAGTAGCGTTGCTTCGCTACTGTGATGGCCGCCGGGCTGCTGGCTCTTCTTGTGTTCGGACAATGAAAGTGCGTGGAGCTTTTCGTCTACTGGACGGAAGCCATGTTTGAAATAAAACCAAAACGCTCCCGTTGTGATGCCTTCCGGGTTGTCGAGACCGTACATCGTAGGTTCGACCTCAAACGTGTCGATGCCGAAGGCCTGTCGGTAGGTTCGTAGCGTTTGGCACATCATGTAGCCCGATTCACCACCGCGAAACGCTTCGAAAATGTTCATGCCGAAGCGTGCATGTCGTCCGAGTAGCCACGCACCACCGTATGCCGCAGGGAATCCGTTTTTGAAAAGCGTAAAACCCACGTACGATTCAAGCGGTAGTTGTCGATTAGGCACCATACCGAATACAGCGACAGCGATGCCGCGGTCAAGCGTGAAAACTTCAAATGTGTTCTCGTCGATGTAAGTGGCGGGGTCTGTCTCGCGGTCCGTGAGCAGCATCGCGTTGCGTGTGATGCGAATGGCGTGGTCCTTTTCCTCTCCGTCGAACGCGTCAGCAGACGGCAGCGGTGCGTTCAGCACACTCAGATAGTCGAACTTGCGAAGTAGGGCGTCATGGTGAAAGACGCGCTTCACGCGAAGACGGTTCAGCGCACGGGAAAGGGTTTTGTCGCGTGGCGTAATTCGCACATAGAGACCCAGCGCATCGAATAGGTGGTCTTTCACTAGCGGATCGGCGTCGAACCGAGCAAATTGCTCGACGAGGAACGGTAGGCGCTCGCGATCACTTACGCCAAGCGCACGCAGCAGTTCATCGTTCTCCAGCCCCGCTGTGGTTTCGCTGCGCTCGATTGATGGCAGCGTGAGCTTAAGTGCGGTGTTGAGCGGCAGGCCATCGTCGGCGAACGAATCAAACGTGACGCGGCATTGTGCATGCGACAACAGCCAGCGCACGCAGTCATGCGAGTAGCGCACGGTACTTGCGTTGTACGGCAGCGCGCTGATGTCGAAGCGCTCGCCGAACTCAACGCCTTCAGTGCGAAAGAACCGAACCACGCGCGCAAGTTCTCGCTCGCTCGCGAGCAACTCCTTGTCAGACGCCGGGTGCGCACACAAAAACAATAGCGTTTCGTGATACTCCACGGCGGCGACGCTGCTTGGTAGCGCGCAATTCGATAGCGCTTGTAAGCAGGTTAATCGCGCGCGCTGGCTGCTGACATCGAAATTCGCCGCTGATTCGCGCAGTGCTTTGATGTGAGCGCTAATGCTCGCTGGCTTCGCCATGGTTGATCTGCCCTTCAATAGAGTTCGTCGTCGTGCGGCGTGGTGTCGCGCACAACGACGCGAACACTATTCTGGCAGCCCGAGGAGCCGTACGGCATTGCCTTTCAGTATGCCCGGCATGACTTCAGGTTTGAAGCCCGCTTCTTCGAAGTCTTTCATCCAACGCTCGGGCGTAATGAGCGGATAGTCGGAGCCGAACAGCACGCGATCTTTAAGCATGGTGTTGGCGTAATGCACCAGCTGCTTCGGAAAATATTTCGGGCTCCACCCCGAGAGATCAATCCAGACGTTGGGTTTGTGTGTTGCGACCGATAAGGCTTCGTCTTGCCAAGGGAAGCTTGGGTGCGCCATCACGATTTGCATGTCGCCGAAATTCACCGCGACGTCATCTAGATGCATAGGGTTGGAATATTCCAATCGAAGCTTGCCGCCGCAATACATTCCAGAGCCGATGCCGCTGTGCCCCGTGTGAAAAATCACTGGCATTTTGTGTCCATTGATCACTTCGTACAGCGGCCAACACATGCGGTTATTCGGGTGAAAGCCCTGAACGGTGGGGTGCAGCTTGAAACCCTTCACGCCTTCTTCCTTGATGAGCCGCTCGGCCTCACGCGCCCCCATCTTGCCTTTATGCGGATCGATGCTCGCAAATGCGATCATCATGTCGCTGTTTTCTTTGGCAGCAGCTGCAATTTCTTCATTCGGAATGCGCTTGCGGCCTAGGTTGGCTTCGGCGTCAACGGTGAACATGATCAAGCCGATTTTTTTCTCTCGATAGTGCGCGATGGTTTCCGCGATGGTGGGGCGATTGCTAGAGCGAAAATATTTGTCCGCAGCGCGATCGTATTCCTCGCCATATGCATCAAACGGATTCCAACAGCTCACCTCGGCATGCGTGTGGATGTCGATGGCGATTAGGTCTTTGTGATTCATGGCGAAGCTCTCTTCGGTTTGTAAACTTTTTGCAATAGCGTCATCAGCGTTTCGCGCTCAGTAGACGTCAGGCCTGCCGCGACTCGGTCTTCAAGGTCGCGAGCAGTGGCCTCGGCCTCGCGCATCAATTTTTTGCCGTCTGCGGTGAGGTGTAATCCAATGGCGCGGCCGTCGGTCGGGTGAGGTCTACGCACAATGAGGCCGCGTTTATCCATATCTGCCACCAGTCGGACAAGGTTTGGCGGAAGAATGCCTAACGCAGTGCAGAGCTGGCGCGAGGTCACGCCGGGGTTGTGGGCTACCAACGATAGAAGCGAAAAATCTACGGGCCGTAGCCCGTAGATCGACATACGTTCTAGAAATACTTCGATCACCGTAAGCGCCGCGCGTCGAGCGTTGTACCCCAGCAATGACTCCAAGAACGAAGTATCGACCGGCGGGTCGCCGTTGACGACGTCCGTCACTGCGCTTGGCTTCGCCGCGGCCGTTGGCACCGCAATCGTCACGGACTTCGCGCGGTTAGATGGTTGCGCCATCCCGCTTACGATTCCGCTGTGAAGCCGATACGTTTGACCAACGGCCCCCATCGCTCAAATTCGGCTTTCTGCGAGCGCGATTGCTCTTCTGGTGTTGAGCCTTGCGCAATGAGACCCGTAACCGCTAAGCTCTCTATGACAGCCTTTTCCTTGAGTGCTGCGTTAATTGCAGCATTTGCAGCGGCGACAACCGTGGGAGGTGTTTTTGAGTGTGCATAAAAACCAAACCATTCTTCCGTCGTCAGCTCGGGGAAGCCTTGTTCGGCAAACGTGGCGACATCCGGCGAAAACGGCGAGCGTTGCTTGCCGGAAGTGGCCAATAAGCGGAGACGCCCTGCGCGGTGGTACTGTAAGAAGTCGCCGCTTGGCGTGCACATCGACGCGAGCTGCCCACCCACTACGTCTGTGACGCCTGGCACTGAGCCGCGGTATGCGACGTGCTTCAGGTCAACGCCCGCATTCAGGCTCATCAGCGCGCCGATGAAATGTGGCGTTGAACCAGCGGCAGGCGAGCCGTAGTTAGCGTCTTTCGGATTGGCCTTTGCCCACACCAAAAAGTCTTTCACCGTCTTTACGCTATCAGGTACCAGCGGGCCAACTGCGAACCCGTGATGCATGACAGCAGCGATTGAAACCGGCACGAAATCTTTAACGGGATCGTAACCAAGCCTAGCGTAAATATGCGGGAAAATTGCCAACTGTGAAAACGGCGACAACGCGAGCGCGGTACCGTCGGCGGGCGCAGCTTTGAGCGCTTCAAGCGCTATGCGTCCGCCAGCGCCGGTCTTGTTCTCGACGACGCCGGCATTCTTCGAATAAGCCGTCGGGCCGAGACGTTCCCCAACGCGGCGCGCGACACCATCGCCCGCGCTGCCCGCCGGGAAGCCGTAGAAAATTTTCACGGCATCTACGGCTGCGTTTTGTGCGAACGCGTCGAACGGGTTGAGCGCCGCGAGCGCCGATAGCGAGAGTAGGGATTGGTTGAACTGACGACGTGAATTCATGCTGATTCCTTCAATTTCAATTTCAGAAGTGGCCACAGCGTTCGACGCGACCGCGTGGGTTGGGTGACGGAGCTATTGGCAGGTGAAGTTTGCGGCGGCTTCCTTGTCGCCGCCACCGTTGTATTTCGCTACTTTTGGATAAGGACAAAGTGGACGCGAACGCGTTGCAGCCCATTCCGCCGGAACCTCTGTGTTGACGCCGCCGGGATCGCCTGCGCCGCGTGCATAAGCAGCAACGCGGTCAGGTGCAATGCCTTTTTCAACCCAATTGACGAGCGGCGTCAGCATGTCGAACCGATCAACAGCTGGCCCGCCGCTGCAATGGTTCATGCCCGGCACGCGGTAGAAACGCGCGAAATCGGTTGCGTCTCCGTTGTGGTTGCTGGTCAAAGCTTCGTACCAAGTAGCCGTGTCCGCTGCGGAAAAAATCGGATCGGAAACGCCGTGGTAGACCATCATCTTCGCGCCGCGCAGTTTCAGTTTGGCGAGTTTGGTGGCATGCGGTGGCGTCATGAACGTCATGCCCGCTTCGGTGTAAATTGCGTTTGTAGCGTAAATTTGTGTCGCAAGATCGTCGATGGACGCCGTTAGCGAGTTCCGAATAAATGCCGGCGGCGCGCGGAAGACCGTGCCCACCGCAAGTGGATCAAGCGCGATGGAGTTGACGAATTTCCACGCTGCCCAACCGCTACCAGCGATGCCCGGATCGAACCACCAGCTGCTATAGATTGACGCACCAGCCGTAGTTTTGGCGCCTGCGTATACGTCGGCCACCACCGACTTCTGCGCTGCAGTCAGGCAAGTGCCATCGCGCGTCGCGCTACACGTCGGTACGTCGGTGGCGAGGCTGAACGCCTTTTGACACGCGCTGGTGTCTTGCACTAATCCGTCGGCGACGCCGTCCAGCGCGTCGCACTTGTCGAGAATTTTCTTCGCAACCATCGTGCGTTCCGCAGCGGTGAAACTCGTCGACAAATCGGCGATCGTCGAGTTGCCATTCCGCACGGTCGCGCCCGGTGTAATGATCTTGGCAAATTGCTGTGAGCTCCAGATGTTGGCAACGGCCGCCCTCGGCAAGTTGTAGCCTGGCGCGCCCGCCAAGAAGCCATCGTATTGATCGGCGTATCGAGCCGCAGCCACCATCGTATGTCGACCGCCGTTTGAGCAGCCGCCGATGTATGAGCGGTCGGGTAACTTCCCGTATGCCGTTTTGATCAAATCTTTCGCCATTGGCGTGAGCTTGGCGACCGCCTGATAGCCGTAGTCAAGCCGCGCGACGGGCTCGAAGCCGAACGCAGTAGTTTGTGCTCCAGTGTGGCCAGCGTCGGAGCTAATCACCGCAAAACCCTGCGCCAATGCACCGGTAATCGGGCCGCCGCCGAACGCGCCGACTGCCGTGGAAACGTTGCCGTCAAGTCCACCATTGGCCTGATAGAAATAGCGGCCGCTCCAGTCTTTCGGCAGACGCATCTCGAAACTTATGGCGTAATCTTTGCCATCTGAGCCCACGCGCTTGTACATCGAGCCTTTCACCAAGCAGTGCTCTGCTACCGGCTTTCCGGCGAGCGTTAACGAGCCATCCGCTACCGTAGCAGCAGAGGCAATGGTGGTGTTGGCGAATCTAAATTGCGTGCTCAGGTCCGTGCATCTATCGAGGGCTGCCCCTTTGGCTTCGCTTAGCTGTGGAACAGTGGGCGCGGACGTGCCCGTGGTGCTACATGCGCCGAGCAGCACGAGCAGTGACACACTGGCCAGTGGGGCGCGTTTCATCATGTTTCCTCCTAAAGAATTTGATGATGCGAAGAGAGTGGTGGCTGCACAAACGCTCCTTAACGTTGCCAGCAAGCCCCTATCTGTCGTGGTCAACCGTCAAAAAAATTACTCAACGGCATTCGGTTGATGCTTACTGACGAACCAACTCGTGGATGCGCCAACACCTTGGTGTCAGTGCACCTACCTACTGCGGTTTCAAAATATTGGGTAACGTATCGGCGTGCAGTCCGTCGACGAGTGCGGCGCGATGCGCGAGCACCGAGCGTTGATTAATGGAGCCTTTGTCGGTGATTTCGCCTTTATCGAGCGAGGGCGGATCGCTGAGCAGGCACAGGCGTGCGACGCGATTTGCGCTGCCCGTGGCAGTCGATGCGAGTGTGTTAACAACGCCTTGAAAATGCGCGAGCACGGGGGCTGAGGCCAGCACGTCCGCAAGGCTTGCGCTGTCCGGTAAGCCGCTGAGTTTCCGCACAGCCGGAACGATCGGAAAAATCATCGCGCCGACTTCGTGCAGATTGATGCCGGTGATCACCGCGTCTTGCACGTAAGGCGCACCTGCTCCGATAATCTTGCCGCGCAAGGGGCCGACGCTTACAAAGGTACCCGTAGCGAGCTTGAAGTCTTCTGCGATACGGCCATCAAAGCGCACACCTTTGTGCAGATCGCTTTCATCGATCCATTTCACGGCGTCGCCAGTGCAGAAAAAGCCTTCGTCGTCGAATGCGCCTGCGCTGGCCTCCTCGTTACGCCAGTAGCCGGGCGTGATGTTTGGGCCTCTATATCGCACTTCAACTTTGCCATCGGAGGGCACCAGTTTCAGCTCCATTCCGGGCGTTGGTACACCAAGGTCGCCTGCCTTCACGTTGGGGCTGGTGACAAAAATTCCGAACGGCCCGGATTCGGTCATTCCGAGACCAGTGGTCATCACGATGCGCTCACCTACTTCGCGTTCGGCGTGTGCGAACAGGCTGTCCCACACCGGCTGCGCAAGCGCGGCACCCGCGTAGAAGAACATGCGAACGCGAGAGAGCATCGTGCGTCGCAGCGCGTCGTCGGTGTGCATTGCATGCGCGATCGCTTCGAAACCTGTGGGTACGTTGAAGTACACCGTGGGCGCGACTTCGCGTAGATTACGTAGCGTCTCGTGCATCAACGCAGGCGTGGGCTTGCCGTCGTCAATGTAGAGCGTGCCGCCGTTGTAGATCGTGAGACCGAAATTGTGGTTGCCGCCGAACGTGTGGTTCCACGGCAGCCAGTCGACGAGCACCGGTGGCGCTTCGGTGAGCACCGGCATGGATTGGCGCATTTGCTGTTGATTGGCACACCACATGCGTTGGGTGTTGATCACCGCTTTCGGCAGTTTGGTCGACCCGCTTGTGAACAAAAACTTCGCAATGGTTTCGGGACCTGTAGCGTGCATCGCCGCGTCGACGGCGGCGGTGGGCTCTGTCGCGAGCCATGACGCCAGTGTGTCGACGCTGCCGTTGGCGCGTTGACGTTCTCCGAGCGCGTCAACGACCACGGGCGTTTCGGCGGGAATCGCGGCGTCAATTGCTTTGCCGTAACGCTGCAAATCGGCTGCGTAGACCACGCCCGGTGTGATCGTGCGCACGACGTGTTTGAGCTTGTCGTAATCTTGGCTCACCAGAGAATAGGCGGTGGACACCGAGCAATACGGCACACCGACATACATCGCACCGAGTCCCAATAGGGCGTGCTCGATGCTGTTTTCCGAAAGTATCGCCAGCGGATGGTCGGCGCTTGCGCCGTGATTGAGGAGCGCTTGTCCGATACTGCGCGCGGCACGTAAGGCTTCGGCGTATGTGACGTACTTCCAGTCACCACGTGAGCCGTCTGCATTCAACGCGCGGCGCGCCATCATCGGTTGCTCGGGCGTGAGTGTTGCCCAATGCACAAGGCGATCCGTAATGCGATCCGCAAATTTTTCGAGCGGTTGCTCGGCGCGCACGTAAGTGTGCTCGCCGTCGCGACGTACATGCACGCGATCCACGCCGAAGTGCAAATCGCGGTATTTGGGAGTGTTGCCGGCGCTCATGATGCCTTGACCTTTGCACCGCGGCCTTCGAGAAAATCACGCACACGGGCTTTGGCTTCGGGTGCGCTTTGCGCAATCGCGGAGATCAGTCCTTCGGTCAGAAAGCCGTGGTCTGCGGGCTGTTCGGCGATACGCGGCAAGGCGTGGATCAGCGAATAATTCGTCATTGGCGCGTTGGTGGCGATGCGTTCAGCGATCGCGATGGCCTTCGCCAAGGCTTCACCCGCTGCGACGTGATACTGCGCGAAACCAAGCGCCACGCCTTCGGCTGCTTTGTATACGCGGCCGGTGAGCATCATGTCGAGCATGCGATGCGCACCGATGAGTTTCGGAATACGCACAGAACCGCCCCCGCCGACAAAGATACCGCGCGAACCTTCAGGCAACGCGAAAAACGATGTGTCGTCCGCAACGCGAATGTGGCAACTCGTCGCCAGTTCCAGACCGCCGCCGACCACCGCGCCATGCAGTGCGGCGACCACCGGAATGCGGCCGAATTCGATGTTGGTGAGGATGCGATGCCAGCTGCGCGAATGGTGTAAGCCGTCAACCGCGTCGCGCTCTTTGAGTTCGGAGAGATCGAGTCCCGCGCAGAAGTGTTCGCCGTCACCTGTGAGTACCGCCGCGCCCACCGTCGTCGGCAGACCGGCAAACGCTGCGTCGACTTGCGCCATGAGACCGTCGCTCAATGCGTTGCGCTTGTGCGGGCGTTGCAAACGTACGATGGCGATCGCGCCGCGCAACTCAACGCTCACGTCGCTGCCGGGAAGATTTGGTGACCGGGACGTTTGGGATGTGGACGACGCGTCCATAGCTTTCCTCCTAATTGATTATCAAATGTAACTATATTGAATCGTGACTGCAAGCGGATTTACCCAACTGACACTGCTGCGGCGCAGCGTTCGAGGCTCGTTTGTGAGCGCGGCGCTCTTGTTGGATTTCGCTCTTTTGCAGCGCAACAATTGATTTGTTCAAATGGGCAGTGCGTGGGCAAACTATTACAGATGTCGCACGAAATAGCGGTAACAGCTTTTAAGGTCGAGCGACAGTTATACGGCGGATACGTTACGAATTTATCAATAGTCGACTAAAGCTAAAATGGCGTTGTAAGTCATACACAGCTGTCGCCGGATACAAAAAGGTGTAAGGCAAAGATTGACTGTCCATCCCGAGTCGGCCGCCGTGAACTTCGCGCTCGCCCACGCATCATGCGTTTCGCCGTCGAAATCTCGCAGTTCGTCGCAAGAGGCATGCGCCACCAACGCGCTTTCACGGAAACTCCACCCATCGCGACGAATCAGACTTCGTTGCCCCAGTGCTCATGCGGCTCAGACGACGGAGATTTCTATGCCAACCCAATTTTCATCCTTGACGCAACACACAGCAGCTGCCGCGCTTGCTGCGCTCGCACCACTAGTGGTCACCGGTTTGATCACATGGCAAAGTCCGGCAGCCGCGCAAACTAGTGGGACGGCGACGCCAACCGTTGCCGCGGCAAACGTCACCGCACCGCGCACCTTCGGTCTTGTGGCCGCCGTTGGCGATCAGTTTCAGCATGTGCGCCAGAAAGAATCAGTGGGTTCGCACCTTGAGCCGTACTCTCGCCGAACGCTAACTATTCCTGATCAAGTGCTGAACTACGCGGTGCTGCGTGGGCTTGATCGTGCGGTTGCGCTCGAATACCCAAACTCCGAACGCGTGCTCATGGCGATGCGGCCGGACCCTGCGGTGCAACTCGCGCTGCCGCAAGACCGAGAAGCCATCGCGATGGCTGGTGTGATGAAAATGTTGGAAGCCAGCGCCGACCGTAGTAAGTGGGACGAGATCATTGTTGTAACGCCGAAATGGTTGATGTCCGAACGTGAAGGTATGGGCGCGAAGCTCTCTGGCTTGGGGCTCTACGTGCAACCGTTGGGCGCCATGACGGAAGCGTTCGACGAAGGCCTGCTGCCGGACGCCGCTGAAACTATCGACCGTGAAAGCACGACGTCGCGCCGTTTTGTCGCGCCGTTCTTCTATGTTCAGGTGACTTGGCTCGACGCCAAAACACTCAAGGTCAACAAGACTGAATCACGTTTCGACTTTCGCAAAATCGTGAATAAAGAGTCCACCGCGCTCGACGTTGAGGCTGCGTTTACGCCCGAGCAGTTGGCTTCGCACATTCAGCGTTTCGTTGAAACCTCGGCGCTGCGGTCGGTCACCACTCAAAGCAGTTCCGTAGAAATCGGCACAGTTCGCGCCATGCCAGAACCCGCGAAGACCGACGGCAAAAAATAGCTGTACCTCGGCTGGCACCGAACGCCCGAATAGAATGACGCTGTTGCTCGCGGCCAACGTGGTGAGCGCAGCGTCTTTTCACTTCTCATTCGGAGCGCCGGTCCAGTGCCCCAACCCGTTGTTTATTCCCTCTCTGATTTTGATTACGCGCTGCCACCTGAGCTAATCGCGCAATATCCTTTGCCTGTGCGCTCTGCCAGCCGCATGCTCGATGGCCGCGCTGCCGCCCCAGTTGACCGCACGTTTTCCGATCTGCCGTCGCTGCTGCAACCCGGCGATTTGCTCGTGTTCAACAACACTAAAGTGCTCAACGCACGACTTCGCGCGGTAAAGACGAGCGGTGGCATCGTTGAAGTGTTGGTTGAGCGCTTGCTCACGCCCACGCTCGCACTCACTCAACTGCGCGCAAGCCACGCGCCCAAGCCCGGCACGCGCATCGTTATCGCGGGTAAGCACAACGCCGAAATCATCGGTCGCGACGAACGCTTTTTTCAGGTGCAACTACTGGATGCTGGCAGCGACTTCGAATCAATGATGCGCGACGCAGGCGAGTTGCCGTTGCCGCCCTACATGCAGCGCGCAGCGGGTGACAGCGACACAGCACGCTACCAAACGGTCTACGCGCAACACGCCGGCGCGGTCGCGGCACCAACGGCGGGACTGCACTTCGACGAAACCACACTCGACGCATGCCGAGCGCGCGGTATTGAGATGGCGGAAGTCACGCTGCACGTCGGCGCCGGAACTTTCCTCCCAGTAAAAACCAACACCATCGCCGAACACAAAATGCATCGCGAGCGTTATTTGCTGCCTCAAGCGTCCGTCGACGCAATCAAGGCGTGTAAAGCGCGAGACGGTCGCCTGGTGGCCGTTGGCACCACAAGCGTGCGCACACTCGAAGGTTGTGTGCGTGAATGCGGCGAGCTGCGCGCCCATGAGAGCGAGACCGATATCTTCATCACGCCGGGCTACGACTTCAAAGTGGTGGACATGCTACTCACGAACTTTCACTTGCCGAAATCGACGCTCTTGATGCTTGTTTCCGCGTTCTCCGGTTACGAGCACATCCGCGCGCTCTACGCGCACGCGATCAAAGAGCGTTACCGATTTTTTAGCTATGGCGATGCGATGCTTCTCGCCCGAGCGCCTAGATAACCGAATATGAAATTTGAACTCATAAACACTGACGGCCACGCGCGACGCGGTCGCGTGCACCTCAATCACGGCGTGGTTGAAACACCGATCTTCATGCCGGTAGGCACTTACGGCACGGTCAAAGCCATGACGCCGCAGATGCTGACCGATATTGGCTCGCAAATTATTCTCGGCAATACGTTTCACCTCTGGCTGCGGCCCGGAACGGCGATCATCGACCAGTTCAAAGGCCTGCACGATTTCATGGGCTGGCGCGGCCCGATTCTCACGGACTCCGGCGGCTTTCAGGTGTGGTCGCTTGGACAGTTGCGAAAGATCGTGGAAGAGGGCGTGCACTTCTCGTCTCCGATCAATGGAGACAAGTTGTTCCTTTCGCCTGAAGTCTCGATGCAGATTCAGCGCTCGCTCAATTCCGACATCGTGATGCAACTCGATGAATGCACGCCAGCCGAAGCTACCGTCGATGAAGCGCGAACATCGCTGCAACGTAGCCTGCGCTGGGCGCAGCGCTCAAAAGACGAACACCTTCGCTTGGAGAACACCAACGCGCTCTTCGGCATCGTACAGGGCACGCTGTTCGAGTCGTTGCGCGCGGAATCGCTCGCGGGCCTGAACGACATCGGCTTTGACGGTATTGCCGTCGGCGGCCTCTCGGTTGGTGAATCGAAAGAGGACATGCATCGCATCCTCGACTTCATCGGTCCGCGATTGCCTGCGGATAAGCCGCACTACTTGATGGGTGTCGGTACGCCGGAAGATTTGGTGTACGCCGTGGAGCGCGGCATCGACATGTTCGACTGTGTCATGCCCACGCGTAACGCGCGTAACGGTTGGCTCTTCACCCGCTTCGGCGACGTCAAGTTGAAGAACGCGAAGATGCGTGACGATCATCGCCCGCTCGATGAGAGTTGCACGTGCTACACCTGTAAAAACTTCAGCCGCGCCTACCTGCATCACCTCAACAAAACGGGTGAAATTCTCGGCGCGATGTTGAACACGATTCACAACCTGCACTATTACTTGAACCTCGCCAAAGAAATGCGCGAGGCGATTGAGCAACAACGATTCGTCGCGTGGCGCGAACAATTCCATCGTGATCGGGCGCGCGGGACGGATTGACGCTGCCTCGTTAAGGCTGCGTCGGCGCCAACTACTTTGATGCGATTTGGCGTGCTTTTTTGTTGGATTTCGTTTCTACTGCCACCTGCATAAGATTTTTCTGTTTTGCGTGAAGTGCCGCGCTTGCGAGTGCGGTGCCGTTTCCGCTGCGAAACAGAAATCTCGCGTTATTTCTATATCCTCCCGGAGCCCGTATGTATCCGAATGTCTCTTTGCACCCGCTTGCTCGACACGTAAGCGCACCAATCGCCGCGACGATGCTGTTTTGTTTGCCCCTCACCGGCGTTAGTGCGGGCGGCGTCAGCCCCGAGGCGTTGCCAGACGCGGCAAATTTCACGAATCGCCTGATCGTAAAAATGGCGCAGGCATCGGCAAAAGGTCCATCCCTCTCTGCTACGGACGGCGCGCAGCTTGCTGTAGCCATGAGCTCTGCCTCTGGACGTACGCTCAGTTTTTCGCACCAAACGGGCTTCGGCGCTGCAATTTTGAAGACCACGTCAAGAATGACGTTGCCGGAGGCTGCGTCACTTGCCGCGCAGATCGCTGCGCAGCCCGGCGTTGAGTACGCCGAGCCCGACAGTCGCATGTTTACGATGCTTGTGCCGAATGACACGAGCTACCCCAGTCTCTGGGCGTTGAAGCCCCCCACGGTGGGCAACTACGGGATCAACGCGCAAACTGCCTGGGACACAACGACCGGTTCTGCGAGCATTGTGGTGGCGGTGATCGACACCGGAATTACCAACCACGTCGATCTCGCCGGACGAACGGTGGCCGGCTACGACTTCATCGCCGATATTCCGACCGCTAACGACACAACCGCTCGCGACGGCGATCCGTCGGACCCAGGCGACTGGATTACATCGGTCGAATCGACGACGGTCGGTGGCGATTATGAGGGGTGCAGGGTAACCAACAGCAGTTGGCACGGCACGCATGTCTCGGGCACTATCGGGGCGATTGGCAACAACAACCTCGGCGTGGCGGGCATTAACTGGATTTCAAAAGTACAGCCTGTGCGCGCCCTCGGAAAATGCGGTGGATGGACGTCCGACATTGCCGACGCTATCACCTGGGCTGCGGGCGGCACGGTCGCCGGTGTTGCCGCCAATGCCACGCCCGCCAAAGTCATCAACATGTCGCTCGGTGGAACGGGCCCGTGTCCGCTTTCCTATGTGAACGCAGTCAATACTGCCGTGGCCAATGGCACCTTGGTGGTGGTTTCGTCGGGCAATAGCGGCGTCGGTACCGCTGGTTCGCGGCCAGCCAATTGCCCCGGCGTCATGGCTGTTGGGGCGACCGCGCAGTCGGGGGCACGCAGCGTTTTCAGCTCTACCGGGTCAAGCAACTACGGCGCTCCCACCACAATTTCCGGACCGGGCTCGTCGATTCTTTCGACGTTAAACACCGGCACGACAGTCCCCGTCGGGGACACCTACGTGAACTACCAAGGCACCTCAATGGCCGCGCCCCACGTCGCAGGCGTTGCCTCGTTGATGCTTTCCGTACGTCCAACGCTCTTGCCGCATCACTTAGCTGCCATGATCCGGGGCACTGCTACTGCGTTCCCGAGCAACGCCACGCGTGACGTCGACTGCCAAATTCAGCGTTGCGGCGACGGCATCGTCAACGCTGCGAGCGCAGTAGCGGCGGCGCAAGCGTGCGCCGTTCCACCGACTGCGGGCACGCCTGCCGCAATCTCTGAAGCCTGCAACGGTGACTTGGATGGCAACGGCGTGGTGAGTCCGCTCACGGATGGCCTGCTCGCCATACGGCTGGCGTCAGGGATGAGCGGCAGCGCACTGACTGCAAACGCGCTGGGTGCATGCGCCACGCGAACGACTTACACGGCGCTCCGCGATTTCATGAACCGCAACTGCGGCACGGCCTATCCATAGACATGTCGGGTGGGCGCTGAGTGCCTACCCTGCGCTTAAGCGGCTCGTCACGCCCTGCACAATGCCCGAAGCAGCGCGCCGGATGGTTTAACCCGAACGGTGTTAACGCTTACGTGGCGCAACAGCCCGGCGCACTGCACGGACGGCGTTCACATAACCAGAATCGAATTTGCGAGGCTGATCGTAGTGGCGCCGCTCCTACAATCGGTCGCAATTCTTCACTGTGACCAAAGCGCATATGAACCGTCGGCAGTTTTCACAATCCGCAGTGACGGCATTGGCCGTTGCGTTGGCTGGCAATGCCCTCGCCCAATCCGGCCCCTATCCCAACCGCACCGTGAAGATCATCGCGCCTGTCGCGCCCGGCGGTGGCGTAGATTTGGTGGCACGCACCGTGGCAGAACGGCTGCAACGCGCGTTGGGCCAAACGTTCATTGTGGAGAACATGAGTGGTGGCGGCGGCGTAATCGCTTCACAAGCGACGCTCCGCGCCGCTCCGGACGGGTACACATTGATGCTAGGTTACGTCGCAACGCACGGCACCAACCCCGCGATGCGCAATATCCCCTACAACGCGGTGAAAGATTTCACACCGATTGCGATGGTGGCGGGCACGCCGAATGTACTGGTGGTTGGCGCTGGCGTTGCGGCGAATAACGTCAAGGAACTCGTTGCACTCGCCAAGAAGACGCCGCTCAATTTCGGATCGGCAGGACAAGGCTCGCTGACGCATTTGCTGGTCGAACAATTCAAACTAGCCGTGGACATTCAAGCCACGCACGCGCCTTATCGTGGCATCACGCCCGCCATCACTGACGTGCTCGGTGGACAAACGCAATTCATGATGCCGGGCCTCGCCGCAGCATTGCAACACATCAAGAGCGGCAAACTGCGTCCGCTCGCGGTCACCGGGAGCAAGCGGCACGCCGCGCTTCCCGACGTGCCAACGTTTGAGGAGTTGGGTTTCTCTGGATTCACCGCCGTGCAGTGGTACGGCATCGTTGGCCCAGCGAAATTGCCCGCGCCTATCGTTGCGAAGCTCAACGAAGAAATTAATAAGGCGATCAACTCGCCCGAGCTGCGCGAACGCCTCTCTGGCGAAGCGCTGGAGCCCATGCCGATGACGAGCGCCGCGTTCGGCGCATTTATCGAGGCCGAAGTCGCACGCTGGACCAAGCTCGTTCGCGAACGAAATATTGAGGTGAATGCTTAGCCACGAGAGGTCATACGCTTGAAGGGGTAGAAACTCGCGTCCCACATAGTCGGCCCCGCTCACTATTCACCACTCACTGCTCACCTTTCAAACATGGCCCGCAACACTCAAGTCTCCGCCGATCACAATCCGCCTCCCGTTACGCGCACGCTCGCTGAGTTTGTCGCTAACCACCCCTCACGAGGATGGAGTGACGCGGTGGATCACGAGGCGCATCGCACGTTTTTCAATTGGTTTGGCTGTGCTGTAGGTGCCGCGCATCACGAGGCGGCCGACGCCACCCTGCGTGCACTTGCCGTGATGCAACCCGCGCCGCAAGCCACCGTACTTGGGCGTCGCGAGCGTATTGACATCGCAGGCGCGGCGTTGGTAAACGGCATCACGTCACACACGTTTGACTTCGACGACACGCATCTCAAGACCATCATCCACCCTGCGGGCCCGGTTGCCTCTGCGATTCTTGCGCTCGCTGAAGTCACAGGCGCGAGCGGTCGCTCGGTGATCGATGCGCTGGTGCTCGGCATTGATGTCGCATGCCGCGTCGGCAACGCTATGTATCCCGATCATTACGACCGTGGCTGGCACATCACAGGCTCTACCGGCATGCTCGGCGCGGCGGCCGCGTGTTCGCGTTTGCTGGGGCTTGATGCCGACAAAACGCAAATGGCGCTCGGCATCGCCGCGTCCACCCCCGTCGGCCTGCGCGAACAATTCGGCACCATGACCAAACCGTTTCATCCGGGCGCGGCAGCGCGCGCGGGCATGCTCGCGGCGCTGATGGCGCGTGAGGGTTTCACCGCCAGCAAGCGCGCGCTCGAAGCGCCGCGTGGCTTTATGCAAGTCGCGTCAACCAAATGCGATTGGAACGAAATCACCGACGAGCTGGGCTCGCGCTTTGAAATTTCATTCAATACCTACAAACCGTTCGCCTGCGGCATCGTGATTCATCCTGCGATTGACGCCTGCGCGCAGCTTCGCGCGGCGGGCGTAAAGGCGGAAGAGGTAGAGCGCATCGAACTTTCTGTGCATTCGTTGGTGCTCGAACTCACTGGCAAGAAAGAACCGAAGGATGGCTTAGAGGCGAAATTCAGCGTGTATCACGGCTGTGCAGCCGGCTTGCTGTTTGGTGAGGCGGGCGAGGGTGAGTTTGACGATGCGCTTGTGAGCCGCTCCGATGTGGTCGCGATTCGCCGCAAAGTGATCGCGACCGTCGATGCGACGATTGACGAGGCTGAGGTGCGCGCGGTGGCCGTGTTGCGCGATGGTTCCAAGAAGGCGGTGCACGTGGAGCACGCAATTGGCTCGTTGCAGCGCCCGCTGACCGACGGTGACCTCGAGCGCAAGTTCACGTCGCTCGCCGCGCCGGTGTTAGGTGAGCGCTCGCTCGCGCCGCTGATGGCTTCGCTCTGGGCGTTGGGTAATGCGACGCACGTGCGCGACGTCACAGCGTTGGCGGTGCCAGCGGCTTAACACCGCTGAGTATGCAAACGACTTTCTAGCGCTAGCGACCGCCTGGCGGTCGTTTCGGCTGAATTTTTCTGAATGTCGACATAGCTTCAAAAGAAGCGCTAATGACCGCCTGGTAGTCACTTGAGCGCAAAAGCTGTATCGGACCGCCGCCGCGTTTTTCGGCTCAGTTTGCCGCCTCCATGCCCCGCTACAATTCATGGTTAACTTTTTGATTTACTGAGGTTTTCTCATGTTTGGCACTGCACACGCGCAATCTATGTTTGGTGGTGGCGCGGAAGGGAATCAGCTTCTGTCCCTCCTGCCGATGATCGGCATCTTTGTCGTCTTTTATTTCCTCTTGATCCGTCCGCAACAAAAGCGCGCGAAAGAGCAAAAAGCCATGATCGACGCGATACAGAAGGGCGACGAAGTCGTCACCGCAGGCGGCATGGTCGGCAAGGTCACGAAATTGGATGACAACTACGTCACCATTCAAGTCGCCTCTGGCACCGAGATCGCCTTCCAACGCAACGCGGTAACTGCGCTGCTGCCTAAGGGCTCCATTAAGCAAATTTAGTGAGTCCGCGCGCCGCTGGACGCCGTTCGTCGGTCCGCGCAATGGCTTTTTCGTGGCGGGTTGGGATGGCTAAATTCGTCCCAACCTCCGTCAAATCTTCAGCATAGAGCCCAAGCCTATGAATCGCTATCCCCTGTGGAAATACCTCGTCATGATCGCTGCGGTCTTGATTGGGCTCTTCTATACCGTTCCTAATATCTTCCCGCAGGTGCCTGCGGTGCAGGTTTCCACTAACAAGACGGCCGTGAAGCTTGACGCTTCGCTGTTGGAGCGGGTTGAAAAAACGCTCAAGGGCGCTGGGCTCGCAGTGGCCTCGTCGGAGCTTGATGTTGCCAACGGCGTTCACGTTCGCTTTGCGAAGGGTGATTTCGAGGCGCAGTCGAAGGCCAAAGATCTTCTGATTAAGGATCTCAACCAAGGCAACGCGGACGGCACCGGCAGCTACATCATCGCCCTGACCAATGAATCGACGACGCCGCATTGGATGCAATCGCTCAACGCGAAGCCGATGGCGTTGGGCCTTGATCTTCGCGGCGGTGTGCACTTCCTGATGCAGGTGGATATGAAAGGCGCGCTGGATCGAGCGGCTGATCGCAACGCCTCTGACGTGCGTACGTTGCTTCGCGAAAAGAGGATTCAATACAACGGGCTCGATAAAGCGGGCGACACGATCGTTTTGAAATTTAGCGAGCCCGCTGAGCGCGAAAAAGCCTCGGCCGCAATTTCGACGAGCAACGCAGATTTGCTGATTAGAGAAAGCGGCGCTG
>JAGNQL010000216.1 GCA_017989135.1 Burkholderiales bacterium
TCAAGAGCTTCAAGATCAACAAGCTTGCGGTTTGATGCGATGAGTTCTGCGGTTTTCAAGTCGCTCGAATTCCGGGCGGGTCTGGTCTCGGCCCTGATTCTGGTGTTCCTCTTGACGGTGTGGCATGCGTTGACGTTGCCATCCGCCGCGCAACCCGCGCCCGCGGCGACAGTTTCGACGGAGCAGGCCGAATACGACAAGCTCATGGGCAAGAGCGCGCCCGTAGCGGGCGAGGCGGCCAAGACCACAGGCTTTCCGACGCTCACGCAGATGGGGGCGACGGTGGTCAAACAGCTCTCGAACCCCTTCTACGACAACGGACCGAACGACAAAGGCATCGCTATCCAGCTCGCGTATTCCCTGGGCCGCGTCGGACTGGGATTTCTGATCGCCTGCATCGTGGCCATCCCGCTTGGTTTCCTGATCGGAATGTCGCCGCTGTTGCGCCGCGCGTTTGATCCGTTTATTCAAGTCCTCAAACCTATCTCACCATTGGCGTGGATGCCGCTCGCGCTCTACACGATCAAGGATTCGTCGATCAGCGGGATCTTTGTGATCTTCATCTGCTCGGTTTGGCCGATGCTGATCAACACAGCGTTCGGCGTGTCGTCGGTAAAACGTGAGTGGCTCAACGTCGCGAGCACGCTTGAGGTGAAGCCATTGCGCAAGGCGCTCAAGGTGATATTGCCCGCCGCTGCGCCCACCATTTTGACCGGCATGCGCATATCGATGAGCATAGCGTGGCTGGTGATCGTGGCCGCAGAAATGCTCGTCGGCGGCACCGGTATCGGCTATTTCGTCTGGAACGAATGGAACAATTTGTCACTCACCAACGTGATCTTCGCGATCCTCGTGATCGGCGTCGTCGGCATGCTGCTGGACATGATGTTTGCGCGACTACAACGCCTCGTGACCTACGTCGAATAACTGCGAGCGCAAACGAACATTCAAGGGAATCAGGTTGGACGGATTTTTACGCATCGAGAAATTGAGCAAGGCGTTTAGCGCAGATCGCCCCGTGTTCAATGACGTCAGCTTCACGCTCGACAAAGGCGAATTCGTATGCATCATCGGACATTCGGGATGCGGAAAAACGACGATTCTCAACGTGCTCGCGGGACTCGATCGGGCAACCAGCGGGTACGTTTTTATGGATGGTCGCGAGGTGGTGGGACCTAGCCTCGAACGCGGCGTCGTATTCCAAAGTCACGCGCTCATGCCTTGGTTGACCGTGCGCAAAAACATCGCGTTCGCTGTGGAGTCGCGTTGGCCCGACTGGAAGCGCGATCAAGTGACGGCCGCTGTCGAATCGGTGGTTGAATTGGTTGGCCTGACGCAAGCCATCGACAAGTTGCCTTCTCAATTGTCCGGCGGGATGAAGCAGCGCGTTGGCATTGCGCGCGCCTTTGCCATACAACCCAAAATGCTGCTATTGGACGAACCGTTCGGTGCGCTCGACGCGCTTACGCGCGGCACTATTCAGGAAGAGCTGATTTCCATCGTGCGTAAGACGCAGCAAACGGTTTTCATGATCACTCACGATGTTGATGAGGCGATTCTCCTTGCGGATCGCATTCTGCTGATGAAAAACGGCGGCGACACAGACATCGGCTACGTGTCAGGGGGATTGGAAGAAGTGGTTGTCAATCCACTCCCGAAAGATCGAACGCGCAGCACACTGCATCACCTAGCCGGCTATTACGAACTGCGTAACAACATCGTTGATTTCCTCGTTAGCCGCGCGAAACACTGAACTTAGTCACTCACAGAAGGAGCACATCATGAACCGTAACGACGTCACCGAGAAAATCATCACCGTCAAGGTGAAAAAGGGCATCAAGTGGGCCGATGTCGCCACAAAAGTGGGCGAGTCGAAAGAGTGGGTCACCGCCGCCTGCCTCGGTCAAATGACATTGAATGCCGAGCAAGCTAAAGTGCTCGGAAAGATTTTCGCCCTCGACGCTGAAGAGCAGAAATGGCTGCAAGTCGTGCCGTACAAGGGATCATTGGGCTCGCCCGTGCCGACGGATCCGCTGATCTACCGTTGGTACGAAATCGTCAGCGTTTACGGCACCACGATCAAGGAGCTGATTCACGAAGAATTCGGCGACGGCATCATGAGCGCGATTGATTTCAGTATGGATATCAAACGCGAACCTAATGACAAAGGTGACCGTGTCAATGTGGTGTTGTCTGGAAAATTTCTGCCTTACAAAACATACTGATCTCGCCATGAACGCGCCAGAAAATCCACGGCCGCCTCTGCCGCCTTTCACGCGAGAAACTGCGGTGCAGAAAGTTCGCATGGCTGAGGACGCGTGGAATGCGCGTGATCCGCAACGTGTATCGCTCGCCTATTCCCCCGACAGCGTGTGGCGCAATCGCTCGGAGTTCTTCGCCGGTCGCCCAGCGATCGTCGAATTTCTCACCCGAAAGTGGGCGGCAGAAAATGAGTATCGTCTCATCAAGGAACTGTGGGCGTTTACCGATAACCGCATCGCGGTGCGCTTTGCTTGTGAGTCACAGACGACGCGGGCAACTGGTTTCGCTCCTACGGCAACGAGAACTGGGAGTTTGACGCGCTGGGCTACATGTGCCGCCGCATCGCCAGCATCAACGATTTGCCGATCACGGCCACGGCTCGCAAGTTTCACTGGCCGATGGGTCGTCGCCCGGACGACCACCTGCGATTAAGCGACTTGGGACTCTGACGCAATTCCCCAGCAGTCATCCAAGAAGTTTGATGATCGGCTGCTCCATCACGATCTCGATGCCGTCCTTCTCGCCCGTCTCGACGAACCCCATGCGCTTGTAAAACGGCGAAGGGTTGCCTTCGCTTGGGACGTATGACAGGCGCATTTTCGTGATGCTGGGACGCGTCGCTGCGTAGCGTGCGGCTTGCAAAATAGCAGCCTCACCGAAGCCTTTGCCTTGCTGCTGAAAATCGACCATGAGGCGCCAAAGATCGACGCTGTCGATGTGCGCTTCGTCCTTCACAGCGAGGGCTGCGTCGAGCGTCGGGTCGTAGAGCATCAGAAAACCCACGATCTTGTCGGCCGCCATGATCGCGCGCGGCACGGCATTGGCACTGTGTGCGCCCTGTGCGATGGAGATGGCGTTGGTGGCGACCATGCGCTCGCCTATCGCGCCGGGGTTGAGCCGGAGCACCGGGGATAAATTGTCGGCGGTGATTGACGCGAGCGTGACCTCCGTGGGCGCGATGCTTTGTGTGTGCCTCGATGAGAGTTTGGCTTCCAGCTTTTCCTTCGCCGCAGGCCACTCGTCCGCGAGCATCGAGTACATCACCGTGTCGCGTACTTTTCCGTCGCGAATCGGCGCATGGTGACGCAGCACACCGTCGCGCTTCGCACCGAGCCGTTCCAGCCCGCGCTGCGACGCGAGGTTCATGTGACTCGCGCGCCAGCCGACGACAGCACACCCGAGCACCTCAAACGCGTGCTGCATCAGCATGAGCTTGCACGTCGTGTTCACGTGCGAGCGTTGATACGATCTGGCGTACCAGGTCCAACCGATTTCCACGCGCTTGATACCGGGCACGATGTCGTGATAGCTGGTGCTGCCGATGACCTTTCCGCTCGCGACATCAATCACGGCGAACGCGAGACGATTGCCTTCGGCGCGCTGCTTCAACGCGCCTTCGATGTAGGCGCGCGTCTCCTGCGGCTCGGGCACGGACGTCACGCGAATGTTCCACAGCTCGCCGTCTGCCGCCGCGGCCGCAAGCTCCGCCTCGTGCGCGAGCGCGAGCGGTTCGAGGCGCACGCCGTTGCGTTCAAGCGTGATGGTCGGTGGCCAAGGTTCGGGCGTAGTACTCATTTTATTCGGTTACAGCTTTTACGTTCTAACGACAGTCAGGCGGTCGTTTGGGGCAAATTAATGCAGTTGTCGACTTATAGAAAAATATAGCGCAAACGACCGCCAGGCTGTCGTTCCACGCTAAAAGCCAATGCGGGACGCTAACGTCACGCACACGCGTCCGTCTACTCGTACTTCCGTGCATCATCAATCACCTTGCCATCGTTGGCAAGCGCGCCGACGGCCGCGAATACGACGTCGCCGCCAAGCTTCGTCACGTCCCGCAGTGCCGACGCAATCTTCGCTTTCAAATCATCACTCGGCGCAGCGCATTCGGCGTGCAGCGCCATCGCATCCTTCTGGTCCGGATTAGTCAACACGAGACGCACGCGACCGAGTTCCGGGAAACGCTTCGCCACCGCGTCCACCTGCGATGGATGCACGAACATGCCCTTCACCTTCGCCGTCTGATCGGCGCGGCCCATCCAACCTTTGATGCGCATGTTGGTGCGGCCCGTCGGACACGAGCCAGGCAGCACCGCGGTCAGGTCGCCCGTACCAAAACGAATCAGCGGATAGTCGGGATTAAACGTCGTCACCACGATCTCACCCACTTCGCCCTCGGGCACCGGATCGCCCGTACCGGGACGCACGATTTCAACGATCAAATCTTCGTCGATCACCA